>DASYDZ010000143.1:0-43002 GCA_036499305.1 Candidatus Didemnitutus sp.
TGAGCGTGGCGCGGTCGGCGGTCGCGAGGCAGACAAAGCGATTGATCTCTTCCATCGGGGTAACGGTGTTCCAGGGCATAGCCCCGAAGTGTAACCCATCACCCTGGACTATCTGTTACCTATCAGCCCGGTCCGTACCACCGGCAGGTCGCCTTTGCCTTTGTAAAGCTCTGGCATATATCCTTGCGTCGTTGGGAAATGGCCAATTATGCAGCAGGGGCCTGCGTTTTCGACTAGTAGTAGTCCGCTGCTGCGGCTCAGGGGCCGTTATGGAGAAGATCACACGTTATCATTCCTCATGACGATCTGGCGTGGCGGTGACTAGCGCTTCAGAGTGATCAAATTCAAGGAACGGGATCTCCGCGATTCCGTCGCCAGCGGCACTGAGTTTAATTTTTGCCGTTCCGGTGATCTCAATGGAATCTGCAAGACGGTCACTGGCCTCGTAATATTCAGTGTCCGGATCGTCACGAGAAGTCCATGTGAGGTCAGCCTCAAGATCGATGCTCGCCTCGAATGTGATGGTGCATTCCCCGTGACCAACGGCCACGACGCGGAAGTCGGCAATCGTCACCGAACCGACGTTGGTGCCCTGAACCGTGTATCGTTCCTTAGCGTGAGCAAAATGGAGCCTCGTCAGATTTTTTTTGATTCGCTCCGTCAATCGGGTCACATCGCCCGCAATGCCGGCACGGATTTTTCCCACCCCATGCTCGTCCTTGAGCAGTGATTCGGTGAGTTGCTGAAGCGTCGGAAAATACAGGAGGTTGCCGAAATGCCCGCACGCTGCCTCCATGTCGGAGTCGGTGGAGACGACCGCCACGGTCACTGTTTTCCCAGTCGCGAAGGCGTCGAGAATTGCGACGGCAAATGCGTCAGGAAATTCCTTTCGCTTGGCCCCTTTACCGAACGGCGCACGCGTGGAATCATACCAAGTCATCACCATCTCGGTTTTTATGCCTTCATACCCGAGGTGAACGGTGTCGAACTGTTTCAGGAAGTTCTGCCATTCCTCTTGTGCAAGCTTGTTGACCTCCCAGTCTGCGAGGCGCTGGTTGGTGCGCTGGGGAAACCCCTTCCATTTCGCCAGAAAGGGCGCTTTGCGCCTAGCATCTTCTAGTGCTTTCAGCGCGTCGGCGGAACGCTCCCGGATGTGGCGCAGAATTTCCTTCGCAGTCGGGTCCGGCAACAAGAACTGAAGTTTTTGTTTCTTGGCCACGTCCACAAACGACGTGATCGCGGCGCTTGAGAAATTGAAATGCTGCTGCTCAAGGATGCAGGTGTCGAGGAATACAGCGCGCGGGTAAGACATTGACTTCGGGCCGGTTGGGATGAGGTTGGAGTTATGTTGAGCGCCCCGGCCACCACGTCAATTACGCCATCGGCGATGCCGGCGGGAGCTGAAGCCGTATTTTGCAGTGGAAAGAAGGGGAATGCCGGGAGAGCCTGGATCAGCAAATGTCTCAGTTCCTGCGATACCGTGTCCCCCGTGAAAATTCCGAATCTCGCTCTCATCATGCGTGGTTATTCCCTGCTCGGCGCGTATGCGGCGAAGCATTGGACCTCGGGGCGACGATCCATCGCGAGCGCAACCGTGCTTTTCAGCCATGAACGAGATTTGTGATGATAGGTTTACGTTCATCGATCTGTTCTGTGGATGCGGCGGCTTCACTTTAGGTCTGACTCGCGCCGGTTTTAGCTGCCTCGCAGCTGTCGATTTCAACGCGGAGGCGGTGGCAACGCTCCGGGCGAACTTTCCTGCCAACGATTTGCCCCACGTGCTGGAACGGGACCTGACGGAGTTCCATCCGCGCGAACTCGCACGTCTGATCGGAACCGACCGCTTGGATGTCATTGTCGGAGGCCCGCCGTGCCAAGGCTACTCGCAGGTCCGGCAGGTTGACGCTGCAAATCACGGCTCGCGAGTGAAGCGCGACAAGCGTCGGTATCTGTTTCGGGCATTTCTCGACTACGTCCAATTTTTCAAGCCGCGCGTGTTCGTGATGGAGAATGTGCTCGGATTGCAAAGCGCAGCGAAGGGGAAGTTTTTCACCTTGGTCCAGCATGAGGCCAGGTTGCTCGGTTACCGGGTGCACCCCCAAGTTGAGGAATCTTGGAAGCTTGGGGTTCCCCAAAAACGACGGAGGCAGTTGATCGTGGGCGTGCGGGCGGACGTGCCCGGTTTTTTCCCATCAGAACTCCAACCATCCCCGCGCGCGTTCGCCGCGGGCAAGGAACGGAAATGTCCGACGCTCTGGGACGCGATTGGTGATCTTCCCTCCTTGGAAGCAGGTGCGGGCGTGGAAACGCGTGAGTATGATTTGAACCGCCGCTGCGAATTTTTGGGACGCCGCGGAAAGGAGGCGCGACATTATTTGGAAAGCGTGCTGCAGGTGTTCGACGCCCCGAAACTCACGGCGCACCGCGCCCGGCCGCACAGCGCGCGTGATCTGCGTGACTTTGATCGTCTGAAGGAGGGCGAGCATAGTGGCGAGGCGATCCGGCGGGGCGCGCAGATGGAATTTCCCTACAAACGATCCTGTTTCGACGATAGATTCAAGCGCCAGCACCGGGAGGAGCTTTGCTCGACGATTGTGGCGCATCTCAGCAAGGACGGGCTGATGTTCATCCATCCCACCCAGAACCGGTCGCTCACACCGCGAGAGGCGGCGCGAGTGCAGAGTTTCCCCGACTGGTTCGCGCTCCCGGTAGCGCGCACACATCAATTTCGAATCATCGGCAACGCGGTGCCTCCGCTTGTCGCCGAGGCGGTCGGTCACGAGATACTTCGGTTTTGGAAGCGTCAGGCGGAGCCGGCCGCCGAGCCGGAGCGGCCGGAGGCACCACCGCGTGCCAGCCTGTCGGCGAACATTGATCTCCCGGCCGATCACCTGGAGGCGCGACGACGCCTGAATCTTCTGATGCAGGCCACGCGACGTGAGCTTTGCGCGCTGGACAAGAAAATCTTTATCGCGGGGTGGCATTCGCTGCTCTGGCTGTTTCCCGACCTGCATCCGGACAACGCCCTTGATCACGGTGCCAAACGCGTGAAGGCGACAACGCTGAATCCTGGTGCTGCCGATCTGGGGGAACGTTACGCGCGGAGTGGCTGGCCCGTGGCTCTGGTGCTGATTGGCGAGGAGGCGTGGCGCCGTTTCGAGCGCGGGGACTTCGATGCTGACGCGTTCTATTGCGTCGCCGCACAACGGGCCGGGTTAACGACGCTTCGCACCGCGATGAAGTCATGAGCAAGGCCAATGAACTAATTCCGTCGGCGCGTCGGCTTATCGGGTCGCTGCGCGATATGGGCTATGAGTTTGCACCGGCGGTGGCCGATCTTATCGATAATTCGGTCGAGGCCGGCGCGACAGAGGTGGATGTCTGGATCGAGTTCAAAGGGGACGAATCCTGGGTTCGCATCGCGGATAATGGGAGGGGGATGTCCGCCAAGGTTCTACGGGAGGCGATGCGGTATGGGTCTGAACGCGAGTATGTGGACGGCGATCTTGGAAAGTTCGGTCTTGGGATGAAGACCGCCTCGATGAGCCAATGCCGATGCCTGACGGTCGCCAGCCGGCCCAAAGGGTCTTCGGCGTTCACGGCGTTCCGTTGGGACCTTGATCATATTTCAAAGGCGGACAAATGGGAGATACTGCCGGTGGTGAAAAACAAGCTGCCGCGTTCCATCGGCGGAATGTTGAAGAAGGGTTTCAGCACCGTGGTCCTTTGGGAGCAGCTCGACCGCATCTTGGGTTACAAACATCCTTACGGTGAATTCCAACGGAAGCAGCTCGCGCAGATGAGCCGTGAGGTCGAGGACCATCTGGCGATGGTGTTTCATCGGTTCCTCAGTGGCGAGGCACGGCGGCGGCGGATCAAAATCAGCTTGAACGGAAATCCCGTCGAACCTTGGGACCCATTTTGCCGCAAGGAGGAGCGCACCCGCAAGCTTGAGGGGCGAAGTCTCCCGATTGAGCAGGATGGGGTCACGGGAGAGGTGCTGTTCGAGCCGTTTGTCCTGCCGCACCAAAATCGGTTCAGCACGTCGGCTGCCCACGACCGGGCATCGGGGCCACGTAAATGGAATCGCCAACAGGGGTTCTACATTTATCGCGCAGATCGTCTCATTCAAAGTGGAGGCTGGTCCGGCCTGCGGGTTCAGGATGAGCATACCAAACTGGCGCGCGTCGGCCTCAGCTTCAACCCGAAGTTGGATGAGGCATTCAAAATCAATGTGGCGAAAATGCGGGTTCAGCTCCCGGCGCAGCTTCGCGGCGATCTTGAGCGTCTGCTCGCGCCCGTCATCCGAGCAGCCGACAGCGAATATCGCAACAGCGGGGCGTCCGCAAATGGTGGTGCAGGAGGATCGGGTTCCGCTTCGCGTGGCTCGTCGCCGGAGCCGAGCCGGTCGGCGGGCGGTGCCTCGACGAACGCTTCGGCGTCGAGCAATGGCTCCGGGGCCAACGGGCATGACGTGAAGACGCTCTTCACCGTCGATGAAGTCCTTGCGCTTTCCCTCGCGGTTTCAACTGCGGAGGAAAAACCGGTCGTCCGTTCAGTGTTCTCCAAAATCGAGCGTCCGCGGGTCGTCGTATGACACCGGAACAATCGCAGGGACTTCGGATCGCGCGCGCCTTGGTGGCGAATGGAATTCCGTTGAACGATGCGCTGGCCAATCCGGCGCTGCATCCCGACGTCCGGGATTTCGTCCGCAACATTTTCGAGCTGGAACAAACGCGGCGGCTCCGGCCAGTTTCGACGATTTCTGCGGACCCGACCCGTGGCGGCTGGCTCGACACCGTGGACCGGGGTTCTTGGTATTACTGGCCGACACTTCGGGATTACCTTATCTCTAAAGAATGGAATACCGCCGATCTCGACGACCAGACGGACCGGGTTCTCCGGCAGGTGGCGAGACCGTCGCTGCCGGAGTTCGACATCCGTGGCCTCGTGCTCGGCTATGTGCAAAGCGGAAAAACTGCCAACTTCACCGCGCTGATCGCGAAGGCGGTCGATGTTGGCTATCGCTTGGTGATTGTCCTTTCCGGCACGGACAACGGGTTGAGACGGCAGACGCAGATCAGATTGAACCGCGAGCTGGTGGGCTATGTTGACAACCGACCTGGCGCGGTCCCGCTGCCGCCACCGGGAAAACAGTGGCACCAATTCACGAGCGAGGATGCGGGCGGGGATTTTGACGCGGGCCGGGCGAACTACGCTTCGCTCCAAGGAAGCGAGCCGGTGCTGATAGTGATGAAGAAAAACGGGCCGCGACTTCGCCGGCTGCACGCGTGGCTCGACGAAGCTCCCTCGACTGTCATGCAGCAGCTTCCGGTGCTGGTGGTAGATGACGAAGCCGATCAGGCGAGTCCCGACAGCAAGGGTGATCGTGTCACCCAGGCGCCCGATCCCGACGATGTGATCGAAGACCCGTCAATTATCAACGGTCTGATCCGCAAACTCCTCGGGCGTTTCTCGCGTTGTTCCTATGCTGCATACACGGCGACTCCATTCGCGAACATCCTGATTCCTCACGACAACCAGTTTCATCCCGAATTCGGAAACGATCTGTATCCGAAGGATTTTGTCATAGCTCTGCCCAAACGGGATGGGTATTTCGGGGCGGAGGAGCTTTACGGCCGGTTCGATCTTGCGACCGGGGCGGAGCGAACCGGTTTGGATGTGATACGCCCGGTGGCGGACGAGGATCTGCTTGCCTTGGATCAAGGTGCCTTTCCGCCCGGCCTGCAAATTGCGCTCGAAAATTTCGTGCTCGCCGGAGCCGGCAGACGGCAGCGCGGGAATGGTGCTGAACCTGCGACGATGCTGATTCATACGAGTTCGCGGCGTGACGACCACATGCGACTCACAACCCAGGTGCGGGACCGCCTCCGGGACCTCCGAGATGAATGGCGGTATCAGCGGGGACATGTGGAGCCTCGCTTGCGGGCGCGATGGGACGCTGAGTTTCGCCCCGTCACTCATGCCGTGGCACCTGCGCTCGACGTTCCATTCGACAGTATAGCCGAGCATGTCGGGCCGTTTTTGGAGGCGGTGCGGGAGGTGCGGGAGGTGAACAGTCGCAAGGGTGACATGCTCGATTACGCGAGCGAACCGGCCCTGAAGGTGATTGCAGTTGGAGGCAACCGGCTGTCCCGCGGCCTGACCTTGGAGGGTCTTCTGGTGAGTTACTTCGTCCGGCGGACGGTGATGTATGACACCCTGATGCAGATGGGACGGTGGTTTGGGTATCGAGGCGGCTGGGCTGATCTCACCCGGATTCACACCACGACCGAGCTTCGCTCGTGGTTTCACGATTTGGCGACCGTAGAGTATCAGTTGCGTGAGGACATCGCAGTCTATGAGCGCCAAGGCATCAAGCCGGTGGAGCTGGGAATGCGAATTCTCAGCCATCCTGCGATGCTGGTGACGAGTCCTCTCAAGCAGCGGCACAGCTCCACGATCAACGTGGCCCAGACCTATGCCGCGAAGGTAGTCCAGTCTTTCAAATTCCCTTTTGCCCGGCCGGCCGATCTTGCCGAGCAGGCCGACGCCAACCTGGCGTTGACGCGGGAATTTCTGACCGGGGCAGGCTCGCCCGATTGGAAGGACGATGGTCCGGTCTGGGCGGGAACGAAGGCGGTTTCCGGTGAGCTGGTCTTGGATTTTCTCAAACGTTACCGCATCGACGAATCCGCGCGGTCCGTGTCGCTGCCACTCCTCTGTGCCTACCTCGAACGGCAGATCGAGCAGGATGAGCTGGTGCGTTGGACAATAGCGGTCAAGGGCCGGAAGCGGCTGGATACGACGCTGGGTGAGGCCCAGTGGAATGTGGCCGGGGGGCGGATCGCCCAGATTGCCCGGACGAGGCTGAAGAGCGATCCGGCCTCATTGGGTGTAGTGACGGAGCCGGGCGACGAAGAAGCCGGGCTTTCGGAAGAGCTGCTGGAGCGCGCACGAGCGCTCGCTCAAGAAGAGGAACTCGGCCAAAATCCCGCCGCGCGTCTGGTGCGACCCGCCACAGAAGGGCTTCTCCTACTGTATCCAATCAGCCGGCAAAGCGGACACGACTTGCCGGCCGACAGCCAGTCTCGCCGACGCTTATTCGACAACCCCGACGACCAAAACGCGCGTGACCTCATTGCGTTTGCCTTGTCATTTCCGCCGTCATCACGCGCGCCGACCATCTTTGGCCAAGGCGCACTCGACTACGTGACCGGCACGGTGGAATGGAGGCCAGTGGAATGAGTCAGATCGCGCCGGACTTCTGGACGGCGCTGTCGCCGTCGGCTTCATCCGGCGACGATTGGCAAGTCCGTCCCCCTCTCGCCGAAATATGCCCGCGATTGCTCGGAAGCGTCGCCCGCTCAGGCGAGCGTCGTTTCCTGGTTGCTTTGGCGGCGGGCGAAGAATCCGTGGATGACTCACGAAGCCGCGGCTTCCGGGTTGGCTCTGCGGAGTTGGTCGATGATCGCGGTGCGACCGGACGCTATGTCGTGATCGAATGTCGCGACGCCGCCGGACACGATCTATTCGATGTCATCGGGGTCGATCTTGCATTCGCCATCGCAACGCACCCACCCGCGATCGCAATCACGCGGGTTTTGGCGAAGTGGAGAAGATTCTGGGGCCAGCTTCCTCGTCCTCTGCTATCCCGTGACGCCCAAGTGGGCCTTTTCGCAGAGTTGTGGTTTTTTAGCCGGTGGATGGTGCCCGCTGCCGGTCCAGCGGCGGCAGCAACACGCTGGCGCGGACCATTGCGCTCCCGCCACGACTTCGAGTGGATCGGCCGCTCCGTCGAGGTGAAGGGCAGCAGTATCGTCCGAAATCACCTCTGCCACGTCAACGGACTCGACCAGTTGGAGCCTCCTGAAAACGGTGAGCTTCTCCTGTTCGCTCTACGGATTCGTGACGAGGCCGGAGCCGCTCACGTTTTGCCGCAGTTGATCACGGAATGCCGCGCACTGCTTGCCGCTGACCGCGACGCGCTGGCGGTATTTGAAACGGCGCTGCTGCAAACGGATTATTCCGCCGCACATGAAGCCGACTACGCCCAGACCCGCTGGCGCGTCGTAGACGAGAGATTGTATCGGGTGGACGAGAATTTTTCTCGCCTGCGTCCCAGTCATTTTCCCTCGGGTCTGCCACCAGGCGTGAGTGAGGTTGGCTACACCTTGGATGTCTCGGCGGCCGGCGGAGATTTTGTCTCACTGCCGGCCGCTGCCGTAACGTTGTTGCGCTGAATGCCTGACGTGTTTTCGACCGCGAAGCGATCCGAGGTCATGGCCCGGATCAGAGGTTCCGGCAACAAATCGACGGAGCTAAAGATGCTCCTGCTTTTCCGGCTGCATGGCATCACCGGTTGGCGGCGAAATTCGCGACTCTTTGGCCGTCCGGATTTCGTTTTTCCGAAAATCAAACTGGCGATTTTCATCGACGGTGATTTTTGGCACGGCCACCCGACGCGTAGCCGCATACCGGCGACCCGCCGCAAATTCTGGTTTGAAAAAATTGGCCGCAACCGAGCGCGAGATCGACTGGTTACGCGGACTCTGCAGGGGCACGGATGGCGCGTCCTGCGAATCTGGGAGTTCGCTCTTGGGCGCAAGCATCAGCCTCGCACCTTGCGTCGAATCGCCTCGGCTTTGCTCGAATCCGCAGCTCGTTCCCGCAATTCGGCAAACGTTCCGCAATCATGAGCCTCACTTTCGACACTGTTGACAACAAAATCGCGGAGGCGGAGTTTTTCCTCCAGAAAATGTGCGGGTGCAGTCACGGGAAAGATTTTAACTGGTATTTCAGCGCGTTTCTTTCGGCAGCGCGGACCAGCACGCTGGCACTCCAGCGTTTCAAGGATGCGATCCCCGGATTTCAAGCGTGGTATGAGCCACACCGGCAACGGATGGCCACAAACGATCTGGCGAAGGCGTTTCTCGACATGCGAAATGACCACGTGCACGGCGGCCCATACCCCGTGAGTGGCTCCATGAGCCACGGGAGGACGGTGGAGCACTACTTCCGTCAAAACGATCCCCGGAAATCTTCGGCGCCTGGCACACCGCAAGTCGTGCAGGCTTCAACCGAATATTTTGTGGATTTGCTGGAGATTGTACATGACTGTTACGTTAAACTCGGTGTACACTTCGATCCGCAGCAATACTACACGAAAGAGAACTATCCCGGTCGGGACATTGACGCTGCGGAATGCGAGGTGTGCGGTTGGGTATGCACCTCGCTGATTAAAGAGGGCTTCACGAAGGATGATCGCTGGAACGAGCTGCGCGGCCGGGTCGCAGAATGTTTCATCAATCATCTCTTCAGGGCCTACCTGGACAAAATCACCCCGCAGCCGGTCGTTCCCGAGCATTGTGCAGACTTTAAATTCTCGGAAGAGGACGAGGGATGGACGCATGTCCCGGCCGGTTATTCTTCGGTCGCTGAATATCGACGCAAATTCCGTGGAACTACGACTGTCGGTCTTCGTGGGCCAAAGCCCAAGACGAAGACGCAACGCCAGAACTCGAAATGATCCTTTGAGTCAGCGTGCGGGTCAATTCGCTTGAATGCGAAAACCCCGGTGTCAGCGAATCGCTTGTGCGGCCATCATAAGGAGCAACGGAGCAGAACGAGAATTGCGTGGCGGATTTTCTGAGGAAGCTGTGGCCAGGCGTTGACAATCTCGGCCTTCTCAAGACCGAGGCTCCCAGCGTTTTGTGAGGCTATTGGTGGCGGCGCGGATTTCTCGGATTTTGATTCGGCTGCGGGCGAAACTGGTTGAGGTACTTGGGGATCGGGGTTCGAATCCCCTCTCCGCCATCCTTCGCGCCTTCGGCGCTTCGGATGGCGCGGCCAGTCGAATAAGTAGCGAGGATCGAGTAGCGAGGAGAGAGTAGACGCCCGACGACGTCGGAAAACCGTGGGTTTACCGGTAGGGAGCGATGTCCACATCGATCCGCGCGCTCGTTATCTGGCGGGGGGACGCCAAAAACCATCGGCCTCGCGGTCACCCCCTCCGTTTAGTCAATTGTCAAGACATGACGTCTTAAGATCGGCTGCATCCCCAAACTCGAAGGGACGGCGAAGGGTCATCACGAGGCAGCGACTAACAACTCCGCGTCAGGTCGCACCCGAAGCAACCTCCGGCCGCATATTTGGCCAAAATCTGGTGGTTCTTGCACCCAATCAATCGCATGAGCTTCATTTCACGCGTTCGCGCGCTCTAGCCAAGTCGAAATGAGGTGCTGTCGCGTCTGCGGAATCAATACTCAACATCGCGGCAGCGGGATTCAAGCTTGGCGGAGATGGACGAAATCTGCCGGTCGTCCAGGACTGGCCGCTGTTTTCCGAGGCGCTCGGCCAGCCACTTGGGATTCATGACCTGGCAGAGCCGCGACTCCCTACTCGGTTTGTTCTCCAACCACCATCCGGGCAGCACTAAAACTGGCGAGACGTGGAAGCGCTCGCCCAACTCGGACTTTAGGGTGTCGGCCAGCCAGACCGCATTGCGCTCAGCCTGCTCCAAACCGTGATTGTCCTCGCCCCAAGGCCAGACGAGCGAGCGGCCGTCGAAAAAGACCTTGTGGTCATCGAAACCCGGCCGCGCGCTCCCTTTCCGGCGCGTCTTGGTCTCGAGCACAAACACGCCGCCGGCGCCGACTGCAATGTGGTCGATGTTGAATTTGGCCTTGCCTGCTTCGCACGGGACGTCGTGAAACACCCGCCAACCCGCGGCTTTGAGTTGATCGAGGTGTTCGGCCACAACCCGCTCGCCAAAGTAGCCGAGGTAGCGGTTACCGATTTCCTTCGTCTTCCCGGAAAACCAACGTGCGGACAGGTAGAATGAGACGATAGATGCTACCAGCGTGACGGCAGCGCCTCCAACCTGGAACTGAGTCGGCAGCCTAGCGGTGCCAAGCAGCAGCACGCTTGCAACCACCGCGGGGACGAAGGCAGCGGCAAGCATCCAAAAGACACCGTCCTCGGAAAACTCCTGGACTAATTTGAGTTGAGTCTCGCCCGGCCCGCGCAGCAGCTTGAACTCCTCATTAAAGGGCAGCCGCGTCTTCCGGCGGCGTTTCTGCCACCACAGCATGCCCGCCACGCTGCCACAGAAAAGCAGCATGTAGGCTAAAACGAGAAGATCCTGTTTCCAATTCATGGCAGTCCCCCTTTGCTTGGCCCGCGCCGTGGAGCCAGCCATTCAGGACCTGCCATCGCAAGCCTTGAGCCCATCCGCCTCTACGATGGCCTGCAAAAATCCCTTTCTACCATCGGAATGCGGCCGGTCGGATAAGCTTGCCCTCGGCGAGCAAAATGACAAGGTTGATTCAACCTTTTAATCCATGCCGAACCAACTCTCAAAGTCCAAGCGTCGCCAAAGCCTGGCCGAGCACGAGGCGGTTTTGGTCGCGCTCGCGGAGATCGCGCGCCGGGAAGACACGACCGTGATGGCGTTGCTGCGTCAGGCGACCCGCGAATTGGTGAAGAACCGGGTGAGCGAGCCGCTTCAGGCCGAGCGCCTGCGCCAGTTGGTCTGGCAAAAGGCCCCTCGGATGCCGGCGCTGTTCAAAACTGCTGCTCAGGTGGCGCGCTTCAAACGCAGTCAGCGCGAGTTCGACCAGGTGCTCCTCGACTTGAATTTGGCGAGCCCCCAAACCATTCAGCAGCGCAATTCCGTCGTTTCAGCGCGACGGGGCGTCCGAATCATCGACTTCGATCGAGCCCATGTTACCGCTGCCGTCTAACGCCGAGCCTCGCCCACCCGAGGACTTCGCGCCACTCCTGGCCACGAAGGAGCCGGTTCTGCTGGTCGGCGGCCAGGCCGTCAACGTGTGGGCCATGTATTACGCGACGCGCACGGCCACGTTGGCTCCGTTTGTTTCGCGGGACGTGGACGTGCTTGGCGACCGGGAGACTTTGGAGGCTCTCGGTAAACTGGCCGGCGCCAAGCCACAATTCTTTCCGGTCAAACCCCCGACCAACGAAATCGGCGTGGTGATAGCCAAGGACCGCCATGGTCTCCCGCTCCTCATCGAGGTGCTCCGTTATGTGCACGGCGTGAGCAACGAGGAGCTGCGCGAGCCGGTTTACACGGTGGCATTGGGCGAAACCCATGTGCAGGTGCCCAGCCCGATTGCGCTGTTGCAGGCGAAAATCGCCAACGTTGCCGACATTGCCCAGACGGGTCGCCAGGACGCACGTCATGTCGTGATTCTGAACCACGTGCTTCCGGCCTATCTTGAAGACCTCCAAAAGGCAGTGATCGAAGCACGCATGGAGGAGCGAAAGCTGCTCGAACTTCTGGAGCGCCTGCTGTCCATTATAACAGCGGAAAAGGCGCGAAAGGTATTCGGAGATTTGCGGCTCGATGCACGCGCTCTCTTCGTCGGCCTTGGCCACGAGAAGCTGCCGAAGCTCAGAGGATTCATCGATAAGCGACGGCCTCGAAAGCTGCGATAAAGGCCGGAGAAGCCAAGAGTGCCGAGGGATGCACAAACGGGGTCAGGCTGATTCCGTTCGTCTCGTTCGGCGCTCGCCTCCTGAAACATTTCATCGAAGTTCAATTTTGGATGTAATGTTATCCGTTGCGATCTTGACGATTCCCTCTTTCGAAACCTCACGATGCGAATCGGCACCTGGAACCTCGCAGGCAAATGGGGCGCCCAGCAGGCCGAGCTGATGCAGCATTGCGATTGCGGGATTTGGCTTTTGACCGAGGTGCGCGACAACCCGACGATGGGGAGAACGCATGCACGACGTGTGTCTTCGCCGTAGCGATGCAATAGAAGCTGGTTTTGCTCCAGGATCGACAGGTCTTTTGGTGGTCGCCGATTTTCACCTCGGCGACAGAGGCGTCGGTATGGAAACCGACGCCCACCCACTGCATCGTCCCGGCTTCGGTTCACGCCGGCGGGAGGAATTACGCTGCTTGCCTGCCGGCCCGGCGGTGCCAACGTTGGTTTATCCATGGCCCTGCTCACCCTCCTCGACGTCACCCTGCATTTCGGTGGGCCGGCCATCCTCGAAGGCGTGAATTTTCAGATCGATCCGGGCGAACGCGTTTGCCTGCTCGGGCGCAACGGGGCGGGGAAATCGACGCTGATGAAGGTGATCGCCGGCGAGATGAAGCCCGATTCGGGCGACGTCTTTCGTCCGCCGGGCGCGGTTTACACCCGCCTGACGCAGGAGATTCCGGCGGACGTCGCGGGGTCGGTGCACGACGTGGTGCACAGCGGGCTGCGGCCGAACGACGATCACCACGAGGAGGATTGGGAGCGCGATGTCCGCGTGGAAGACCTGATCCATTCGCTCCAGTTGCCCGCCGGGATGGCGTTTGGCGCCCTTTCCGGCGGACTGAAACGCCGGGTGCTGCTCGCCCGGGCGCTCGCCGGCCAGCCGGATCTGCTCCTGCTCGACGAGCCGACCAACCACCTCGATCTGGAATCGATCCAATGGCTCGAGGAATTCCTGCTCGCCGCCCGGCCCACGCTTTTCTTTGTGACGCACGACCGGGCCTTCCTGCGCAAGGTCGCCACCCGCATTGTCGAACTCGACCGCGGGCGCCTCGCGGGCTGGGCCTGCGACTACGACACCTACCTGGTGCGCAAGCAGGAGGTGCTGGAGGCCGAGGAGAAACAGCGCGCGGCCTTTGACAAGAAACTCGCGCAGGAGGAGGAATGGATCCGGCGGGGCGTCCGGGCCCAGCGCTCCCGGGCCACCGCCCGCATCAACGCGCTCAAGGCGATGCGCGCGGCCGCGCGGGTCCGCCGCGACCGCACCGGCACCGCCACGATCAAGTTGAGCGAGGCCGAGCGCACGGGCGTGAAGGTCATCGAGGCCGAAAAGATGAACTTTGCCTGGCCCGACGGGCGCGTGGTCATCCGCGATTTTTCCACGGTCATCCAGCGCGGCGAGAAAATCGGCATCCTCGGGCCCAACGGTGCGGGCAAGACCACGCTCATCAAGCTGCTCCTCGGCCAGATCGCGCTGACATCCGGGGTGTTGAAACACGGCACCAACCTGGAGGTGGTTTATTTCGACCAGCTCCGGGCCCAGATCGAGGACGACAAGACGGTGGCGGACAACATTGCCAACGGAAACCCGACGGTGACGGTCGACGGCCGCAGCCGCAATGTGATCAGCTATCTCCAGGACTTTCTTTTTGAGCCGTCGCGCGCCCGCACTCCCGCCCGGGTCCTGTCGGGCGGCGAACGCAACCGCCTGCTCCTGGCGCGCCTGTTCACCAAGCCGGCCAACGTGCTGGTGCTCGACGAGCCGACCAACGATCTCGACGCCGAGACGCTCGAGCTCCTCGAGGATCTGCTGGTCGAATTTCAGGGCACGCTCCTGCTGGTCAGCCACGACCGGGAATTTCTCGACGAGGTTGTGACCAGCACCCTGGTGTTCGAGGGCGACGGGCGCCTCGGCGACTACGTGGGCGGCTACACCGACTGGCAGACCGAAATCAAGAAACAGGCGGCGAACGCCGCGGCGACGGCGGAGCGCCGCGCGACCGATTCGGCCGCGGCCCCGGACAAAAACAAGGGAAGCCCGGCCGTCGGGGCGGCCTCGACCGGTTCGTCACGGCCGGGGCGCAAACTCACAAACAAGGAGCAGAAGGAACTCGTGGGACTGCCCGCGAAGATCGAAGCGCTGGAAAAGGAACAGGCGGAGCTGACCGCACAGCTCGCCGATCCCCACTTCTACAAAAGCCAGGCGGCAAAGTTTGCGGAGGTGAAGGCCCGGCTCGACAAGCTGGAAAAGGAGCACGCGATTGCGTTTGGACGTTGGGAGGAATTGGAAGCAGCGACGCCAAAAAGCTAGCGGGGCAGGGAGACGTCCGAGTCGAAACGGTTCCGCCGCGGTTTTGCCGACCGAGGGAAACCACGCGAACAAACGCGGTGGGGCCGAGCTGCTGGACCAGCAGAACTGGCTGGCCTGTCCACTGGCTGTCATCGGGTGATGGAAAACAACAAGAAGCAGGTCTGGGGTTTTCTTCCGGATTTGTGATAACGCTGGCGTCTCCCGTTATCCAAGACCCTCTGAGTCGCTTGAAAGGGCTGAAAATTATCTATTCAGTAGATTAATCTATGATGATGGATTAGATTGACAATAATTGAGAAACACCTGTAAACTCTATTCAGTATCTATTCATGAATAGCCGACGTAATAACGGGGACCTCTCCAACCTGACTTTAGCCATCCAGGCTCAGGGGGTTGCGTCGGCGCGGGCACTGGCCGGGTCCTTGGGGATCAGCCAGCCTACATTGTCCCGCCGGATCGCCCAATTGGGGCCGGCCGTGGAACGCATTGGTAACTCTCGCGCTGCCCAATACGCCCTGCGTCGCAATGTTCGCAATCTCGGTTCCATCTGGCCTCTCTATCGCCTCGACGAACAAGGGCGTGCGCAGACATTGGGAGAGCTGCGAGCCCTCCATGGCGGTTTCCGGCTCATTCCCTCCAGCGCCCCTTCGGGCTGGCTCGCCCGTGGATATCCCACCGGTGTATTCCCCGGCCTCCCATTCTTTCTCCAAGACGCCACGCCCCAAGGTTACCTGGGGAGGATAGTCGCCCGCGAAGTTTCGGCCCACCTCGGCGTTCCGACCGATCCTCGCGATTGGAATGACGATGACATCCTGGCCTACGTTCTTACGGCGGGTGATGATTTGCCGGGAGACTCCGTCTTGGGGGACCGGGCGCTCGAACAAGCGCTGCGCCGATCGGAATTAGTGGCCAACACCGCGATACCTGCCGCCGATCGAGCCACAGTCTATCCGGAGCGAGCCGCTGCGGTTCAACTCGGCCAACTAGCCGGTTCCTCCACCGGTGGCGAACAACCCAAGTTTCTTCTGACGGTTCGCCGGGACGTCGGACCGCTTGTCCCCGTAATGATCAAGTTTTCCGCCGCCGAAAGTTCACCGGTCAGCCAGCGCTGGGCCGACCTTCTTCTCTGCGAACATTTCGCGTCGGAGGTTCTCTCTGCCCATGGGATCGCCAGTGTCCGTACGCAAGTGCTGGACGCCGGCGGCCGCCGGTTTCTGGAAGTCGAGCGTTTCGACCGAACGCAAACTGGCCGTCGCGGGATCCTGAGCCTGGGCGCGCTCGTTGACGGCCTCTCCGAAGGCAACGCCGAGGATTGGGCGGCCCTGGCCTCCGTGCTCGAGTCTGGCGGCTGGCTCTCCTCCGACCAGGCCCGCGAACTCCGCTGGCGCTGGTGTTTCGGAAATCTCATCGCCAACTCCGACATGCATCGGAACAACACCAGCATCCTGTTCGGCGACCAGATCCCGTTTCGTCTGACCCCCTCGTACGACATGTTGCCCATGCTTTACGCTCCGGGTAACCAGGGTGACCTGAGTGCGCGGATTTTCGATCCCCGTCCCCCCGTGCCCGCGGTCGCCGCAGTCTGGGCCGAGGCAGCGCCCGCTGCTTTGGCGTTCTGGGCTCTCGTTACGAATGATGAACGAATATCGAGGGATTTCCGGGCGATTGCGCAGTCAGCCGGCGCGACGGTCCGGCGAATGTCAGCACGGTTTGGTTGAATACTGAAACATTCCCCGCAGCCTGCTGCGGGGTTTCCATTCGAGTTGGGACCCTGCCCGGCGTTGCCCTGTTTGGATGGCAATGCAAGCCGTGCGTAGAATCCCCGAGTTTGCTCCCGGGGAGTAGCGCTGGCGAAAGGGCAGCGTTCAATTCTCTCTTTCGAATGACGGGAGGCGTACGGAATGGTGGAACCCGACCTCCGGGCGGGTTCACGAGACTTGCAGAGGAAAACCGGCCCTGAGGTCCGGTTCCGCCTCGGCTCGACTGAATGGGTCCGACCGAGACAACCTTGCGCCGGGCGCAAGGCGCGCGACGCGTCCGTCAGGGCCCGCGCGCTCTTTCGCCGTCCTCCTGCCTCATGGATACGGCCTGGAGCTTTGCCAGTTCGCGGCCGACTTCGGGCAGCGAGGTGGCAATCACGCCGGCGCCCGCGGCGCGCAATTGTTCTTCGGTGTGCGTGCCGGTCGTCACGGCCACAAACGGGAGCCCGCCGGCGCGGGCGGTTTCAAGATCGTAGGGCGAGTCGCCGACGAGGGCCGTGGTGGCGGCATCGGCCTGCAATTGGGCGAGGGCATGGGCCGTGAAGCGGGGGTCCGGTTTGAGCCAGGGAGTGTCCTGCGCCCCAAAAACCGCCGCCAGCAAGGGCGTGAAACCGAGATGGTCGCAGACGAGGCGGGAGGAGGGTCCGTGTTTGTTGGTGAGCACCGCGCATTTGACGCCGTCCGCGCGCAGCGATCGCAACAGGTCGATCGCGCCGGGCAGCGACTCGACGTCGTCCAGCATGGTCGCATTCCAGTGCTTCATGTAGATCGGCAGGGCGGCGGCGACGCGTTCGGGTCCGGCCAGCCGCGCGATGGCGGTCTCGACGCCGGCGCCGACAGCGGCGCGGACCTGCGCCGGCGTGGGCTCGGGCAGGCCAAGCTGCCGCATCGTGAACGCGTGGCAGCGGTGGATCGCCTTGAAATGATCGATCAGCGTGCCATCGAGGTCGAAAAGGACGGTGCGAAGTCGCATGGTGGGCAGGTTGCGGGGCAGCGACGGAAGCGCGGCGCCGGGGGGATAACAAGACCGCAAAAAATCCTCGTCCCGGTCCGCGGGTTAGGCGAAGGTGGACGGGATGAATTCCGACGCATCCCCCGCCCGGGCCGAGGCCCGCCTCGAGGGAGACGTGCTGGAGGTGCGCTTGAGCGGCGACTGGCGGATCGTGGAGGAGCGACCGCAGTGGGTTCGACTTCTCGGGGACGCCAAACCCTCCCGGGTGCGTCTCACCGGTTCGGAGCTGGGATTCTGGGACAGTTCCCTGCCCATCTTCATGCAGGAGGTTCGCGAATGGGCGCGGGGAGCCGGCGTCGCGGTCGACCTCGAGCATCTGCCGGCGGGTGCGATGCGCCTGGCGGCGCACCTGTCCATCGAGCCGGAGCGGGAGGTGGCGAAGCATCCGGCGCTGCTCGGGCCGTTCACGGCGGTCGGCCTGGCTTCAGCGGGCTTGTGGCGGGACGTGAAGGACAGCGCGCAACTGGTGGGCGAATGCGCCTACACCATCGGCCGTTTCTTCCGCGGTCGGGCGCAGTTCCGCTGGCGCGACACCCTGGCGGAAATCCAGGCCTGCGGCGCCATGGCACTCCCGATCGTCGGGCTGATCAGTTTCCTGGTTGGCGTGACCATGGCGTACACCGGTTCGCTCGTGGTGCGCCAGTATGGCGGCGACATTTGGCTCGCCGACATGGTGGGCCTGGCCGTCGTCCGCGAGATGGGCCCGATGATGGCGGCGGTGGTGCTCGCGGGCCGGACGGGCGCGGCCTTCGCGGCCACCCTGGGCAACATGAAGGCGAACGAGGAAATCGACGCGCTGCAGACGCTCGGTGTGTCGCCCGTGGATTTTCTCGTGATGCCGCGCGTCGTCGCGCTTTTCTGCATGATGCCGCTGCTCGCGCTTTATTCCGACGGCGTCGGCATGCTCGGCGGCATGGCCATCGCCTATGCCCCGCCGATGCACATCCCGACGAGTCTTTACTGGGCGGAGACCAAGAGCATCGTCGACCTCTCGGACGTTAACACCGGACTGCTCAAGGCGTCGGCCTTCGGCCTGATCATCGGCTTGTCCGGCTGCCTGCGCGGCCTCCAGGCAGACCGCGACGCCGCCGGCGTGGGCACCGCCGCCACGCGCGCGGTCGTCACCTCAATCCTGCTCATCGTCGTGAGCGACGCGGTCTTTGCGGTCATCTTCAACATTCTCGGATGGTGAGCCAACGATCCCCGGAGCAAGCATCAGAGGCATTTGATCAAGACAGCCCATGCAACCAAGTCCCTCTTTAGCTGTAGGAGCGGGTTTACCCCGCGATTTCCCGTTCGCTCGCGGCATAAAGCCGCTCCTACAACAATCCAAGCGGAAGCAAGCTCCGGTGTTTCGGACGCACAGCGAATGAACGCATCCGAGACCATCGCTGCGGTGAAGAACGCGATCGAGGTCGAGGGCCTCGAATGCCGCTACGGCGAACGCGTGGTCCTCCAGAACGTGTCGTTCGCGGTCCGGCCGGCGGAGATTTTCTTCATCATTGGCGGCAGCGGTTGCGGGAAGAGCACGCTGCTCCGCAACCTGATCGGGTTGCACCATCCGCCGAAGGGGTCGGTGCGATATTTCGAGCGGGACTTCATCCGGGCGGCCGGCTCGGAACGACAGGCGCTTCTGCGGTCGTTCGGCGTTCTCTACCAGTCGGGCGCGCTCTGGAGTTCGATGACGCTCCGCGAAAACGTGGCCCTGCCGCTCGAATTGTACACGAAGTTGTCGCGACGCGAACGCGACAGCCTGGTCGGCCTCAAGCTCGCGCAGGTCGGCCTCGCGGGTTACGAGGACTACTATCCGTCGGAGATCAGCGGCGGCATGAAGAAGCGCGCCGGGCTCGCCCGCGCCCTGGCGCTCGATCCGTCGGTCGTGTTTTTCGATGAGCCGTCGGCGGGCCTCGACCCGGTGACCTCGCTGAAGCTGGACGAGTTGATCCAGGAGATCCGGGACACGCACGGGACCACCATCGTCGTGGTCTCACACGAGCTCGCCAGCATCTTCGGGATCGCGGACCGGGTGATCATGCTCGATCGTGACGTGAAGGGAATCATCGCCGAGGGCCATCCGCGCGCGCTGGAGCGCGAGAGCACGGATCGCCGGGTCCGGGAGTTTTTGAATAGACGTGAGGAGCCGGATGGGCGAAAAGAAGGGCCGAGCGCTTGAAAACCAAGATCAGTCCCGCGGTGGTCGGAATGTTCATCCTGGGCGCGCTCGTGCTCGGGGTGATCGGATTCCTGTCGTTTGGCGGCTCGAACATCTTCGCGAAACCGTCGCGCTTCGTGGTTTATTTCGACGAATCCGTGAGCGGCCTCGATCCCGGCGCGGCGGTGAAAATCTTCGGTGTCCGCGTCGGCCGCGTCGCCGCCGTGAATGTGCGCTATAACGTCACGACGAAAAAATCGGCGGTTCAGACGATCTGCGAGCTGGACCACAACGTCCTGACCGACGAATCCGGCCAGCCGATCGACATCGCGAATCCGTCCGAGCTGCAGACGCTGATCGACCACGGCCTGCGGGCGCAGCTCAGCTACACCGGCATCACGGGCCTGCTGTACGTGGAGCTCGAGTTTGAGGATCCGCGCCTTTACCCGGCGAATCCGCGCCAGATGCAGGAAGTGTATCCGGTGATGCCGGCCATTCCTTCCTCGATCGCCGCCGCGCAGGCCAGCGCCGTCGAGATCCTCGCCAACCTGAAGCGCGTCGACTTCGCCGGGCTGGCCAAGGACATCCGCGGCCTGCTCGCGAGCGTGAACAAGAAGGTCGACGAATTTGACGTGAAGCAGTTGTCGAACCGCATCGGCAAGGCCGCGGATTCCGTCGATGCCTTCATCAATTCGCCGGATGCGAAGCAGACCTTCGCCAAGGTCAACGTGACGATCGACGAAGCCCGCGCGGTCATGGGCCGCCTCGACGGCCAGATCGGTCCGGCGGGCGACGAATTGAAGGAGACTCTCCTGCGCGCGCAATCGGCCATCAAGGCGCTGGAGTCCGCCGCCCTCACATCGCAGCGTTTCATCGATTCCCAGGGCCACCTCGGCGATGAGACGACGCGGGCCCTCCGCCAGTTCGCCGACGCGGCGGAATCGCTCCAACGCCTGGCGGACGAGCTCGAGCGCAATCCCAGTTCCCTCATCGTCGGTCGCAAGAAAGCGGATCAGAAACCATGAACACCCGGATTCGCGCCACGTTCACCCTGGTGCCGCTGCTTGCTCTCGCGGCCTGCAATCTTCCCGAGCCGCAGGCGGACACCACCCGCCATTTCACGCTGAGCGATCCGGTCACGGCGGCTCCCGTCCCGGACGCGACACGCGTGGTGCCCGTGCAGATTCCCGGCTACCTGCACCGCCGCGAGATGGCGGTGCGCATCGCCGATCGCGAGGTCATGTTTCTGGAGGACGTGCGCTGGGCCGAGCCACTCGACGGGGCGATCACGCAGATCCTGCGGGCGCGGCTCTCGTCGATCGGCGGGGGAGCCGTGGTGAACGTGCGGATCGAGCGCTGCGAACTCGTGCGTTCCGCGGGGAACGTCGTGCAACTGGCGGCCAGCTACACGATCAACGGAAGCGCGAACGGAAAGCCGTACGCCAAGGACGGAAGTTTCAGTGCGCCGGCGCGGAACTGGGACGGTCGCGATTATGGCAAGTTGATCGGGCTGATCCACGAAGCGATTTCCGACCTGGGGGATGCGATCGCCACGGACCTGGGGTCGCCCGCGAAGTAATTGATGGAGGCGGGATTTCCCTTGGCCGCCGAAGCCTGGCGAAGATTGTAGGGCGGCATCTCCGAATGCCGCCAAGAATGGCGGGATATGGAAATCCCGCCCTACAACATAAGCCACCCTTGGCGGGGTTCAGAGGCCTCGCCCTACAAGACGGAAGCGATACGGGAGAGAGCCTGTTCGGTGTTCTCGCGCGAATTGAACGCGCTGATGCGCACGTGGCCCTCGCCACAGCGACCGAAGCCGGCGCCGGGGGTGCAAACGACCTGGGCCTGGTTGAGGAGCAGGTCGAAGAACTCCCAGGAATCGCGCCCGGTGTTGATCCAGATATAGGGAGCATTGTCTCCGCCGATGCACTTGAAGCCCAGACCGGTCATCGCGGTGCGGATAAGCTTGGCGTTGCCGAGGTAGAAATCGGTGAGTTTCCGTGTCTCCTCGCGACCGGCCGGCGTGTAGATCGCCGCGGCGGCTTTTTGCACCGGGTACGCGACGCCGTTGAACTTGGTCGTGTGCCGCCGATTCCACAGCGCGTGCACCGAATGGGCCTTCCCGGCGCGGTCGTACGCCATCAGGGATTTTGGCACGACGGTATAGGCGCAGCGGGTGCCGGTGAAGCCGGCTGTCTTGGAAAAGCTGCGGAACTCGATCGCGACGTCGCGGGCGCCCTCGATTTCATAAATGGAGCGCGGGATCGCCGGATCGCGGATGTACGCTTCGTAGGCCGAATCGAACAGAATGACAGCCTGGTTGGCCCTGGCGTAGTCAACCCAGGCCTGGAGCTGCGCCTTGGTGGCGACCGCCCCGGTCGGGTTGTTGGGAAAACAAAGATAGATGAGGTCCGTGGCAGCGGCGGGAACCGCCGGGACGTAGCCGTTGGCCGGAGTGCAATCCAGATAGGTGATGCCCTCGTAGCGGTCGTTCACGCTCGGGCCGGTGCGGCCGGCCATGACGTTGGTGTCGACGTAAACCGGGTAGACCGGGTCCGGAATTGCCAGCCGGACGTCGGTGGCGAAAATCTCCTGGATGTTGCCGCAATCGCACTTCGAGCCGTCGGAAACAAAAATTTCATCCGGCGCGATGGCACAGCCGCGGGTGGCGTAGTCGTGCTGGGCGACCGCCTCGCGGAGAAAGGCATAGCCCTGTTCGGGTCCGTAGCCCTTGAACGTGGAACGCTGGCCCATCTCGTCGGTGGCGGCGTGCAGGGCGGCGAGGCAGACGTTGGGCAGGGGCTCGGTGACATCGCCGATGCCGAGCCGGATGACGGGCTTGTCAGGATTGGCGGCGACAAACGCGTTTACCCGCCGGGCGACGTCGGCAAACAAATAGGATGCCTTGAGCTTCGTGTAGTTTTCGTTGATGCGGATCACGAGGAAGGAAAAGGAAAAGTGAAAGTGAAAGTGAGAGTGAGGGTGAGAGTGGGGAAGAAAGGGAAAGTGAGAGTGAAAGTGAGGGTGAGGGCGGGGGTGAAAGGGAGAATGAAAGCGAGAGGTGCCGGCGGCGGGAAAGTGAGCGTGGCGTGGGTGTGGCGGCGCGGACGCGGGCCGCCAATTCAACCACCGAACCGACGGATGAAACCGGGCGACGCTCTGGAGTCCAACCCTTTCACTTCCCAGGTCGCCCACATTTGCACCCGCACACTTGGCTCGACCGATACCGCACAGCCACGAACTTCATGGAAACAACCGTCTCGACGCGTTCTTCTCAAACGCAGCGTCTCGAAGCGTGTTGGGGGCCACGCTCCCCCCTTTGACTCGCAGCTTCGCCGCGCGAATCGAGTGCTCCCTTGCCTGAGTTCGGGTTAGGTCCGACCGGAGGAGATGCTTGCTTCAGCGAGCGGCCTCTGGTTACTCAAATCCTTTCCGGGAATGCTGACGATCGAGACCATCGAGGAAATGCGGGCGGCCGCGGCCCGCCTGCGGGCCAATGGGGCGCGCGTTGCGCTGATCCCGACGATGGGCGCGCTCAACCTGGGCCATGCGAGCCTTATCCGGCACGCGAAGTCGAAGGGTTACGCGGTTGTTCTGTCGACATTTGTGAACCCGCTCCAATTCGGGCCGAATGAGGACCTCGCCAAATATCCTCGGGCGCCGGCGGCGGATGTGGCGCTGGCCGAGCGCGAGGAGGTCGACGTGCTTCTCGTTCCGACGGCCGAGGAGATGTACCCGAAGGGTTTTTCCACGTACGTGAGCGAGGACCGCGTCAGCAAACCCCTGTGCGGGCTTTCGCGCCCGACGTTGTTCCGCGGCGTGCTCACCTGCTGGCTGAAATTGATCAACGTCGTCCAACCCGACGTGCTCGTGATGGGCGACCGCGATCTCCAGCAAGTGGCGGTGTTGCGGAAGGCGCTCCAGGATTTGATGGTGCCGGTCGAAATTCTGACCGTCGGGACGGTGCGCGATGTGGACGGCCTCGCGGTGAGCGCGCGCAATGCTTATCTCAGCCCAACCCACCGAGCCGACGCCCTCGCCGTTTACCAATCGCTGTGCAAGGCGAAGGAAATGGTGGAGTCGGGCGTGAAGAGCGCCGATCGCGTCGTCGCAGAGATGACGCATATCCTATCCGAGAAGCGGAGGTTACGCATAATCCACATTGCGATCGTAAACCGGGAGTCGATGGAGACGATGCGCGAGATCGTTCCCGACCAATCTTTGTTGATGATCGCGTACTGGGTCGATGAGGTCCGACTGACAGATAACCTGGCACTCTAAATCGAAGTCGGGACGCTGTGAATAACTTGTCGGCAAGGACGGCGAGCGGTTTGGGGGCCGGGCATACATCATGAGGACATGAACACGGTGCCTCGGAAGGATTCTCCGGGGCTCGGGACGACGCCGAGAGGAATCCCCGCCCGTGGATCCGGCAGGAAGCCTCAATCGGACGAAGATCCCCGGGGCTAGACATCAGCAAGACATTGCCAAGGAATGGCTTGCGAGTCTTAAAATTCCGGAGCCATTTTTGGATAGGTTTTCTAATTCCAGGTTGACCACCCATCACGATTTCTGCTCTGGGCGCAGAGAGGAGATGCCTTCGGTGCCAAGTCGCTCCGCGAACTGCGTCACAATTCGGTAAAGTGACTGTGTGAAGAAAACCGACATTGCGACGGCTGGCGCTCATCGGGAAAGGTTGAATTCCTGCCGTTCGTTTGCGACGAATAGACCTCGGTGAGTGCCTCATTTCCACAGAAACCGCGCATTGCGATCGTTGGATCGGGAGCGTTGGGGTGCTACTATGGAGCCAGGCTCGCCAAAGCGGGAGAGGACGTGCATTTCTTGATTCGGAGCGGTCGCGCCGCAGTGATGGCCAAGGGCATCAAGGTCAAGACGCCCACTGGCCGGATTCATTTGCGCAAGGTGCAGGCTTACGGTTCCTCCGAGGAGATCGGACCTTGCGACGTGGTGGTGCTCGCCACGAAGGCGACGTCCAACGACCAGATCCGGAAGCTGATTTCGCCGCTGGTTACTGGTCACACCGCCATCCTGACTCTGCAAAACGGCCTCGGCGTCGAGGAACCGGTGGCGGAAGTGGTCGGTCCCGAGCGCACCATGGGCGCAATCTGTTTCATCGGATGCATCCGGACCGCGCCCGGGGTGGTGGAGTGTAGTTTCCCCGGCCTGATGGTCGTGGGCGAATTCGGCCGCCCGGCCACCGCACGCACCCATGCGCTCGCGAATTTGTTTCAACATGCCGGCGTGAAATGCGAGGCGCAGAACAATCTCGAGGAGATGCGCTGGCGCAAGCTGGTGTGGAATGTGCCCTTCAACGGTCTCGCGATCGCGGCCGGCGGCGTGACCACCGACGTGTTGCTCGCCGACGAGGGGCTGCGATCGCTGAGCCGCCGGCTGATGGAGGAGGTGGTCGACGCCGCGACGAAGTTCGGTCACGCGATCCCGCGCTCATTCATCGAACTGCAGTTCGAGCGCACCACCCAGATGCACGACTATCGGCCATCGAGCCTGATCGATTTTGAGGAAGGGCGCGAGGTCGAGCTCGAGGAAATATGGGGCGAACCCGTCCGCCGCGCGAAGTCCGTGGGCGTTCCGGTGCCGCGTCTCGAGATGCTTTACTGGCTGTTGAAGCGCCTGCTCGCCGCGCGCCGGCCGAAATCGAAGGGCCGCTGAACCTCGGCCTTTCCAGATTCGCGTTTCCGGATGTAGGGCCTCCGCCCGCGGAGGCCGCGAACGCATGGCCCCGGGCCTGGCGCCGCCCGGCTCCAGCGAACCGCGGGCAATATGAACGATCCGAGTTTGTAGCCGGGTCCGAAGGGCCCGGTGGGGATCACGGGCTGCGAAATGTCTCGGTGACGGCATGTAGGGCCTCCGCGAACGGAGGCGGCAAAGACACCGGGGTCTGGCGCCGCCCGGCTCCAGCGAACTGCGTGCAATATGAACGATCCGAGTTTGTAGCCGGGTCCGAAGGGCCCGGTGGGGATCACGGGCCGAAGCTGCTTCCACAGCTCTCACGCGTTTGAGCTGCGGAATTTTTTAGGTTTTCTGCATTTTTGTGGCGATGTCTTCCTTGAAAAAGATTTAGGCTGCAAAAAAGAACCCCACCATGCCCCAAGGTACCCCGCCGAAGTTCGAGCCTTTCATCCCCGCGGAAGCCAATCTTCCGGAATTTACCTGGCGGGCCGTCCTGACGGGCGTGGTGTTGGGCACGATTTTTGGCGCTTCGTCGCTTTACCTTGTCCTGAAGGTGGGCCTGACGGTGAGCGCGTCGATCCCGGTGGCGGTCATCTCGCTGGCCTTGTTCCGCGCGCTGTCCAAGGCAGGCCTGCGCGACGCCTCGATCCTCGAGCACAACATCACGCAGACCGCGGGATCGGCCGGTGAATCGATAGCTTTCGGCGTCGGGGTGACCATGCCGGCGGTGCTTATCCTGGGCTTCGACCTGGAACTTTCCCATGTGATGCTCGTCGCCATCCTCGGTGGATTGCTCGGCATCCTCATGATGATTCCGCTGCGGCGCGCGTTGATCGTCAAGGAGCACGGCGTCCTGAAGTACCCCGAAGGCACCGCCTGTGCGGCTGTTCTTCGAACCGGCGCCAACGAGTCCGACCGGGCCGCCGCGTCACCCTCGGCCCGGGCGGAAATGCTCGCCGCCGAGGCGGCCGGTCTGGGCAAGGCGCCCGGCGCGATCGCGATTTTCGGCGGGTTCGCCATCGGCCTGATCTACACGACGTTCAATATCGCGCTCAAGGGCTGGAAGGACATTTCCGAAAAGGTCTTCGGGCCGCCGTTCAAGTCGGGTTCGATCAGCGTGGAGGTTTCGCCGGCATTGCTTGGCGTCGGCTACATCATCGGGCCTTACATCGGCGGACTGATGGCCGGTGGCGGTGCGCTGTCGTACCTGCTGCTGATCCCGATGATCAAGTTCTTCGGCGAGGGCCTGCCCGCACCCCTCGCTCCGGGGCATATCCCGATTTCCGCCATGGGTCCCAACGATATTCGCACGGCCTATGTTCTCTACATCGGCGCCGGGGCGGTCGCCGCCGGCGGCATCATCAGCCTGATCCAGGCCATGCCCACGATCTGGCACGGGATCAAAGGCGGACTGAAGGACTTCGGGCTCTCGGGCGGCAACCGCGGAGACACCACCGCCCGAACCGATCGCGACCTCTCGATGAAATTTGTCGCCATCGGTTCGATCGTGCTGATCGCCGCGATCACCTTCGCGCCATCGCTGCACATGAATCTCCTCGGTGCCGTGCTCATCCTCGCGTTCGGCTTCCTCTTCGTGACGGTATCCTCCCGCCTGACGGGCGAGATCGGTTCGTCTTCGAATCCGATTTCCGGCATGACGGTCGCGACGCTGCTGTTCACCTGCCTGATCTTTCTCATCGTGCGCTGGACGGGTTCCGCCTACTACGTGACCGCGCTCTCCATCGGTGCGATCGTCTGCATCGCGTCGTCGAACGGCGGCACGACCTCGCAGGATCTGAAAACCGGCTATTTGCTGGGCGCCACGCCCAAGTACCAGCAGCTCGCGATTCTCGCCGGTTCCCTGCTGTCCGCCGTGATGCTCGGGCCGATTTTGATGATGCTCAATGACGTCAACACGGTTTACGTGCCCGTCGCCGAAGTTGCTCCCGCCGGCTTGCACGTCGATGCCGCCAGTCTCACCAAGCATGAGTCCCTGCATGGTCCCCAGGCGCGCGGCGATCCGGCGAGTTACCTGGTCTGGCAGAAAACCGACGAGCAGGGCGGTCCGTCGGGGAGGTATCTGGTGAATGCGGCCGGCAATGCCGTCTGGCTCGTCGATCCCGGCGTCAATGGCACCCACGACACGCGTCCCGACGGTTCCAAGGTCCAGAAATTCCAGCCGCCGAAAGCGACCCTGATCTCGTACATCATCCGGGGCATTCTCGACAGCAAGCTTCCGTGGGCGCTGGTGCTGCTGGGGGTCATGATTGCCGTGACTCTCCAGATGTCGTTCGTTCCGGCCCTGGCCTTCGCCGTCGGCGTCTATCTTCCACTGTCATCGTCCACGCCGATCTTCATCGGGGGCATGATCCGCTGGATGGTCGACCGGAAGCTGCGGCAGCAGCCCGCGCATGCCAGCCTCACGGTGGAGGAATTCAACGCCGAGAGCGACAAAAGCCCGGGCGTGTTGCTGGCCTCGGGATACATCGCGGGAGGGGCGATTGCCGGAATCATCATTGCGCTTCTCGCCGGCGGCTTCGACCTCATCAATGAACGCATCGAACACTGGGCGACGGCATATAATCCGTTCTTCAACGGTCCCTATTCTGACCTGCTCACGCTCGTGCCTTTCGGGATTCTCTGCGTGGTCCTCTATCTCGTGGCGCGCGAGAAGCTGCTCGCACCGAAGCGGCGCGAGCCGGTCGGACCGCGGAGCGGATAGGATTCTTCTGCCGCCAGGAATGAGTCGTGGGCCTGGTGCGATCCGCAGGCTGTCCGTTTGCCCGCGAAACACGCGAATAACACGAAATTGATAGGAATGGATTTCGGCCACCGAGACGGAAGTTAGATCCTTCAAGGACATCGCTTGGGTTGGTCGTCCTCCCATCGTCGTTGGGGACAACGACGACCACCCATTTGGCCACTGCCTTTCTCCGCGCCCTTTGCTACTCCTCCGGCAAATGATTCCGGGTTTTTCCGGGACAGGAATGGAGGGACCACGGGCCCGATCGCGATGGCATGTGGTGTCCCCGCTTCATCTAGGCCGGGCTCATTCGGTTGAGCCGAGGTGGAACCGGACCTCTCCGTTCGACAGGCTCAGGGCCCCGAGCGATGTCGAGGGGCGGGCCGGGTTTCCTCTGAAAGTCTCGCGAACCCGCCCGGAGGTCGGGTTCCACCATTCAGTAAATCTCCCGTCACTCGAAAGAGCGAATCCAACTGCATGAGTCCGGCTAAGCTCACTCCTCGCCGTCGAAATAATCCACTTCGGTTGGCCGGAAGAATTTCCTCGGCTCGCGCACGCCCCATTTGCCGGAGTCGGGATAGAACCAGTAATCGACCGGCGGGTTGTCCGCGATCAGCAGGAAGGTCGCGTCGGAGTCCGAAGCGTTCCCGATCTGGTGCGGGTCGTGCGGCGGATGGAGCACGACTTCGCCGGCCTTCGCCTCGAATTTGCCCTCGGCCGTCCGCATCGTCGCGGTGCCGGAAAGGATGACGTACATCTCCCATTGCGCCGCGTGCCAGTGATACGGACACACTGTCGTGCCCGGGGCGATGCGCGTTAGCGCAAGGTCGAACGGATGGCCGCCGAGGCCCAGTGGCGCGTTGCGGGCGGCCCCGAGTCCGGTGGACCATTCCTGACTGAGATCACCGAACTTGCCTTTCGGGGACCGCCAGGCATCCCATTTGAAATCGGAGGTTGCCCGATGGCGCTGCGCGAAGGGGACCGCAGGCGTTTCCGGGTTGGTCGACGGCGGAATCGGGTCGGGCACACCCGGCACGGGCTCCTCCTCGCCATCAAGATAGTTGGTGCCGTTCATCCGAAAGATGCGGCCCGGCGGCCGCAGCGCCCATTTGTCCGAGTCCGGGTAATAACACGCGTCCATGGGCGGGTTGTCCGCGAAAATGAAAACCTCGAGGTCGTCGGTTCCCGTATTGGCAAGCTGGTGCGGGTGCGCAGGGGGATGAAAAAAGAAGTCGCCCTCCTGAACCGGGTGCCGGCCCTCGCTCGTGCGCACCACGCCGGACCCGCGGCGCACGAGAAAAAACTCCCATTGTCCGTAGTGCGAATGAAACGGGCACACGGAGGCTCCCGGCGGGATGCGCCTCACCTGAAAATCGAACGGATGCCCGCCGCCCCAGGCTCCGACATTGCGCTGGCCGCCGAGCGCGAGGGTGACATTGCGGAAGAACGAATGAAACTTTCCACCCGGCGAGCGGATTTCCTGCTCGGGCACATCGGCCAGGTTGACACGTTTCATTTGCGGTGGGTCCGATATCCCGAAGCCTTTTCCGGCCTGGATGGTTGTAGGAGCGGCTTGATGCCGCGAGCGAACTGGAAATCGCGGGGTAAACCCGCTCCTGCAGCTAAAGAGGGACTCGGTTGCATGGGCGGCCTTGATCAAATGCCCCGGAGCTTGCTTCGGGCATCCTTATTTCTTCAGGCCACGACGAAAAATTGCGGCCACCCCGGTCTTGTCGATCCGTTTCTCCGCGATTCCGATCATGGCGTCGTAAAGCTCGTGGCCGTCGAAGACACTTGGATCGATGCCGTTGATTTCAAGAAAGACCAGCGCGGAGCCCATCGCCGTCCGTTTGTTTCCATCGACGAAAGGCTGATTCTGGGCGATGTGAAAAGCGTACGCCGCCGCGATGTCAGCCAGGTCGCCTTGCCATAGTAGAAGGCGGCTTCCGGCTGCATCAGAGCCGAATCGAACAGTCCGGCATCACGAAGTCCGTCGAGACCTCCATGTAGTTCGAGCGAGAGGCGATGGATTCCCAGCCCCTCCTCGCGGGCGAGGAAGACAGGTGCGTTCACTGCGCAAGCTTGCGAAACAATTCGTGGTGAACCTTGAAAACCTTCTCGGCCGCCTGCTGGACTCGTTTCGGCGAAGCGTAACGAACGGCGGCGGCATTGGGCGAACGCGGGTCCACCTTCGCCGTCTTTTTTACGGCGTAGCGGGCCTCGGCCTCCCCGACCTTGCGCGTCTTCTTGCTCATCCCACCACGATGCGGTGGCGCTGTGGTTCTGTCAATCGGCCCGGGACACGACCGGCGTCAGCAACCATCAAAAATGAGGGAGCAGTTTTTCCCCACGACCTCCCCGGACCTTCAGCCTTCTCCGGTGCACGCGGCGCAGAGGCCGGATTCCAGCCGCCTGGTTTCGAATCATTGTGGCTTAGGGCGCCAGGCCTCGGCTTCCGCGGGTCCATCGGTTCACGCTGCGAATCGACGACGAACGATCGGATCGCGGCACAAAGCCGCTCCCACTGCCCGGGGCAGCTCCCATCGGCTGGGCGGCAACTTCGCCCGCGCGCCTAACGGACCGCTCGCCGCTTTGGCCGGGCCGTCTTGCGCGTTCCCTTGCCTGATCCGGTCGAAAATCCACCCTTCGCCTTGTCCTCGGCCAGGGCCGGCAGCGGTGAATCGAGACGCAGCAGATCCCAAAGCTCCAGACCGCAGGCCTTCGCGAGCTTCTCGAGGGTGGAGAAGCGGAAATCGCTTTTCCGGCCCGCCTCGATGGCCTGGTAATGCTTGTACTTGAGCCCGGCGCGCTCGGCGAATGCCTCCTGGCTGAGCCCCCGAGCCTCCCGGAGCTCCCGCACCCTCGCCAGCAGGCGTTTCACCATGTCGTTTGCCACGACAAAGCATAGCCGCAGCCCGCGCCTCCAAACACCCCCGCAACGGTAGTGTTGGCTTTACACCCCACGAGCGGTAGTGCGAAGTGACGTTGTCCATGTCCGGCATCCCCTTTCCCTGCCACGGGATTTCCATCCGCAAGGCGGCTTGTTCCCGTTTGGGCTGAACGCCGAGCGGATTCCCCGATCATGCCCGAAGTATCTGATGACAGGGCGCCGGTCGTGCGCTACGGTCCGGGCAATCCGCATCCGCTTTCGGCGCTCAAGACCGAACTCGTGTGGGAAGGCAAATACGACGCGCATGGCCGCCGCCGCGAGGTGGACATCGCCGCCTGTGCGATGCCGTTGCAGCGCATTGAGACGATTGACCAGCCGCGCAGCGAGGCGGTGGCCCAGGGCGAACTGACGCTCTTCGAGAAGCAGAGTCAGCGCCGCGATGATTTCCGCAACCGGCTCGTGTGGGGGGACAACAAGCTCGTGATGGCGAGCCTCCTCGCTGAGTTCAAAGGCAAGGTGGATCTCATCTACATCGACCCGCCCTTCGATGTCGGTGCCGACTTCACCATGGACGTGCCCATCGGCGACGGAAAGGAGACGGTCGAGAAGGACCAGTCCACACTGGAGATGGTCGCCTACCGGGACATGTGGGGCAAGGGCACCGACTCCTACCTCCACATGATGTTCGAGCGGCTATGGCTGATGAAGGAGCTGCTGTCGGACAAGGGGAGCATCTACGTGCATTGCGATTACCGTGTGGGGCACTTTCTTAAAATAATTGCTACAGAGATTTTCGGTCCGGACAGCTTGCTTTCGGAGATCGTTTGGCCGCGAACAACAAATACTGGAAGCAGTAAGGCTATCTCCCGAAAGTTTTCATTCGATACTGATTGGGTGCTTCTTTTTACCAAGAGTAAGCAATACCAATTCCAAACTCAGTATCGGCCCTATTCGCAAGACTATATAGATCACTATTTTGTTCATGACGACAACGATACAAAAGGACGCTATCAGCTACAGGCCCTTGCGACCGTTTCAGATGTTCGTTTAGCAGAACTTAAAGGTGAAAGCCGAATCGTGCAAGGGCGTGGTCGACTTGCTCGATACAAGGATTACCTCAAGGATCGAAAGGGGGTCGTCATAAACAATCTCTGGGATGACATAGAACCAGTCAACGCAGTGGCCTTTGAGAAAAATGGATATATCACTCAAAAGCCCGAGGCCTTGCTTGAGCGCATCATCAAGGCGAGCAGCAACGAAGGCGACCTCGTCGCCGACTTTTTCTGCGGCAGCGGGACAACGGGCGCGGTGGCGGAGCGACTGGGCCGCCGCTGGATCATGTCGGACCTCGGCCGGTTCGCGATTCACACGTCGCGCAAGCGGTTGATCGAGCTGCAGCGCAAGCTTCATGCCGAGGGTCGGCCTTACCGTGCATTCGATGTGCACAACCTCGGCCGCTACGAACGTCAGTGGTGGCAGAAGGAGCGGTTGCGCGGCGCGGACGACGAGCACCGCAGGGTCGTGCTCGGCTTCTATCAGGCCGAGTCGCTGCCGAACGCGGGACTGCTGCACGGCCGCAAGGGGCGCGCGTTCGTGCATGTGGACGGCATAGACGGATTGCTCACTCGTGGAGACGTCCGTGCCGTGGCCAAGGCGGCGCATGATGTGGGGGCAAACGAGGTGCATTGCCTCGCGTGGGAATTCGAAATGGACCTGCGACTCGTCTGCCACGAGCTCGAGGCCGAAACAGGCGTGCGGATCAAGCTGATCCCCATTCCACGTGAGATCATGGAGAAGAACCGCACGAGCCCTCCACCGTTTCTCGAAATGGCCGTGCTCGAAGCCGAGCCCGTCGTGAGAAACGCCAAAGGCGCAAAGACCGTCGAGGTGAAGCTCACGAAATTCATGCCATCGCTCGCCGAGGTGCCGAGCAAGGAACTGGAGGCCCTGAAGGAGCGCGCGGTGAAGAGCGGATTCGACTTCATCGACTTCTGGGCGGTGGATTTCGACTGGCACGAGCACAGACCGTTCGTCCACCACTGGCAGGATTATCGCACGCGTAAGGACCGTTCGCTCAAGACCGTGAGCGATGCCTCCCATGCCTACGAAAAGCCGGGCAAGCACACGATTTGCGTGAAAGTCGTGGATGTCTTCGGCTGCGACACGAGCATCACCGTGGAGGTGAAGGTGTGAGAACGAAAGGTGTACAAGCCTGCTGGCAGGCCATATTCCGGCCGCGCCGAAGGGTGGCGCCCCTGGTCGCCCGCGAGGACGACCGGAGAAAAACACCTCTCCAACACGGTTTCTCAGTGCCGGCCCAACAGCTCCACCGGCGTGAGGCCGACGTCCTTGGCGATCTGCCGGAGCAATGGCGGGGCGATGTCCCGGCCCTTGTGCAGCGGCACCGTGGTGCCGCGTCCGTCGGGATGCCGGTACTGCACGTGCGAGCCGCGCTGGCGCACGGCGACGAAGCCAAGCCCTTCCAGCAAACGGCAGACCTCGCCGGGCTTCAGGACCGGGATCGAACCCATGGTCAACCCACCGCTATGCTCTGGGTGCCGATGAACTCCGCCTCGAGCTTCGGTTCGCCGTCCTCAAGGAGCATGGCAGCGACCTCGCGCAAGTTGGCGTTCAGCTCGTCGAGCGATTCCGCCTGCGAGTGCGCGCCCGGCCACCCCGGCACATATCCGACCAGCAGGCCGGTTACGGGGTCCCGTTCGACGACGGCGGTGAAGTTTTTCATGCCGGGAACCTAGCATGAGCGATTCGACTGTCAACCTGTCCGCCCTCGAACCGCTTTTCGCCCCGCACGAGGAACCGAACCGGCATCGCGCCCGCACCAAGGACGGCCGGCCCGAGGTCAGGAAAAGCCGCCGGCCGTCACCCATTGCCATCGCGCAAATGCTGCGGCGGTCCGTCAAGGATTGGCGCGAGACGGATTATCCCGGCGCCTCGGACACCTCGCGTGAATTGCTGCACCACTGGTTCCAGCGCGATCACCTGGTCACGCTGGCTGATGGCTCGTCGGCGCCGTTCCGTTACTATTTCTGCCAGCGTGAGGCGATGGAGACCCTCATTTATCTCTACGAAGTGCGTGGGGTGCGCTCGCTCTATGGATTGGTGGAGAATTTTGCGGGGGCGGACGCGGAGACGGCGGCTCTCGGCGTGAATCCCGACGACGACCGCTGGGCCCGCTACGCCTTCAAGCTCGCGACAGGCGCGGGCAAGACGAAGGTGATGAGCCTCGCCATCGTCTGGAGCTACTTCCACGCGCTGCGGGAGAGCGACTCGCCGCTGGCCCGGCACTTTGTGGTCGTCGCGCCCAATCTCACGGTGTTCGAGCGATTGCGCGAGGACTTCAAACCGGCGGAAGGCGGCAGGGACATCTTCGACCGCGACCCTCTTATTCCTTCCGCCTGGCGCGGCGATTGGAACCTGACGACGGTGCTCCAGGACGAGGCGGGAGGTGCGGCCACGGGCGGCACGCTCTATCTCACGAACATTCACCGGCTCTACGATATGAGCGAACGCCGCAAACGCGCCCCGGAGACCTATCCGTGGATGGGGCCGGCCGTGAGCAGGACCAAGGCGCTTGATACCGGAGCGGCGTTGCGAGCGCGGGTCACCAGCCATAGCCGGATGATGGTGCTGAATGACGAGGCGCACCACCTGTGGGACCCCGATTCCGCCTGGAACGAAGCCATTGCCTTTCTTCACGATGAGATCGGGCGGCGGTCGGGCACGGGCGTGGTTGCCCAGTTGGATTTCTCGGCGACGCCGAAGGACAGCGCAGGGAGGATATTTCAGCACGTGGTCTGCGACACGCCGCTCGGAGAGGCGGTGGACGGTGGCATCGTCAAGACGCCGGTCATCGGCCGCGGAAACAAATGGGCGGAACGCACGAGCCAGGATGCCTCCGAACGATACGAGGAGCAACTGCGGGTGGGTTATGCCCGCTGGTTGAAGTCACGCGAGGAGTGGGCGCCCGGCGGCAGGAAACCACTGCTCTTCGTGATGTGCGAGGACACCGATGCCGCCAACCAGATCGCCCGCCGGCTTGATACCGATCCGGTGTTCCAAGAGCTGAACGGACATACCGTGAATCTGCACACCCGGCTCAAGGGAAAGATCAAATGGGTGGGCGGAAAGAAGGCCGGCTACCCCGTGTTCGAGGCAAACGAGCATGAAATCAACGACGATGATCTGAGGGCCCTGCGCGAACTGTCGCGCCAAATAGACTCCGACCTGAATCCTTACACGTGCATCGTGAGCGTGCTCATGCTTCGAGAGGGCTGGGACGTGCGCAATGTGACGACGATTGTGCCGCTGCGGCCCTACAATTCGCCGGCCAACATCCTGCCCGAGCAGACACTCGGGCGCGGCTTGCGGCGCATGACACCGCCGGGCCAGGCGGCCGAGCTCGTCACGGTGGTGGAACACCCGGCCTTCGTGAGCCTTTACCAGCAGGAGCTGGAGCAGCAGGGACTCTTCATCGAGACCATCGATGTTGACCGGGTTCCGAAAACGACGGTCGCGATTTTCCCCGACAAGGAGAACAAGGACTGCGCGGCGCTCGACATTCTGATTCCTGCAGTGAGTGCAGGGTTCAGCCGGCGGCCGACACTGGAGGGACTGACGCTGGCGGATGTCGTCCAGCAATTTCAGCGTTATCGTCCGTTGCTGGTCGGGGAAGTGCGAAGTGAGAGGATCGAATACCAGGAACGCCACCTGATCACCGATGAGGTGGTCATGCGCATGGAAATCCGGCTTCCGCTGCTGCAGAGTGGGGTGGGCGCAATTTCCTTTTTCCGCGAGGAGCTGGAGGCGATCTGCGGACTCCGCGGCACGCATGGGATTCTCGCTCCGTTACTGGAGTCATTCCTGACCGAGATTTTGTTTGCGGAAAAACTGACGCTATATGAACCCAAGCTGAGGGCCCGCGTGGGCGACGCGGACGTGCGCGAGCACGTGCGGGCGACCTTCGTGCCCCTCATCCGCCAGCGCACGACCAACAAGGAGGAGCGTCGGCCGGAAGGTTCAGGGCGTTCGGTCGCATCGTGGAAGCCGTTTCAGGTGACGCATTCGCCGGAGCATCCGGCGATCCCGGCGGTGCATACGGCCTTCAATCTTGTGACCTGCAATCGCGGTCTCGAGGCCGCGATGAGCCAGTTTCTTGATCGCGCTCCCGATGTCGTGGCATTTGCGAAGAATGCCGGACCGCAGGCGCTACGGATCGACTATTCGACCAGGCAAAGTCAACTGGCGTTTTATACGCCTGATTTCCTGGTGCGGCTGGCCGATGGCGGTCACCTGTTGGTCGAAACCAAAGGCCGGGTGGATCGCGACGTGCCGCTGAAGGCGCGGGCCGCCAGCGCATGGTGCAAGGCAACGGCAAAGGGCAGATCCAAGTGGCGCTACGTTTACGTGCCGCAGGACACCTTTGAGAATTTCACCGAAGGCAGCGCCGAGATGCTCGCCCGGGTGTGCGGGCCGGCCCTGCAGGATATGATTGAGGAGGCAATCGAACCGCAGATGGTGCTGTCCTTTGGTGACGCGAAGCCTGATGCCGAGCGGGTCCGCGAGTTCATCAGCGGGGAGGATCTGGCCTCACTCCCCAAGGCGCACCAGAAGAGGCTGCTGCAGGCCATCGAGACCTATTCATTTTTGGCGAAGAAACCGGATCAGTCGCTGGCTCCCGCCTTCACCGCATTGCTGGGGCCTCTTGACGACGCCGCGCTTGCGGTGATGTTGAAGACCTTGGAGCCGGTGATACCTGTCGAGAGGGTGGCACAGCAGGCGTTTTTTGAGCCGGAAATGGGTAGTTTGCCGAAGAAAGATGCCGAGATGTATCGACGAAACGGCAGCAATCTAAGGCGCACACTGGTTGATCGTGGCGGAACGAGTCCCATTGGGCTATTTCGCTGGTGCTTGCAGCAGCATCGGGAGAAAAAGCCGCCCGTGGGTGGTATTTTCGGCGCCGTGTTTGAGCGATTCGGTTTCGCCACCGACGAAACCTACAGGCTTGTCTGCACCATCAACACGTTCCGTAACGACTATATCGCCCACCAAAAGAAAGAGCTGATGGACTCAGTGGCGGCGAAAACCGCATTGGCAACCTGGGCAGGCGGGTTGGTTGCGATTTGGCGGTTGCATAACACGAAATAGAATATCGATGCCAATCGCGGCTTAAAGCCGCTCCTACAGTTCGCCGCCCGCTCCTCAAGATCATGCTGTCAGGAGTCCGGAGCGGGTGAGAAACAGTCGAACCGAATGGTGCCGCGCGCCGGGCGACCAGGAATCGGTGAGTTCGATTCGGTCTCTCAACTCTCACCTTTCAACCCTCAACTGAATGAGTCCGGCTCAGGAATTCGCGGCCGGCGCAGCGTGGAGCTCAAGCCGGTGTCGCTGGAGCGGCAGGGGCTTCAGGCGTGCGCGCTTTGCGCATACGACTCCATGCCGACGCAACTGCACACGAGATTCCGGTCGCCGTAGACGTTGTCGACGCGTCCAACCGCGGGCCAGAATTTCGAGGCGCGGGTCCATTTGTCCGGAAACGCCGCGCATTCGCGGGTGTACGGATGGGGCCAGTCGGTCGCCGCGACGACCGCGGCCGTATGCGGGGCGTGCTTGAGCGGATTGTTGGACTTGTCGCTTTCGCCCGAAGCCACCGCCGCCATCTCGCCATGGATGGCGATCAAGGCGTCGCAAAAGCGGTCGAGCTCGGACTTCGTTTCGCTCTCGGTCGGTTCGACCATGAGCGTGCCGGGGACGGGAAAGGACATGGTCGGGGCATGGTAGCCATAGTCCATGAGGCGCTTGGCAACATCCTCGACCTCGAGGCCGTGTTTTTTCCACGACCGAAATTCCAGGATGCACTCGTGCGCGACGTAACCCGACGCGCCCTTGTACAGGACGGGAAAATAGGGCTCGAGACGGCGCGCGATGTAGTTGGCGTTGAGAATGGCGGTCTGGGTCGCGCGGCGGAGGCCGTCGGGACCCATCAGGCGAATGAACATCCAGGAAATAACGAGGATACTCGCGCTGCCCCACGGAGCCGCCGACACGGAGCCCATGTGATGGCCGCCTTTGTCATGATGGAGCGGAATGACCGGGTGGCTCGGCAGGAACGAAACGAGATGTCGGGCGACGCCGATCGGACCCATGCCGGGTCCGCCACCGCCGTGCGGAATGCAGAAGGTCTTGTGGAGATTGAGATGGCTGACATCGGCGCCGATGTGGCCCGGGGAGGTGAGGCCCACCTGGGCATTCATGTTCGCGCCGTCCAGATAAACCTGGCCGCCATGCGCGTGCACGAGACGGCAGATCTCGCGGATCGACGTCTCGAAAACTCCGTGCGTGGAGGGGTAGGTGACCATCAGGGCCGCCAGGTCGCGGGCATGCGCCGCGGCCTTGGCCTTCAGGTCGGCGACGTCGATGTTGCCGTTGGCGTCGCAGGCCACCGCGACGACCTTCATGCCGCACATCGCGGCGCTGGCGGGATTTGTCCCGTGCGCGCTCGTGGGGATCAGACAGATGTTGCGCTGTCCCTCGCCGCGCGACTCGTGATAGGCGCGGATGACCAGCAGCCCGGCGTATTCACCCTGCGAGCCGGCATTCGGCTGGAGCGACACCGCGGCGTAGCCGGTGATTTCCGCCAGCCATTTCTCGAGATCCTTGAACAGCCGGGCGTATCCCTTGGTTTGGGCGGCGGGCGCGAACGGATGCAGCCGGCTGAATTCCGGCCAGGTCACGGGAAACATCTCGCTCGTTGCATTCAGCTTCATCGTGCACGAGCCCAGCGAGATCATCGAATGGCACAGCGACAAGTCCTTCGCCTCGAGGCGGCGGATGTAGCGGAGCATCTCGTGTTCGGTATGATGACGATTGAAGACCGCAGCCGTCAAAAAAGGCGAGGTGCGGATGTGCGGAGCGGGCACTTCTGCGGGTTGAAGGTTGAGAGTTGAGGGTTCAGAGTCGGATACGCCAAAACAACCGAGCAGTGTCTCCACCTCAGCAAGCGTCGTGGTCTCGTCGAGGGATACCCCCACCGATGACGCGTCAACCACCCGCAGGTTGAGTCGCTTCGTGGCGGCCGCCGCGTGAATCGTGGCCGCATCGATTCCCGAGACGGTGATCGTGTCAAAGATCGGCGCGTCATTCACCGTCCGGCCGGCGGCGCGAAGTCCGCCGGCCAGGCGCTGGGTCAGGAAACGGATGCGTCGCGCAATCGCGCGCAGGCCGTCAGGACCGTGATAAACGGCGAACATCGAGGCCATCACCGCCAGCAGCACCTGGGCGGTGCAGATGTTGGACGTGGCCTTGTCGCGGCGGATATGCTGCTCGCGCGTGCCGAGGGCGAGACGCATCGCCGGGTTGCCCTGCGTGTCCTTGGAGACGCCGACCAGCCGCCCCGGCATCTGGCGCTTGAACTCGTCGCGGGTCGCCAGGAAGCCGGCGTGCGGACCGCCGAAACCGAGCGGCACGCCAAAACGCTGGGACGAGCCGACGGCGACGTCGGCGCCGAACTCGCCCGGCGCGCGCAGAAGGGTAAGCGCAAGGAGGTCGGTCGCCACCACGCCCAGCGCACCGGCGGCATGAGCGCACGCAAAAAAGTCCGCAAAATCATGGATGTCGCCCGTGGTGTCGGGATACTGGACCAGCGCGCCGAAAGTGCGGCCGGCGAAAGTGTGGCTGCGATGGTCGCCGACGATCACCGTGATGTTCAGCGGCCTGGCACGCGTGCGCACGATGTCGATCGTCTGCGGGTGGCAGCGTTCCGAGACGAAAAAAGCCGATTCGTCCTGGCTGTCGCCGAGCTTCACCCGATGGGCCAGCATCATGGCTTCCGCGGCGGCCGTGCCTTCGTCGAGCATCGACGCATTGGCGACCGGCAGCCCGGTGAGGTCCGTGACGACGGTCTGGAAGTTCAGCAACGCCTCGAGGCGTCCCTGCGAAATCTCCGCCTGGTAGGGCGTGTAGGCCGTGTACCAGCCCGGGTTTTCGAAAATATTGCGCTGGATGACGCCCGGGGTCGCGGTGTCGTAGTAACCTTGCCCGATAAAGCTGCGCCAGACCTTGTTCTTCGCCGCGATCGCCCGGAGTTCGGCGAGTGCGGCCGTCTCGCCCGCCGCGGCCGGCAACCGCAACGGACGTTTCAACCGGATTCCCGCCGGCACCGCCGCGTCGGCCAGCGCATCGAGTGAATCGACCCCGACCGAGTGCAGCATCGCCAACATTTCGTCGGGAGCGGAGCCGGTATGGCGGCGTTCAAACGAATCGAGCGGAGCGGACAGATCTCGCGGCAAATCCATCGGCGAAGGTTAAACAACGGGAATTTCGGTGCAACTGAGTTTTGGTCGGTCCGACGGACATTAAGCGGGGTTTCGCCTTCAAAAGCCGCGCTGCTGCGACCGAATGAATCTAGAGCGGCGTCTCCGAGTGCCGCCGGGCGCGACGCCCGAGCTGTGGGAGCGGCTTTACGCCGCGATGCACCGGGGTCTGTCGTCCCCGGCTCCATCCGATCCCCGCCAAGCGAACCGTTGCCGTGGCCGAGAATCTGGCGTGCAAAATGCAACAGTATCGGCGCGACTTTTCGTCACGAGATTTTTGCGATTCGAACGTTGAAATCTGAAAACGAGAGGAGTTTTGTCGGATCAAATCACTACCACTCATGTTCATTGCACCTTGTTTTCGTCGGGCGTGGCCGCTGGCCGCGCTATTCGCGGCCGCCATGGCCGCCGTTTCCTCTCCCGCCCAGGTCGCGCTCGCATCGGGCAGCTATGTGCAGAATTTTGACTCGATCGGCTCCGGCTTGCCCGCGGGCTGGACGGTCACGACGGGAGCCACGGCCTCTTCGCTTGGCTCGGCCGTGGCGCTGAACACGACCGCGACCTCATGGGCGACGAGCACCGGCCAGTTCGCCAACTTCGCGGCAGCGGACAACGACGGCGCACCGTTCACCGGCACCGAGGCGGTGGCCACGCAGTCCGCCGCGACGGATCGGGCGCTCGGCCTGCGTCAGACGGGAGCGGTGGGAGATCCCGGCGCCGCGATCAATTTCAACTTCTCGACGGTCGGCCAGCAGGTGACGTCGATCTCGTTTCTTGCCCAAATGCTGTCGGTCCAGACCCGCAGCACGATCTGGTCGGTGCAATACGGTGTGGGCGCGGCGCCGTCCACCTGGACCACACTGGCGACTTACTCCGATCCGGGCGTCTTCGGATCGACGACGATCAATCTGGCCGGTTTCGGCCCGGCGCTCGACAACCAGGCGTCCGCCTGGATCCGGGTCGTCGCGCTCACCGTATCGACCGGCTCCGGCAGCCGAGACACCTTCGGGATCGACGACTTCACGATTGTGACGAGCGCGACGAGCTCGGCCACGCCACCCTCGATCACCACTTCGCCATCGTCGCAGACGGTAACGGAAGGCGCCACGGTGCAGTTCGCCGCAGCGGCAACCGGGACGGATCCGCTGACCTATCAATGGCGCAAGAATACCGTGCCGCTGGCCGACGGTGGCATCGTTTCCGGCAGCCTCACCCCGACGCTGACCCTGGCCGGCGTGGCGGTTTCCGACGACGGCAGCTACGATGTGGTGGTGTCCAATGCCGGCGGCAGCGCCGCGAGCGACGCCGCCACGCTCACGGTCATGCCGCTGGTGCAGTCGCCAGCCATCACGACCAACCCTTCCTCCGTGACCGTGGCGCCGGGCGCCTCGGCCGGATTCAGTGTGGTGGTCACCGGGTCAGCCCCCTTGACCTATCAATGGCGGAGGAATGGCGCGGCTCTTTCCAATGGCGGATCGATCTCCGGTGCCGATGCCGCGACGCTGGCGATCGATCCGGTCGCGGCGGACGACCTCGGATCGTATGATGTGGTGGTGACGAACACCGCCGGCTCGGCCACGAGCAGCACGGCGACCCTCGCCTTTGCCGCCGTCGTCACACCCGCGGGAGACATCTCGTATGCGGGCGGCACGTATGCGCAGAGCTTCGACACGCTGCCCGCATCCGGCACGTTCACCCTGCCCAGCGCCGGGCCGCTCTCGCTGGCCGCGGCTCCGATCAACGCCTCCGGCCTCGGCGGCTGGAGCCTGGCGAAATACAGCGGCTCCGGCACGCTCGCGTTGTTCAAGGTGGACAATGGCGGCAGCAATTCCGGCAGCATTTATTCCTACGGCTCGGCTTCGTCCGGCGATCGTGCGCTCGGCTCCGTTTCGAGTGGCACGACGATTTCGCGGTTCGGCGCGAGCCTGGTTAACAGCACCGGCCGCACGATCACCTCGTTTGCGCTCAGTTATTCGGGAGAGCAATGGCGCCGCGGCAGCGCCGCGGCCAACAAGCTGACCTTCGAATACTCGACGGCGGCCTCGGACATCAACACGGGCACGTTCACCGCCGCGCCGGCCCTCGATTTCGTGGCGCCGGTGATTACGGGCACGAGCATCGCCCTCGACGGCAATGCCGCGGCCGATCGCGCACGGGTGTCGGGCACGATCAGCGGCGTGAGCTGGGCGCCGGGAACGGCCCTGATCATCCGCTGGACCGATGTCGACGACACCGGGAGCGATGACGGTCTGGCCATCGACGATTTGTCGTTCAGCACCGCCGTCGGAACCGACGATCTGTTGCCCGCGGTTGTTTATACCACCCCGTCCGACGGCGAGGTGAATGTCCCGATTGCCTCGACCATTGACGTGGCCTTCAACGAGCCGGTGAATTTTGCGTCCGACGCGGTGACGCTGGTCGGCAGCGAGAGCGGCGCCCACGGCGTCACGGTTTCCGGTGGCCCGTCTGATTATACGCTGACGCCCGATCTCCCGTTTGCGGAGGGCGAGGTCGTCACCCTGACGCTCGGCGCCGCCCAGATCACGGACGCAGCCACGGGGACCCAGCATCCCGAAGG
>DASYDZ010000144.1:0-5204 GCA_036499305.1 Candidatus Didemnitutus sp.
AATCAAGCTATGCCTCAGCTACGTCGCGGCGAATCCCACCGGAACTTCAACCGACGCCCCGGCCGTGAACCCGGCGGCGGCCGCGCAGATCGACCGCGCGGCGAAACAGCAGGCGCTCATTGCGCAGCGTGTCGCGAAGAATGCCGGAAAAAAGAATCTCCCGCAGGTCGAGGCCGGCGGCGCCGCCTTCACGAGCCGGGCCCCGCTCGATGCCTGGACGAAGCTCGCCCACGCCCTGGTACAGGCCAACGAGACGATGTTCGTCGATTAGCCAGGGAATCGCCCACGAAATTCACGAAAAGCCTCGAACAAGCCCTGGATGAGGCGCTCCGGATTCGGAAACCGGCCAGCCATGCAAGCCAAAATTCCGCGGACTGGAGAGAATGGAGATGATTGGTCCTCAGTTAACTCTGTTTCCTCCCGTGAAAATTCCGGTGGTCTGCTCGGCGATCCCTGCGTGCTCCTGTAAAACGCAAAGATTCAGGAATTGGATTTAACAGGAGGCCGCTGAGTTCGCGGAGACCCGTCCCCAAATCTCCCAGAACGACGCTTGAAGAGTGAAAACGGGGCCACCGATCTTGCAGGAGAGAACGAAGGGAACGGAGACGAAGGTTCTCCGTTAACTCTGTTTCCTTCTGTGAAAATTCCGGTGTTCTGCTCAGCGATCTCTGCGCTCCTGTGAGTGTGCTTCTTTGACTGATGGTTGTCCGGGCACCTGTTTGAGACTGGAATACCACCAACCATTTCGCTTCGTCCGCGTGTTTCGCGGACCAATGATCTGGCCTCGGAAATCCCTGCGCCCTCTTGCGGCAATACATGCCCAGGCATGAACGCCGATTCCGCGATTCCATTGACCACGGATCGCACCAATAAGGCAGATGCAAAAGAATGCGAACGACGGCCCCGGGCCGCAAACCACGATTATCCGTGCTCGTCTGTGATATCGGTGGTTTCCGTTTTTTTAGGATGATGCCTCTCCAACAACCAACTACGTCTTTCGGCGTCCTCCGTATATTCCGTGGGCCAAAATTCTTTTCGCGTCGTCCGCGTGTTTCGCGGGCTGATGATCTGGCCTCGGAATTCCTTGCGCCCTTTTGCGGCAAAAACTCAGCTTCCCTGGATCCACTTCCGGATCAGCGCGATTTCATCCGCCGAAAGCGGATCGCGTGGATGCGACTTGGTCGACTTCGGCATCGCGTCCTTGGCCGACCGTTCGACCACCAGAACCTTGTAGAGTTTCGATGTATCCGGGTCGCCGGGGTGCACCGCCTTCGCATTCTGGCGCAGGTCCGCGAGGCTGATCGAACCGTCGAGCGCCGGCTTTTTGGGCTTGTCATTCTTGTGCTTGGTCGGCGAATGGCAATCGGAGCAATTTTCGTCGAAGATCTTCAGCACGGCGGCGTCGAGCGTGGCATCCGCCCGGACATGGGAGGCAACGGCGAACGCGATCAGGGGAACGATGATTTTGTACATGGATTTTTATTATTGGAAAAAGTCGTCGTGCCAGACCAGCAGGCCGCCGAGATGCCCGCAGATCACCACTGTCAGCGCCGTCACCCAGACCAGCCAACGGCGCGCCTTATGCCCGGGGCTCACCCGACCCACCAGCCAGCATCCGGTGGCCAGCGCCGCCACCGCAACGCCAAGCCAGCGGTGCCATTGCAGCGTCGCACCGTCCGCATTTTCCTGCTGTCGGGCGAACCACCAGCCGGTCGCGACTGAGGCGAGGGAGCCGAGCGCGGCGAACCCCAGCAGCACGTCGAAGACTCCGGCCGCGAAGGCCTGCCGGCGGCAGCATCCGACCAGGTCGAGCACGGCCGCAACCAGGATGAGTGCGATCGGAAAATGCACCACGAGCGGGTGGAGTCTTCCAAAAAGACTGCTCCAATCGATGTGCATGGTGCCGGGCATCAGACGCCTGCGAGCGTGCCTTCGTCACCCGGCGCGACAACAATTTTCTCCACCGCTGCAATTTGACCAAAAGTGACGCCACGGAACCAGTCGACCTGGAAGGTGAGAGCAGGCCAGACGAATTTACCGGAGAGAACGAAGGGAACAGAGACGACCGGTCCTCCGTTGACTCTGTTTCCTGTGAAAATTCCGGTGATCTGCTCAGCAATCTTGGCGTGCTCCTGTAAAAGGCAAAGATTGAGGATTTGGATTTAACAGGAGGCCGCTGAGTTCGCGGAGACCCGTCCCCAAACCTCCCAGGACGAAGCTTGAAGAGTGAAAACGGGGCCAGCGATTTTGCAGGAGAGAACGAAGGGAACGGAGACGAAGGTTCTCCGTTAACTCTGTTTCCTCCTGTTAAAATCCGGTGTTCTGCTCAGCGATCCCTGCGCTCCTGTGAAACATTCGGCGCCCGGGATCGTGGGACAATGGATGACCGATGCCTCGGGCGGCTGACTGTTCTCATCCCGCAGGTGATTGTTTTCGATCTGCCCTTGGTTCGCGTTCTTCTGCATCCGCGTTATCCGTGCCATCCGTGGTCAGTATCGTTCCGGCTCAGATGTTCTCGTCCTCGTTCACCAGCTTTCGCCGGTTCGCCGGCAGATGCTGCGGCAGAAACGAATAATACAACATGAGCTGCCAGCTCCGGGAGGACCGATAAAACGCCACCGGCACCACGACCGCCGCGATCAGGGCGAGGACCGCCGCGGAAGTCCGTCCGAGCGTGCCCTTGTACCAGGCGATCGCAATCGGCGCCAGGAAGACGACGAGCGTGATGCCGTAGTTGAGCGACATCGCGCCGAGAAAAAATCCTTCATCCTTCTCGAACTTGAGTCCGCAGTTCGGACACTCGTTGTTCAGCGTGAATGGCGATCCCGTCCGAAACAGCGTCTTGCCCCCGCAGTTGGGGCAACAGTTGGTCAAACCGCGCTGGATGATCTGTCCGTGGCTCACGCTCATTGATGGAAACAACCACGGCAACACTGCGCGCGCACGAAAAAAGTTTCCCGGGTGGAGCGACTTGTCCCCAAGACGCTCTCCCACCCGCGCCTGCGCACGCGAGCAACTGTGGGAGCGGCTTTATGCCGCGAATAATCGGGGCGAAATGCCCCTCCTGCAATTCGCTCAACGCATTGGGGACAATGCTTTCCACCATCGACCCCCCCAGTCGGTGGAGCGACTTGTCCCCAAGACGCTCTCCCACCCGCGCCTGCGCACGCGAGCAACTGTGGGAGCGGCTTTATGCCGCGAATAATCGGGGCGAAATGCCCCTCCTACAATTCGTTCAACGCATTAGGGACAATGCGTTCCACCATCGATCACCTCAGCCGGTGGAGCGACTTGTCTCCAAGACGCTTTCCCACCCGCGTCTCCCGCACGCCAGCAACTATGGGAGCGGCTTTACGCCGCGAATAATCGGGGCGAAATGCCCCTCCTGCAATTCGTTCAACGCATTGAGGACAATGCGTTCCACCAAAAAACGCTCCGAGAGATCCCGGGGCGTGGAAAATCCAAATCGAATCGAATCCAGCGATCAGGCGCCGAGCTGGAAGCGGACGAAGCGGCGGATCTGCATGTTCTCGCCGAGCTTCGCAATGCGCTCGGTGAGCAGGTCCTTGATGGTCTTCTCGCCCTTCGGGTCCTTCACGAATGGCTGATCAAGGAGGCAAACCTGGGAATAGAATTTCTCCAGCTTGCCTTCGACGATCTTCTGCACCGCCGCGGGCGGCTTGCCGGCCACCTGGGCGGCCGCGATGTCGCGCTCGCGCGTGAGCTCGGCCTCGGTCACTTCCTCGCGGCGCACGTAGAGCGGATTGGCGGCGGCAATCTGGAGGCAGATGTCGCGGCAGAGCGTCTTGAAATCGTCGGTCTTCGCCACGAAATCGGTCTCGCAATTGACCTCGACGAGCACGCCGACCTTGCCGCCGACGTGGATGTACGATTCGACCAGCCCTTCGGACGTGCTGCGGCCGGCTTTCTTGGCGGCGGAGGCGACGCCCTTCTTGCGCAGCAGGGTTTCGGCCTGGTCCATGTCGCCCTGCGCCTCATCGAGCGCTTTCTTGACATCGAGCAAGCCGGCCCCGGTTTTCTCGCGGAGAGCGGCGATCAGTTGTGCAGTAACAGTAGGCATGTGAAAGGGTGAAAGTGAGAGTAAGAGTGAAAGGTGAGTTGGTAGTCCTTGGTGACAGGTGCCGAGCGGCGGATGTGATATTTTCTAGTGGCCTCGGTTTCGAACCATTCACCACCCGCTATTTCCGAGTGAAAGTGAGCGACGGATGGCAGTCGGTGACTACAGTTTGCCCGCCTTCAGCATGCTCGCCACCCGCTACTCGATGCTCGCTACTTCCTTCAATCAGACGTCCTCGGTGCTGACCTCGGTGCGCTTGACGCCGGCGGCCCGCGCCGGGCGCTTGCGCGCGGCGGCCGCGGCAGCTCCAGTGCCGGCCGGACGCTCTCCGCCGACAGCGGCCTCATCCTCGGCTCCCACCGCCACCGGAACCTCGGAACCGGCCTCGGGCGCCGACGGGGCGGCCTCGGTCTTGTCGCCCTGGCGGGCCGTGTGACGGGATTCGCGCTGGGCGGTGCCCCGCTGGATGGCCTCGACGATGGCATCGATGACGATGCGGATCGACTTGGTGGCGTCGTCGTTGCCCGGGATCGGATGCGTGAGCAGGGTCGGATCGGAATTGGTGTCGACGAGGCCGATCGAGGCGATGTTCATGCGCTTCGCCTCGCGGACGGCGATCTCCTCGTAGGAAACGTCGATGGCGAACAAGGCGCCCGGGAGCGCAGTCAGGTTGACGATGCCGTCGAAATTGCGGGTCATGCGCGCCATTTCGCGGCGGATGGCGGACTCTTCCTTTTTCGGGAGCTTCGCGAGCTCGCCGTTGGAGTCCATCGACTGGTACTTTTTGAACTTGGCGAGCGACTTCTTGATCGTCTCGAAATTGGTCAGCGTGCCGCCCATCCAGCGGGTGGTCACATATGGCATGTTGGTCGCGGCCGCGGCCTCGCGGACGAGCTCCTGGGCCTGGCGCTTGGTGCCGACGAGCAGGACGTTGCCGCCGGAGGCGACGAGGTTCTCGAGGTAGGCGCAGGCCTTCTCGAGGGCCGCGTGGGTCTTCTCGAGGTCGATGATCGTGATGCCCTGGCGGTGGCCGAACACGTAGGGCTTCGAACGCGGGTTCCAGCGGCGGGTTTGGTGGCCCAGGTGGACGCCGGCGTCGAGGAGGTCTTTCGGAGTGATGTTCATG
>DASYDZ010000145.1:0-12576 GCA_036499305.1 Candidatus Didemnitutus sp.
TCCAATACCTGCCCTTGCTGGCGCTGATTGTCGTCACCGGAATCGCCTGGAAGGCGCGCCGCCGTTCCCGCAGCCCGCTCGCGGTGCTGCTGCTCTATGCGGGAACATTGTTTCCCGCCCTCGGATTCATCGACGTGTTCCCTTTTCAATACTCATTCGTCGCCGATCATTTTCAGTATCTCGCCGCCCCGGTCGTGATTGCCGGAATCGTCGCAGGCCTGGCCGGATGGCTGGAACGTCGCGGACCGCCGGCCCGCACCGCCGGATTCACGGCGACGGCCGCGACGATCGTCCTTCTGTCCGCCCTGACCTGCCGCACGAGCGCGCGTTTCGCGGACAGCGAAACCCTCTGGCGCGACACCATCGAACGCAACCCCGGCTGTTGGATGGCTCGCAACAACCTTGGCGCCGATCTGCTTCAGGCGGGTCGCATGAACGAGGCGATACCGCTGATCGAATCCGCCGTCACACTGGCTCCGCGCAACCCCGCTGGTCGCATCAATCTCGGCGAGGTCCGGTTGCTGCAGGGAAACGCCGGCGCCGCGATCGTCGAGTTCCACCAGGCCGTGGACGTCGCACCGGCCAATGCCGAGGCGCACGCCGACCTCGCGTCGGCCCTGCTCCAGACCGGTGATCGAGACGAGGCCGCCACCCAGGTTGAGGATGCGCTCCGCCTCCGGCCCGGGTTCGCCAAGGCCTGGACGGTGCGGGGAAACCTGGATCTCGCCAGCGGAAGGACCCCGGAGGCGTTCGAGGCATTCGGCCACGCGCTCGCCCTCGATCCCATCGATTCATCCGCCCGGTCCAACCGCGGCATGATTCTCGCGCAGCAGGGCAAATTCAATCAGGCGATCATCGAATTTCAACAGGCGGCCCGCACCGACTCGAACAATGGCAGTCTTCAGCTCAATCTCGCCAACGCCCTGCTCCAGGCCGGACGCCCGGTCGAGGCGCTCGCGTCGTATCGCCGGGCCGTGGAGCTGCAGCCGGAATCCGGGGTCGCTCATCGCAGTCTTGCGCTCGCGCTGCTCCAGGCCGGACGATCCGACGAGGCCGAAACTCAATTCCGTGCCGCGCTCGCCGTCGATCCCCGGGATCGGGAATCCCATCGGCAATTGGGCGCGATCCTCTACCGTCGCGGGGATCTCGACGCCGCCCGCGGCGAGCTCGAACAGGCCGGACCCGTGCGGTGAGATCGCGGGGCGCAATCCGCGCTCCCGGCGCGGCCGGGTGTCCGGCCTGGTGCATCGGCCGCGAATGTCGATTCGGCCGGTCGTCCGGAATTCCGGCCTTCTACTTTTTCCGGCCGCGGTAGTCCGTGACGAAGATTGAGATCACCAGCCAGAATCCGCCCGTGGCGGCGGCAACGAAACACAGGATGGCCAGGCCGGGAAATCCAAAGAGATGAAAACCGGTCGGCACGCGCATCAGCAGCGAAGCTCCGATCAGCAATCCCGCCAGCACAACCCCGGTCGTGATCCGGTTCGCTATCTTCTGCATGCCGTCGAGCATGGTCTTCGCATCCGTGGCCCGCACGCGGATCTCGAGGTCGGAGTTGGACACGAGGTCCATGACGCGGTTGAGGCGCGAGGGCAGCCCGGCCACGAGCTCCTTGGACTCGAGCATGGTCGTATACATGCTGCCCTTCGAAATGCTGCGGCGCAGGCGTGTTGCCATCAACTCCGTGACATTGCGCCGGATCGAGGCGTTGGCATCAAAGGTCGGGTCGAGGAAGCGCCCGATCTCGTCCAGTTGCAGCATGGTTTTGCCGATGAGCACCAGGTCGCTGGGGACGATCAGGCCGCTCTCCTGCGCGATGCCGCTGACCTCGAGCAGCGAACCCCCCACGTTCATCTGCTCCAGCCCCTGGTCGCGCCGCAGCGCCACCAGGTGGGTGATGCGCCGCCGGAAATCCGGCGCGGAAAAGTCCTCGAGTTTTTCGCTCACCTGGATCGCCACCTCGGCCGCCGCGTCGCCATTCCCCTCGCCAATGGCGAGCAGGATTTTCAGCAGATTCTCCTGCATGCCGGGTCCGACGTGGCCCACCATGCCGAGATCGATCAATGCGATCCGCCCGTCGTTGGTGATGAAGACATTTCCCGGATGCGGGTCGGCGTGGAAGAGGCCGTCGAGGAGCACCTGCTGCAGATAGGCCCGGAAGATGTCCTCGGCCAGTGGCGCGCCCTTCAATTCCAGCCGGGCGATCGGCCCGAGCGAACTGATCTTCTGGCCGTCGACCTCCTCCATGGTCAGAACCGACTTTGAATAGTAGTCGGGAATCGGCTGCGGAACCTGGATCGACTTGAACGCGGCCAGATTGCGGCCGAGCGCCACCAGGTTGTGCGCCTCGCGCTCGTAATTGAGCTCCTGCTGAATTGCCAGGCGGAACTCCTCCAGGATGACGAGGAAGCGACGCCGCTGGCCCGCGGTGGTGTGCCGGTCCAGAAAACCGGCGATCTCCTCGAGGACCTCGAAGTCCTCGGCAATCTGCCGGCGAATGTGCGGACGCTGCACCTTCACGACCACGGGGCGCCCGTCCCGAAGAGCCGCGCGATGGACCTGCCCGAGCGAAGCCGCCGCCACCGGCTCGGGGTCGAACCGCGAAAACGCCTTCGATATCCTCACGCCGAGTTCATCGAGCACGGTCTGCTCCACCTCCGCATAGGAAAACGGACGCACGTGGTCCTGCAACCGCGCCAGGCCTTTCAAATAGGGCGGCGGCAACAGATCGGGACGGCCCGCCAGCACCTGGCCGAGTTTGACGTAGGTCGGCCCCAGCTCCTCGAGATCGTCCGCCAGGTTTTCCGGCGTGACGGCCGCCGCGCCAGACTTGGATGACGACGGGAGCGCGCCTGTATCCACATCGGTGCCAAAGCCCTCTTGCGAATTCAGTTGTTGAACGAGGTCCGTGCGCCCGTATTTCCACAATAGCGCCGCGATTTGCCGGTAACGCGTCAAGTGGGATGCCGATAACTTCATGGTGTTGGACCCTCCCACCGGGCCGAAACGGCGGGAGCTCCGACTACATGACATCCGAATTCGGTTCAGGTACCCTTCCCATCGGCATTTTGGCGAGGGCAATCGGCTATTTGCCCCCTTCCGGCGGGAACCCGAAGGGCCCGTTGGCGTTCCAAGTCCGGGGGTGGCGGACTCATTTTCGCAGCCCGCCCTTCCCGCCATGCTAAACGCCGCCAAGGACGCATTGACCAGCCGGGCCGCGATGGCCTGGGCGAACAGCCTGATCGGCCGCTACGGCCGGGTCCTGGCGCTGAAGATCGATTCGCGGGGCAAATCCATCGAGGTCTCGTGCGAGTTGCAGGGCGAAGCCTCCCCGATCACCGTCCGGATTGACGAATACGCCATCGAAAGCGACAGCGACAGCACGTACATCCGGGCCAAAAGATTCACGGCCTCACGTCCCTGGCTGCAAAATTTTCTCAACGACTTCGGGCACCGGCAAAAAATCCGGCTTCCACCTTGGGCCGGCGGGGCGTTGTAAGAAGTGAGGAGTGATGGGTGACGAGTGACGAGATGGAGGGTGACGCCCTTTGGCCTCCGTCCGTGGCCCTTGGCACCCGCCACCCGTCACTTCCGTGGCTTATGCCGCTTCACCATTTGACCCCGCCGGGGTTCTGGGCAAGGTCTCTGCCCTTCCCATGACTCCCGAAGCGTTGAAGAAGGCGCTCCTCGAATCGTACGCCACCGGCGGCGGCATCAATCATTTGGACGGCGCCAACCTGCCATCCCAGGATCGCGTCAACGAGCTCGCCCGGGATTGCATGCATCTCCTTTTCCCGGGATTTTTCGAGGAGACCGCGATGAAACGCTCCGATGCGCCGGCTTGGTTGGAACGGCTCCTCGACAAGCTCGGCACGCGCCTCACGGTCGAAATCGAGAAGTGCCTGCATTTCGGCAAGGATCCGGAACCGGCCGCGAATTCGCGCCGGCTCACGACCGAGGTGCTGGGCGGCCTGCCGGAGATTCGCCGGATCGTGCAGACCGACGTCGCGGCGGCGTTCAGCGGCGATCCGGCGGCGCGCAGCGTCGATGAAATCATCCTCGCCTATCCGTGCGTGCTCGCGATCTCGCTGCAGCGCATCGCCCATGTGCTATATACGCTCAAGGTCCCGCTCCTGCCGCGCATGCTGACGGAATACGCGCACGAACGCACGGGCATCGACCTGCACCCGGGTGCGGAGATCGGACCCTATTTCTTCATCGATCACGGCACGGGCGTTGTCATCGGCGAAACCGCGAGCATCGGCGCGCACGTGAAAATCTATCAGGGCGTCACGCTGGGCGCGAAATCATTCGACACCGATACGTCGGGGAATCCGGTCAAGGGCGTGAAGCGTCATCCCGACGTCGAGGACCACGTCACGATCTACGCCCATGCGACGATTCTCGGCGGTGACACGCGCATCGGCGCGCACTCAGTCGTCGGCGCCAGCGTCTGGCTGATCGATTCGATCCCGTCGCACAGCGTCGCCTATTACAGGGACACGAGCCTGGTTGTGCGCCCGCGCAAGGCGCACGAGATGGTGCTCGACGGCGCGGATTGGTCGATCTGACCGCGCCCGGGCCAAAAACATCGGGGCGGTTGGTATCACGGCCCTGGCTGCGCCGGCCCGCTTTTCAATTGTAGGGCGGGATTTCCATATCCCGCCAAACCCAGGCGGCATTCGGAGATGGCCGCCCTGCATCAAATAGGCAGGGCGCGGCCGCAGGGTCCGGCCGCCCGCTACGCCGTTGCCCGATATTCAACGCGCTGCACGTCAACCTTGCCGGCCACGACATCGAAAAACGGTTTTCCCTGGCGCACACCGACTGTCCCGTAACCGGTCGCGGTGGCCAGAAAGCACCGAAAATCCCCGGGAATATTCGGCTCGAGATACAACACGCGGTCGACCGCGTCGTAGCGCGCCCCGCTCAACCCCTGCAGCAGGGCGTACGAGGCCATCGCCCGCGCGTACCAGCTTCCCCATTCGTATTCGTTGAATGGATTGCGCACCCGGCCGTCGTAGCGGTCGCGGCAGGCGCGCACGATTTCGAGGCCCTCCGCCACCCGGCCCATCAGCATCAGATGCGAGGCGACCTGGTATTCGATGCCCGTCCAGACCTCGTCCGAATAGACAAACGGCAGCGACGCGCGACCGCCCTTCGGCCACGAGCACAACAACAAGCCGCCGTCCGTGCTGCTCGCGTAGGCCGGCCGGTCCGGATTCACGTGCCCGGTCAGGTCGTGCTTGAGGTTGTGGCGATGGACGGCGCGCAGATGACTTCGAACCTTTTCCCGGTCCAGCACCTGCCCGACCCCGCAAACCATGGCGAACCACGATCCGATCACGCCATCCGAGAGGCAGCCGGCGCCGTATTGATAGTTCGGTCCTTCCTTTTCCAACAGGGCCATCGCCTCCGGTGAAAATGGTTCGCCCGTCCAGGTCGTGGGCTGGCCGGGGAACTCCGCCCGCAGGTCCTTCCACCGGGTTTTCTGAATGAAGTATTCGCCATCGAACAATTCCGATTCCGTCCGGGCGATTCCCGCGTCGTAAAGTTTCTCGTACGTCCCGACATTCTCCCCCAACGCGCGGCCCATGCGAATAGCCGCCTGCAGCGCGCCGAGATAGCACGAGGCGCCCATGCCATTCGGACCCCAGAACTCGATGTCATAGGTGTTGTGCTGCGGCTCCTCCGGACAGCCGGTCTGGCGCGGGTCCCAGGTGACGATGCAGTAATCGAGGCTGATCTTCAGCTTCGGCCACAACGCCCGAAGCCAGTCCGTGTTTCCACCGATGCGCCACTCGCGATGCACCTTCATGATGCCGCCGAGCTGGCCGTCTGTCGCATCGTACTCGTGGTGCACGATCGGGCGGATCGGCAGCGCGCTGCGGAAGGTCTGCCGCCCATCGGGGTTCTGCGACGGCCCGAGTTCGGTTTCGCGCAGCGTGCGTTCGAGCGAGGGAAAAAGGTGCGGGATCGCCTGGGCGTAGTTCCACACATGCGTGCAGAGGTCCCCCTGGCCGTGCGTGTCCGCGCTGCCTTCCCAACCCCAGAGGCGACCGTCGGACTGTCGCAGGATCGTGGGGGATTTCAGGATCGAGAGATTGGCCGCCACCGCTTCCCTGACCTCCGGCGGCAGGGTCGAATCGGCAAAACAGGTGGCAAACCGGTCCGCGGCCCCACGCAGAGTCTGGTAATTTGCGGCCCAGTATTGCGCGACCGCCGCCACGTCCGAAAATCGTCCTGCATACCACGGTCGATACGTCTCGCGCGGCCCGGATCCGCCATTCGGCAGATCCTCGCCTTCATGGATGTTCGTGTGCGGCGCATGCCAGGCGAGGCGCACCCCGACGGTCCGCGATTCGCCCGGTGCGAGCTGAAACGGAACGAACAGCGTCGCGCCGGGCACCGCTCCGCCGGTCGCGACTGGGGCGCGATCGTAGCACGCGCCATCCGCAATGTCCTTCCAGACCATGGCCAGCCAGTCCCACCATCCGCCACGAAACCAGGCATGGTTGACCTTCACGCCAGGGTCGTCGGTGAAAACCGCCAAATCCCCCTCGAGCCACGGCGTCTCCGCGGGCGCACCGGCATGGAGCACGAATCCGCCCGGATGCACGCGCACGTCGCCGGGCGTCTTTTCCTGCGCGAGGAAGTGACGGGCATGGAATGAAAACACCGCCTCGATCGGCGCCGACGACGGATTCGTGAACCGGTATTCCAGCCCCGCCACCGGCAGACACGCGTGGTCGGCGTCGCCCGGTTCGAACGGACTCCAGCCGGTGACAGCCACGGTCAACGGCATGGCGGGATCGTGCAACGCCACTTCGGCAAAGGGGAACCGCGCCTGGAAAACGGCCTGCTGAAATCGGGGCAGCCCGAGACCCGCCTTGCCGTCGCCGGACGAGTTTCCCGGTCCGCCGAAATATTTCCAGGAGGGAGGCGGGCCCTCGAGCACGCGGGCCACCGGCGCTGCGCCGCGCACCGAGATCGCCGCAAACACGCCCGGATCGTTGAAGACATCCGGGTGATTCATGACCGAGAAATGCGAGAGTCCGCCGTGACCCTCGAGGCAGATCGTTCCCGCGCCGATTCCACCCATCGGGAAAGCCACGCGGCTCAGGTGCTCGCCGCGATAGTCCGAGTTGTAGGGGCGTCGGTTCCCGTCGGACTGGGCAGCGGGAGACGACGGCGTTTCGCTCCCGCCCTTGGCCGAGGCCGCGGCTCCCAACGTGCCGACGGCGGCGGCCGCGAGGGCGGAGAGTTTCAGGAATTCGCGGCGGTCGGGGTTGCGGATCGGCGCGGTGTGGCGGGTTTCGTCGTTCATGGCTTGGAAGCGCGACACGCATATGTCGTCGACCCGGTCCATCCGGATCCCGACGCGCTCGCTGGGGTAAACCGCATTCTCGATCCTCCCGGCGTGATGACTCAACCCCGAATGCAGTGCAGCGGGAATTCGACCGACCAGTCGCATCGCGTCCCGCCGATATCTACCAGGTGCAAACTGAAGCGATCGACACCTGCCCGTGATCTCGCTATGGGCTCCCCGACCTCTGACCTCGAACGCGGCCGGAAAAATCAGATGTAATACATCTCGGCGTTGACGCGACTGGCCATCGACTCGAGCGAGTAACCCCGCGCCTTCTCCGCGATGGCGGCGCCGATCTCCTCCCAGACCTGACGCAATGCCCGCCCGGAGCGTCCGCCCGGTTCCGCGACCGGCGTGAGAAGTTCGCCCTCCACGACGCCGATGATATCGAGCAGCGTTATTTCCGCCGGGGCCCGCGCGAGTCGGAAGCCGCCCTGCGTGCCGCGCCGGCTCACGACCAGCCGTCCGTGCCGGAGTTCGCCGAGAATCTGGGCGAGAAAATTGGCCGGCACGCTCTCGGCCCGCGAAAGCTGCTCGATGCTCACCGTCTCGCCGCCGGCAAATGTCCGGGCGAGCTCGCACAGGATGCGGCAGGTGTAGTCGAGCTTGGCGGTGATTTTCACGCGGACAGGTTCCGGGTCAGATGGCGTAATCCGTGTGTTCCGGCCGAACCGTCTCGCCCGGCGGCAGCAGCATGCCGGCTGCCACGGTGGCGTTCGTTCCCGGTTCGATGAGGATGAAGGCGCCCGTGAGACGGTTCATGGCGTAGCCGTCGTGGAAAATCGGCCGGGCCGTCCGGATGCGGACCTCACCGAGGTCGTTGACCGCCAGCTCCGCCGGCGCCGGCTGCGGCTCAAGCGTGGAGAAATCGAGCCGGTGCTCGATCTCGGTGACCACCGCCTGCACCGTCTGCGTCGTGTGCTTGAGGAGGTATTTCTTCCCCCGGGTGAGCGAACGCGCATGCATCCAGCACATCCGTGCGCGGATCTCCGTCGATCCGCCCGGCAGGGCATCGAGGCCGACGAGCATGCTGCCGCGACTGACGTCGATGTCGTCCTCGAGCACGACCGTGACCGATTGCGGGCAGAAGGCCTCGGCCACCGGTCCGTCGTAGGTCCAGATCTGCTTCACGGTCGACGTGAACCCGCCCGGCAACGCGAGGATCCGCTGGCCCGTGCGCACGATGCCGCCGGCGATCTGGCCGCTGAAGCCGCGAAAGTCGTGCAGTTCGGGATTGGTCGGATGGTTCGGCCGGTTGACCCATTGCACCGGAAGGCGGAAGCCCTGCAGGTTCCAGTCGCTGGCGATGTGCACGGTCTCGAGGTGACCCAGCAGCGTCGGGCCGGCGTACCAGGGCGTGTGGGCCGAGGGCGTGACGACATTGTCGCCGTGCAGCGCGCTCATCGGAATGAACTTCACGTCCTTCGTGTCGAGCAGCGGCAGGAACTCCTCGAACTGCTCGCGGATCTCGATGAAACGCTCCTGGCTCCAGCCGACGAGGTCCATCTTGTTGACGGCCACGACCAGGTGCGGGATGCGGAGCAGCGCCGCGATCGCGGTGTGCCGGCGGCTCTGCTCGATGACGCCGGCGCGCGCATCGACCAGCACGATCGAGAGGTTCGCGGAGCTCGCCCCGGTCACCATGTTGCGCGTGTACTGCACGTGCCCGGGTGTGTCCGCGATGATGAACCGCCGGCGGGGCGTGGAGAAATACCGGTAGGCGACGTCGATCGTGATGCCCTGCTCGCGCTCGGCGCGCAGGCCATCGGTGAGGTTGGCCAGGTTGATCTGGCCGCCGCCGCTCAGGTCGGCCGACCGCTCGAGCGCCTCGAGCTGGTCCTCCATGATCGACTTCGAGTCGTACAGCAGCCGTCCGATCAGCGTGGACTTGCCGTCATCGACGCTGCCGCAGGTGTTGAAGCGGAGGATCTCGACGACCGGCGCCGGCGCGACGGTGCGCGGCTCATCGGGGGCGGGATTGGGGGAAAGGGCAACGGACATGGTGCTCAGAAATAACCCGCCTTCTTGCGGTCCTCCATCGCGGCCTCGGAGACCCGGTCGTCGGTGCGGCTGCCGCGCTCCGTGACGCGCGCGGCGGAGACCTCGGCGACGATGTCATCCACATTGTCGGCCGGCGACTCGATCATGCCCGTCGAGATGCGGTCGCCGATGGTGCGAACCCGCACCACGAGGTCGCGGACCTCCTCGCCCGGCCGCGGAGGGAGGAGCTCGTTGACCGGCAGCCACTGGCCGCCGCGCCGCACGCAGCGGCGCTGGTGGCTGAAATAAATCGAGGGCACCGCGAGGTTTTCCCGCCGGATGAATTCCCACACGTCGAGCTCGGTCCAGTTGCTCAGCGGAAACACCCGCATGTGTTCGCCCGGATTCAGCCGTCCGTTGTACAAATTCCAGATCTCGGGCCGCTGGTTTTTCGGGTCCCACTGGCCGAAACTGTCGCGGAAACTGAAGAACCGCTCCTTCGCGCGCGCCTTTTCCTCGTCGCGCCGCGCCCCGCCGATCGCGCAGTCAAAGCGGAATTCCTCGATCGCGGCGAGGAGGGTCGGGATCTGCAGCTTGTTGCGGCTGATCTCGCCCGGCGCCGGAATCGCAATGCCGCGCTCGATCGCCTCCTCGACCGTGCGCACGATCAGGCGGGCGTTGAGTTCCTTCGCCCGGTGGTCGCGAAATTCGTTCAGCTCCGGAAAATGATGTCCCGTGTCGATGTTCAGCAGCGGCAGAGGAAGCTCCGACGGGCGGAACGCCTTTTCCGCCAGACGGAGCAGGCAGATCGAATCCTTGCCGCCGGAAAACAGCAGCGCCGGGCGTTCGAACTCGCCCACGACCTCGCGCATCACGTGGATGGCTTCGGTCTCGAGGTGGGCGAGATGGTCGAGATAGTAGCGGCTCATGGGTGCGCGACGCGCTCAGGCCGGGCCCGCGGCCGCGGCGGCCGGCTTGCCCCACGCGGCGTGCAGGCCGCACTCGCGCTTCTCGTCGGCCTTGGCCGGGTCGAAATAATCCCACTCGTTCGGAAGTTCGTGGCGGTTGAGGTAGTCGTCCATCTGCTCGTCGGTCCACTCGAACACCGGGCTCACCTTCAGGGCCCCGAAATTCGCGTCGTGCGAGACGATGTCCAGGCCGGCCCGGTTGGAATTCTGGACGCGGCGCAACGCCGTCAGCCAGACCGTCGGGGCCAGCTCCGTCATGCCGCGCTGGAAGGGCTCGAGTTTCATCACCTTCGAGAAGGTCTTCAGCTCCTCCTCCTGGTCGAGGCTCGGGATCGGGCCGCGGATGGCATCGCGATGGGCCGCCGAGATGCGCGGGAGGTAAGGCTTGAGGTTCAGCTTCAGCAGCGAGCGCAACTGCTCCGCGTGCCGGTATGTCGCCGGCCGGTTGTAGCCGTGATCGACCCAGAGCACCGGGATGGCGGGCTGCACCTGTGTCGCCACGTGCAGCAGCACCGCCTCGTACGGGCGGAAATTCGTGGACGCGATGGCGCGGCCGCCGGCCTGGTTGATCGCCCAGCGGACGATGTCGATCGGCGTGCGCCCCTGCAGTTCGCGGTTCGCCTGCGCGATAAATTCGTTGGACGGGTTCATGAGGAGGAAACGGTCGCGACCGGGGCGGCCAGGGCGGCGGCGAGTTCGGGCAGCACGACGCGGGAGCAGAAGTCGCCGAAGCGCTCGGCGCCCTGGCGCTCGGATTTCCAGCGCGCGAGCAGCGGCCGAACCTCGGTCTCGATGTCGGGATCCTTCACGGTGTCGCGATAAATCCGATTCAGCCGGGTGCCCGCCGTGTTGCCGCCAACCCACATCTGGTAGCGGCCGGGCGCCTTGCCGACAAACGCCAGTTCGGCCATGTAAGGCCGCGCGCAGCCATTCGGACAGCCGGTCGAACGGATGATGATCTCCTCGTCGGCCACGCCGACCTCGGCGCAGAGCTTCGCGATGCGGTCGATCAGTTGCGGCAGCATGCGCTCGGACTCCGCCAACGCGAGACCGCAGGTCGGCAGCGCCGGGCAGGCCATCGCGGCGGCGTGCAGGACCGTCGCCTGGTTTTCCGTCGGCACGCCATGCTCGGCCAGCAGCGCCGTGATCGCCGCGCGGTCGCCATCGGCGACGTTGGCGATGACGACATTCTGGTTCGCCGACAGGCGGAACTCGACCCCCGGAAATGTCTCCGCCACGTGCCGCAGGGCGGACTTCATCCGGCGGTCCCCGGCGTCCTTCACGCGACCGGTTTCGACAAAGAGCGTCAGGTATTGCGAACCGTCGACGGCGCGATTCCAGCCATAGACGTCGCCCGACGTGGTGAAATTGAACGGGCGCACCGGCGCAATCGCGATCCCGGAGCGGCGCGCGACTTCCTCGCGAACCCAGTCCGCGCCCTTTTCCTGCACGACATACTTCAGGCGCGCGTGCTTGCGGTTCGTGCGATCGCCAAAGTCGCGATGAATCGTCAATACGGCCTTCGCGATCGCGATGATGCTCTCGCGCGGAACGAAACCCATCACATCGGCCAGGCGCGGGTACGTGTGCTCGTTGCTGTGACTGCGACCCATGCCGCCGCCCACCGCGAAATTATATCCCAGCAGGCGGTCGCCGTCGGATACGGCGATGAAGCCGAGATCGTTCGTGAAGACATCCATGTCGTTCACCGGGGGCACCACGAAGGCGGTCTTGAATTTCCGCGGCAGATAATACTGCCCGTACAGCGGATCGCTGAACTCGCGGTTCGCCGGCTCGTCGAGCTTCAATTGCGCACCGTCGATCCAGATCGCGTGATAGGCGCCGGTCTTCGGGGCCAGCGCGTCGGCTATGCTCAAGGCGTCCTCGTACACCTGCGCGCGCGCCTTCGTGTGCGCCGGTGTGGGCGAGGCCATGACGTTGCGGTTCACGTCGCCGCAGGCCGCCAAGGTCGACAGCAGCGACTCGTTGATCTTTTTCACGAGCGGCCCCAGGCCCTCCTTCACCACGCCGTGAAACTGAATGCTCTGGCGAGTCGTGATGCGCAGGGTCTGGTTGCCATAACGCGAAGCCAGATCATCGAACACGATCCACTGGGCGGCCGTCATCACGCCGCCGGGAATCCGGCCGCGGATCATCATGATGTACTTCTTGCCCGTCTTGCGCAGATCGCGATCGTCCTGCTGATAGATGCCGTGAAACTTGATGAACTGCTCGTCGTCCTCGGAAAAGCGGATCGCC
>DASYDZ010000146.1:0-47358 GCA_036499305.1 Candidatus Didemnitutus sp.
AATTCCATCCTCGTCAAGGTCAACCAGATTGGCTCCCTCACCGAGACTCTCGACGCTGTCGAAATGGCCAAGGAAGCGAACTACACCGCAGTCATCTCCCATCGCTCCGGCGAGACCGAGGACACGACCATTGCCGACATCGCCGTGGCCACGAATGCGGGCCAGATCAAGACTGGTTCGCTTTGCCGGACCGACCGGGTTTGCAAATACAACCAGTTGCTGCGGATCGAAGAGGAGCTCGGCAAGAGCGCGATCTACGGCGGCAAGATGTAATTTTACCACCACCTGAACCAGGCAATTTTGCGGAGCACGTCACCTACCCCGCGGACTTCGCAAACAGCACACACGCGACAAAGGAGGCCGGGTCTCACGATCCGGCCTCTTTTATTTGTAAGGAAGCCGGGAAAGCGCCCATTGCATCTGGGTCCGCAGGGCCCGGTCTGATCGGAAGCGACGCGATCGTAGATCGACCGGGGTCTGCCGCCCCCGGCTACATCGGACACACGTCAATTTGTGGCCGGGAAAGCGCTCATTGTAGCCGGGTCCGCAGGGCCCGGTCCGCACGGACGCGACACGTTCCTCACGCCCGCTTCACGCCCAGATTCCTTGCGTGAAACGCGATCGCCTCGCCGATGTGCGCGTCCCAGTAATCCCAGTCGTGCGCGCCGGCGAATTCGCAGTAACGATGGGGAATTCGCGCCCGCGTCAGCTCGCGGTGAAACTCGCGGCTGTCCGCCCGGAGATAGTCCTTGCGCCCGCAGTCGATCAGCAGCTTCGGCAGGCGGCGGGATTTTTTCGCCGCCACGGCCAGTTCCAGGATGTCGTGCGCCGTGCCCAGCGGCCTCTCGCCGAAGACCCGTCGCAGTTCCGCGATGAATTCGGGTGGCTTGTCCGGGTGCCGGCCGGCCTTGACCGCCTCCTCTGAAAAATCGGCATTGGCCCGCCCGAGTGCACCCGAATGGCTGTTGATCGAACAAAACCGGTCCGGCCAGCCCAGGCCAACCCGCAGCGCCCCATAGCCACCCATCGACAGGCCGCCAATGGCCCGGCCGGCCCGCTCCGCCCGCGTCCGGAAGTTGCGATCGACAAAATCGACCAGTTCCACGCCCAGATGGCGCGCGAATGCCGGGCCTTCGCGGTTGTCCGTGTAGAATCCGCGATAGCCATCGGGCAGGACGACCGTCATCGGCCAGTCCCGCAGGTACCATTCCAGCCGGGTGTGGCGGAGCCAGACGGTCGAGTCGTCCGACAACCCGTGCAGCAGGTAGAAGACCGGAAATGGCGGCCGCCCGACCCGCGGCAGCAGCACCTGCATGGTGGTCTGTTTCAGCATCACCTCGCTGCGCCAGTGCACTTCGGTCCAGGGCATGGGCGCCTATCCAGCACGCTTTCAGCGCGATTTCACGGATAAAATCGCGTCGATGCGTGGCTGCCCGCGCAATATTCCCGCCCGGGAACGGCTACCGCAACACCGCACTTCCTTCCTCGCTCCGCCGAAAAGACCAGGTTCAACCAGGGATTTCACGGAATACACGGATGGAGACGGAGCGGAGTGCCGGACCGGCAAATGGAATCACCCGATCCGTCCCGTGCCGTGACGACAAATGATTCGAGGCCCGGCCTCTCAACTCTCAACCTTCACCGTCCAATCTCGGGTCGAGAGCTCTTTCGCGTCTTTCGTGTGTTTCGTGGGCAAATCCGATTCGGTAGTCAGCGGATCGATGAGGACAGCGATCCCTGCCCGGTGAACTTTTTCGCGTCATCTGCGTGTTTCGCGGGCCAATCATTTTAACCACGGATAGCACGGATGTCCGGTTCGTGGATCTGGTCTGCCCCGTGGGCCGATGATCCGGTCGGCTTTGCGCTCTTTTGCGGCCAATCCGCTCCGCTCAGGTCACGCGCAGGATGTAGCCGCGGAGATACTCGCTCTCGGGCATCGTCGCGAGCACCGGGTGATCGGGTGGCTGATGGCACCATTCGAGGATGTGAGCCCGGCGGCGCGCATCACCCGCCGCGGCGGCGAGGACCTCCCGCAGTTCCGCATCGTGCAGGTGATGGGAACAGGTGTAGGTGGCCAGGATCCCGCCGGGAGCGAGCGATTTCATGGCGCGCAGATTGAGCTCCTTGTACCCGCGCATGGCGTTGTCGAGTGCCCCGCGGGATTTTGCGAACGGCGGCGGGTCGAGGATGACCAGATCCCATTCGGGCTTCGCATCGCGCCGCGCTGAAAACCAGTCGAAGACGTTCGTGACCTCGAATTCAGCCCCCAGCCGGTTGCGCTCCGCGTTCTTCCGCGCCTGCTCGATGGCGTCGGCCGCACTGTCGAGACCGCGGACCGTGACGGCCCCGGCGCGCGCACAATGAAGCGCGAATGCTCCCTGGTTGCAGAATGCGTCGAGCACGCGGCGGCCGGCGGCGTGGCGGCCCACCGCCACGTGCTGGATCCGCTGGTCCAGGTAGAATCCGGTCTTCTGGCCGGATTCGAGGTCGAGAAAGTATTCAATTCCATCGATCGTCATCCATTCCGGCGCGCAACGGCTTCCCGACCGCGTGTGCACTTCCGAAGGCAGTCCTTCGAGACGGCGGATGTTCGCGTCGTTGCGGAAAATGATCTCGGACGGCTTCAGCAATTCGTGCAGCACGTCGCCAAGGACCGCGCTTCGTTTCTCCATGGCCAGGCTCTGGATCTGAACGACCAGGACCTCGCCGAACCGGTCCACCACTACGCCCGGGAGATCGTCCGACTCCGACCACACCAGGCGCTGAAACCGTTCACCGGCCGGACGACGGCCCAGAGCACGCTCCAGGACAACGCGAAACCAGCTCGCATCGAGTTCGACCCGTTCGCGGGCCACCCGCCGCCAGACGATCTGGGACCGGCTGTTGTAGATGCCAAACCCGAGCAGGCGACCGCTGCGGTCGCGACACTCGACAACTTCCCCATCACGTTCGGGTGGAAGCAGGGCTTCGACCTCGTTGGCAAATACCCACGGGTGGCCATCCAGCACCCTTCCCTTGGCGTTTGGCTTGAGCTTCAATGTTTCGGACACAGCCGACCATCATTACGGAAACAGGCGTCCGCAGAAGCCAAAAAAAACGGCCCGCAGGGCCGTCAAAACCGACCCGGATCAGGCCGCGAGATGCGGCGCGCCCGTTTCGGGAATCGCCGGGGTCGAATCAGGCCGGCGAAGCAGACGGCGGCGCACGGAAACCATCTGCGGCTCGTCCCCGAACATGAATCCTGTCGCGTCTTCCCGACCTTCCGGAGCATTCTTCGCCGCGCGCGCCAGGGCTAGAAAACTGGCGGCGAGAAGAATCATCGCGGAAATGAGGAGGAAGTTCATGGTGCTATTATCCGCCCAAGGGACCGAAAATAAAACTGCCATCTACTCCATCGGCACTCATTCACAGGTCTTTAAAAGTCCGCGCACTTTTGGCGCCGCCACCGCCGATTTTCGCGTGTGCCGTCGGGCAATTTGCGACGGGAACGTGCCTCCTTGGATACATTTTCGTTTGTCTCCCGGGAGAAGCATAGGGCTTTCCCTCCATGACCGCTCCGGCTCTTTCATTCGTTTTCCGCCGTCAGGCGCCCGATCGCCCTTAATTCCGCCATTCAATTGACCACGGATTGCACCGATAACGCCGATTTGGGAGCGTGCGAACCGAGGGCCGATTGAAGGCAGTCGCCGGCAAAGTGAGAACAAGCAGCCGCCCAGGACATCAATGGCGGACTCGGGATCGACACATCCGGGCCCGATCGGGTGGTCCGCGAGATCGCCGGCCGCAAACCACGATCATCGTTGCTCATCCGTGAAATCAGTGGCTTCAACCGCTTTTTTTAGGTTCAAAGAACTCTTCCCGCATCCATTTTGCCTTCCCCCGCATGAGCCCCAGCCAGGAAATCGCCCGCCGCCGCACCTTCGCGATCATCTCGCATCCCGACGCGGGCAAGACGACGTTGACCGAAAAGTTTCTCCTTTACGGCAACGCCATCCATCTCGCCGGCGCCGTGAAGGACCGCAAGAACCAGCGCGCCACTGCCTCGGACTGGATGGAACTGGAGAGGCAGCGCGGCATCTCGATCTCGTCGACCGTCCTGCAGTTCGACTACGCCGGGTGCGCGGTGAACCTGCTGGACACGCCGGGCCACAAGGACTTCTCGGAGGACACATACCGTGTGCTGACCGCGGTCGATGCGGCCCTGATGGTGATCGACGCGGCGAAAGGCGTGGAGGCGCAGACGCGGAAACTCTTCGAGGTCTGCCGCCGTCGCGGGGTGCCGATCTTCACCTTCATGAACAAGTGCGACCGCCCGACGCGCGACCCGCTGGCGCTGCTCGACGAGCTCGAAAGCGTGCTCGGACTCCAGGCCTCACCCGTGGTCTGGCCGCTCGGCGACGGCGCGGACTTCCGCGGGGTCTTCGACCGACGCATGAAACAGGTTCATCTTTTCGATCGCGTCGCGGGCGGCGCCCACCAGGCGCCGGTGAACGTCACCTCGCTCGAGGATCCCGCCGTCCGTTCGAAACTCGACGACATCACGTACGAACGCGTGCGCGAGCAACTCGACATGCTCGAAGGGGCTGGTCACCCGTTCGACCTCGCGGCCGTCCATGCCGAACAGCAGACGCCCGTCTACTTCGGCAGTGCGGTGAACAACTTCGGCATCCAGTTGCTCCTCGATGGCTTTCTCCGCGATTCGGTGGCGCCCCAGCCCAGGCACAACGCCTTTGCCGGCGCGCGCCAGGCGGGCGTCCGGAGCGTCGCCGTGGTGGCGGGCACCGGGTCGGAAGCCGACGCCGAAACGGCGCGGGAGCGGCCTCTCGTGCCTGTGGATTACCCCCGCTTTTCCGGTTTCATCTTCAAGATCCAGGCAAACATGGATCCCAAGCATCGCGACCGCATCGCCTTTCTCCGCGTGTGCTCCGGGAAATTCACGCGCGACATGACCGTCACCCATCAGCGCACTGGAAAAACCGTGCGCCTCTCTTCCTCACACAAACTTTTCGGGCAGGAACGTGAAACGGTCGACGAAGCCTGGCCCGGCGACGTGATCGGCCTCGTTGGCTACAGCGACTTCGGCATCGGCGACACGCTCACCGAGGACAAGGAAATCCTGTTCGACGAGATTCCGCGTTTTCCGCCCGAGGTGTTCACCTACATCTCCAATCCCTCCTCCGCCGACGCAAAAAAATATCGCGCGGGCCTCGGGCAGCTCCTGCAGGAGGGAGTAGTGCAGTCCTTCAACGCGCGCAATGCGCCGCCGGGAGCGACGCTGCTCGCGGCCATCGGCCCGCTGCAATTCGAAGTCGTGCAATGGCGTCTGCAGAGCGAATACAATGCCGAGTCCCGCCTGACGCCCGCCCCCTGGTCGCTGCTCAAATGGGTCGATCCCCACCCCGCGCTGGCGAATCCGACCTCGATCATCGTGGCCAGCGGCGTGAGTTTCGGCACAGACAAGTTCGATCATCCGGTCGTCCTGTTTCCGAACGACTGGACGATGCGCTATTTCGTGGAAAAAAATCCGGAACTGAAACTCCGTGACCTGCCGCCCGAGCAATCGGGCTGACGGCCCTGGCGGCCCGCGCCGGACCACACGCGATTGACGGTCCGGCGTCAGGCGGCAAGATTGCCGGCATGCGCCTCATTCTTTGTCTCGCCCTGCTGTGCGTGGGTTCGGTCGCGGCGGCGGAAACCATCAACTGGCCGGGAGTTGGCAAGGTCACCCTGACGGCATCGGACGGTTGGGAGGTCGAATCCAGGGTCTCCGGCACGGACGCACTTTCCCTGCTGGTCCGGCCGAAGTCGGAAGCCGCGGCCGTAGGACAGTTCACGATCATTCACGCCAAACCCGGACGGGAATTCACCCGCACGTCAGCCGAGAATAATTTCCGCGCATCGCTCCAGCAGTATGTCGACGGCTCCGTGGAGAAAAAAGCCAATATCCAGCTTCTGGAACTCGCGCGCGGCTATGGCTGGCACTGCCGTTTCACCGATGCAAATCTGGTTGGAAAACCCCCGGTGCCCGGTGACTACAAGTACGTGGATTCCGCCCTCGCGGTCATCGATCCCGCGTTTCCGATGATCGCCACGCTTCAGTTCGACGACCCCACCGGCCCGAAACAGGCGGAAATGCTCGCCATGGTGCGCAGCCTGCAGATCAGCTTCGACGCTTCGGCGCAACCGGTGGCACCGGCGCGATCCGTCTTGATCCGAAAGAGCGGCGACCGGCTCGACATCATCCACAACCGGGCTCCGGCGATGCTCCGAATCGAGAAGTCCCGCCTGGTTGAGGCGACGGATCAGGTCGGCCTGAATGAAAGCGATTCCTATTTCATCCTCACCGACTCCGGCGGCGACACCGTCTCGGGCTGGTTCGAGCCCGCGGACAAGTACCCCGGTCTGAAGAAACTCTGGGAAACCGAATCGGACAAGGCCGGCACCAATGGGGTTCCACCAGGCAGGGACGTCGCCTTCCTCAAGGTCGGAGACTGGGAGGTCGTGAGCTACGACTTCGCCGTGGGGTCGGGCACGTCGGCCAATTATCGTGCGGAGTCGGTAAAGTTCGACACCTGGATCGATCTCCATCTCTCGATCACCAGCAAGTCCAGCCTCGAGACCCTGCATCAACATCTGCACGATCTGCTGTTGCAGATCGAGGTGCGGTCAAATTCCGAACCTCCGCCCAAGCCGATTTAGAGCTGCGGGTGTTCCGCCGCGATTGTTCCGCACGCCATGAGGCCCCGATTTTTCAAATCCGCCGCCGAGTTCCGACAGTGGCTCGAGACCAATCACGCGACGACCGTCGAGCTGTTCGTCGGATTCTACAAAAAATCATCGGGTCGGACCGGGCTCACCTATTTCGAAGCCGTCGATGAGCTTTTGTGCTTTGGCTGGATCGACGGCGTGAAGCGTCGGGTCGACGATCAAGCCTACAGTCATCGCGTGACCCCGCGCCGCGCGGGAAGCACGTGGAGCAACGTCAACGTCGGCAAAGTCGAGCGGCTGGCGAAGGCCGGGCGCATGCACGCATCGGGCCTGGCGGCCTTCGCGGCGCGATCGCCCGCCCGGACCGGCACGTACAGTTATGAACAGGACCGCCGGCCCGTCCGTCCGGACCGGTTTCCGCTTCCGCTCGAACGCGAACTCAAGAAACACTCCCTTGCGTGGGCATTCTGGTCCGCTCAGCCGCCCGGTTATCGGCGAACAATGGTGCAGTGGGTTGTCTCCGCGAAATTGCAGGCGGCACAGAAACGGCGTTTCGTCCGATTGGTTTCGGAATCCGGACGCAAACACCGCCTGTTCGACTGAGCCGGGATGATTCGGTTGAAAGATGCCCTTTGAAGGTTGAAAGCACGCATCGGCCTCGGGACACGCGCCGCGCTGTCGGCGAGGAACGCCGAGACGCGGGCAGACCATCAAAATTTTCACCGAAGGAAACAGGGGCTTACTGAGAACCACTTGTCTCCGTTCCCTTCTTTAAAATCGCGGGCCCGTTCTTATCCTTCAATCTTGGTCCAGGCGGGCGGGTGGACGGGTCCCCGCGAACTTGGCGGCCTCCTGTAAATTCCATTCCCCTATCTTGCAGTTAATAGGAGCAGCAGAGATCACTGAGCCGGACTCATGCAGTTGGATGTGCTCTTGCGAGTGACAAGACGTGTACTGAATGGTGGAACCCGACCTCCGGGCGGGTTCGCAAGACTTTCATAGGAAAACCGGCCCGGAGGTCCGGTTCCACCTTGGCTCAACCGCATGATCTCGGTTGAGCCATCATCGGATTTTTCACCGGAGAAACAGGGTTAACTGAGAGGTAGTGTCCTAATTTCATACAGGAGCCCGAACAATCATCGGTCATACAAGGCACTCTCCAGGAGGCACCGAGATCGCGGAGGGAAGAAGTCATTTTACAGGAGGAAATTGAGTTAACGGAGATATTCTTTGTTAACTCCGCTATCTGGTCCTGTCGTAAGAGGATCGGAAGTTCTCCGCGAACTGGGCAGCCTCCTGTGAAAAAAAATTCAAATTAGGGCACCTCCAACCGAGAACTACTCGTCTTCATTCCAGTCGTTCTCCTGTAAACCCGCCCGCCGCCGCGAAGCGAATCTCCCGGGTCCGGAGGTCTTTCAACCTTCATCTTTCAACCTCCAACGGCATAATCCTCACCTGAAACTCCAATGGCATCACGGCACTCCAGTCGCGGCTCGCCCCTCCGGCGCGTGCATCCGCTCCAGTGGATCTGGGAGCCGCTTGAGAGTGACCCCACCTTTGTGTTGCGCTCGATGTTCGGCGCCAAGGCCGGCTATTTGCAGGGACGGCTGGTACTCGCGTTTTGCGCCGGCGACGAACCTTGGAATGGCGTTCTCGTCGCCACTGAAAAAGCCCATCATCCGTCGTTGGGTCACGAGATCCGCGGTCTGCGGACCCACCCTGTCCTTGGGAAATGGATGTATCTTCCGCAGGACTCGGAATCGTTCGAGTCCTCGGCTAATCGCCTGGTTCGGCTGGCGCAGGTCCGCGATCCTCGCATTGGCGTCATGCCCAAACCGCGTCGGAAATCGCGGAGAATCACTGCGGGCCGCGCCAAGTCACCCTGATCGTGGGCGACGGGTCCCGGAAATTGGCCGGAATTTCGTCAGCCAACGAAACACTGCGACCCTGATATGTTACATTCTTGCGACCAATTGGTTACGCGCCGATTCCGTTTCAATCCACAAGATCGCGTCGGAAATCATTACAAAAACATCCCCTTCCTGCGATCAATCCAAGCGAACTTGGGCAATCTTTTACGACGCTTTCTATTCTCATTAATGATCTTACGACTATCGACAATTATATGCCTCAGCTCGGCATGCTCGAAGCTTTTGGTTATGCGAAACCACACCCCCAGCCCATGAAACTTCGCATTCTCGGTCTTTCCATTTTGTCCGCGTTCGCCCTCGCGTCGGTCGGCAAGGCCGATCCGGTGACGGGCGGTGACATCGTCGCAAACGGAGGCGAGGTCTACGTGACTTTCAATGGATCTGACGCGGGCTACGACAACCTGCTTTTCATGGTGAACGGTCCGGCGGGAACGCTTTTCGAAGGCCACGTCACATCCGTGGGCTCGACCATCGACGTCGGCTGGTTCGCCGCCGGCACCGATCTCGTGTTCGGCCTGAACAACCAGATGGGCAACACCTGGTACACCGGCGCGGCCTCGTCGAACTCCGACGGTGTCGCGCACGCCAAGGTCGACGGCTCGGTGGCCGGCACGGTCTCCGTCGGTTTCGAGGACCTCCCCGGTGGCGGCGACCTCGATTACAATGATCTTGAGTTCTCGGTTTCGAATGCCCGCGTGCCAGACAATGCGATCACGCTTCTGTTGCTCGGCAGCGGTCTGATCGGGCTCGTGGCCTTCGGCCGCCGTCTCGGCCGACGGTAAACCCGCCCGCCGCATTCCCTTCCCAAACCGGCGTCACGGCGCCGGTTTTTTTGTATCCGCTTCGATCGTCCGCCGCGCGTCACGCGTCGCCCTCGGACTTGTCTTCCGGCCCCGTTGCGTCTTGCTTGGGAGAACATGACCAACGCGCGCGTCTTCATCGGCACCGACAGTGGGGCCACGACTTCAAAGACCGGTGGAATCTGGGCGGACGGTTCAATCGTCTCGCACAAGCTCCGCCAGAGCTCGACCAATTCCTCCGCCGGCACGGATGCAGTCATTCGCGGCTGGATTGACGGCGTCAATGGCTTCCTCGCCGAGAACCAGCTTACGTGGGCGCAGGTGCAGGGCGTGGGGCTGGCGATCCCCGGGCCGTATCAGCGCTACGGAGTCCTCGATCGCTCCGCCAATCTGCCGGCCAGTTTCACCGGCTGGAATTTCCATGCCGACTACAGCCGCGCCCTCGCCGAGGCCGCCGGGCGGCAGGTTCCGCTCGTGGTCGGCAACGACGGCAACTATGGCGGCGTGGCCGAGGCGCATCGGGTCCGCGGCGGGCGCAAGGTGTCGGTCCTGATGTTCGCGCCGGGCTCGGGCCTGGGCTGCGCTTATGTCGATCCGAATGGTCTGCCTCTCGATGGCGACACCCTCGCGGGCATGGAGGCGGCGCACATGCCGGCTCCGCTGCAACTGATGGGCGAGGTCGGCCGCTACAAATGCGGTTGCGGTCGCGACTGGGGCTGCGTCGAGGCCTACACCACCATTTCCGGCCTGCCGCAACTGCTCGCCGATTTCCTGAAAAAACATCCGCAGCACGCGCTGGCGACGTCAACGCTGCCCCCGAAGGAAAAGGTTCTTTCGTTGCGCGGCCTGGCCCAAAAAGGCGACGCGCTCGCCCTGGATATCTTCGATTTCCAGGCGCGCGTGCTCGGTTACCACACCGCCTCGCTCGTCGCGGCGCTGGATCCGGAGTTCGTCGTGATCGGAGGCGGCCTGATGGATCCGGAGTCGACGCTGCCGGAGTTCCGCGAACGCTATCTGCGCATACTCCGCGAGGCCGCCCTGCCCTATCTCTGGCCGGCGCAGCGCGAGCGGATGAAGATTGTCCCCGCCACGCTGGGGGAACTCTCCCAGGCCATCGGCGCCGCCCTCGTCGCCCTGTATTCGTCCAACCGGTAGCGGCAAACGGGCGCTTTGCTCGTGACCTGCGGCCAAGGTCGGCCTTAATCACGCGCATGTCCGGGGTCATCGCGCGCTGGCGCCACGCGATCGAGGAACGACGGTTGCAGCCGGATCTGAACCGCGCATGCCGCGCCGCGGTCGCATTCATGGGGCCCGTGCTGGTGGCAGTGTGGTGGCGCGCGCCCTTCGAGGCCTCGCTGGCCGCCATCACCGCCCAAAGCCTGGCGATGGTCGACATCCGCGGTTCGTACCCGGTGCGCCTGGGCCTGCTTCTGGCCATGAGCGGCGTCATGGCGGCTTCGTCGTGGCTGGGCGGAATCGCGTCCGCCAGCCTTCCCGAGGCGCTCGCCGCCGTGGCCTTGATCGTCGCGTTGGGAGGCGTCTGGCGCCGCCTCAGTCCGGAATATGGACCGTCGCTCGCCGTCGGCACCGCCTTCCTCGCCCTGCTCACGCTGGCGCATTCGGGCGGAGTCGTCGAAGCCGACCGCCATTTCGTGGGTGCCCTGATCGGCGGCCTGTGGGCCGTCGCGGTTCAGGTGTCGCTCTGGCCCTTTCGCGCCCAGCATCCCCTTCGCCGCGCCGTCGCGGACAGCTGGGTGGCGCTTTCGGACCTGATTGCCGACCTCGCACCGGAGCGAGGAGGGCTGGGCGCACGGCACGAGGCGATTGTCGCCCGCGAGGCCGTTTTGCGCACCACGCTCGACCAGGCCAGCGCCGCTCTTGCCGCAGCGCAGTCGGGCCGCCCACGGGCGCACCTGCAGGAACTCGGAGAACTCAATCTGGCGGCGGCCCGGCTGGCCACCCGCATGGTCTCGTTCGGAACCGCGCTCGAGGCGTTGGCCGGTGAACCGGGATTCGAGGCGGTGCGATCGAGCCTGGCTCCGGCGATAACCTCCCTGGCCAATTCCGCGAGGACGATCGCGCTCGTCCTCGTGTCGCGCCAGCCCTCGCACCTGGCGTCGGCCGACGTCCGGCTGCGGCGATTGTCCTCCCTGCTGCAGGCGCTCGAGCATCGGGTTCAGACGCAGTTTCCTTCCTCGAACGCCGCCGCCCAGTTGACAGGCATCCTGCACCAGATCGGCAGCGTGGTGCCGGAAATTTCCCGGCTGCTCCGCTCGACCGTCGATCGCGCGGACGAGCGGGCCGCATTTTCGCTCGAATTGTTCGACCTCCAGACGTGGACGCTGCGGCCTCTCGCTTCCGCGCTGAACTTCCACTGGCAGCCCGACCCCGCGCTCAACCGGTTCATCGCGCGTGCGGTTGTCCTCCAGATGTTCGGCGTCGCCGTGTTCAAGTATTTCGACCTCTCGCGCGGGTATTGGCTGCCCCTGACGGTCCTGGTGGTCATGCAGCCGGACTACGGCACCACGCGTCTGCGCGCCGGCCAGCGGGCCATTGGCACGGTGGTCGGCAGCCTCGCGGCGAGCGCCCTGCTCTGGCTCGAACTTCCGCCTGCGGTGGTCCTCGTCGCCATGGCCGCAACCATGTTCTTTTTCGCGTTCTGGCTGAAGCGCAACTACGCGATCGCGGTCGGTTTCATCACCCTGTTCGTCGTGATGATTACGGAAACCTCGGAGAAGGTAACCCTCGGCTTCACGGTCGAGCGCACGCTTTCCACCCTGGCCGGCGTGGTCCTTTCGCTCGGCGCCACGATGCTGTTCTGGCCGGTGTGGGAACGACAGCTTTACCCGCCCAAACTGGCGCGGGCGCTGCTGGCCAACCGCGACTATCTGAATCTTGTCGTCCAGCGACTGCAGGAAGGCGGCGGATACGACGGTCCCGTGGTCGCGGCCAAGCGCGCCGCCGAAGCGGCCAACAGCCTCGTCTTCGCGTCGCTGCAGCGAATCTATGCGGAGCCCAGAGGCCAGCGCGGCGCGATCGAATCCGCCGCAGCTCTCGCGAACGGCAACCAGCGCATCACCCGCGGCGTCACCGTGGTCGCCATCCACCTGCAGGCGGGCAAGCCCGCGGGCGATCCAGCATTCGTCCGGTTCGCCGCGCTGGCCGACCAGACGTTCTCGATGCTCGCCGCCACCACTTTGGGAACAGCGGCTGCCGCGTCACGTGACGATCTTCGAACCCAGATCGACGCGCTGTCGTTTCCCTCCCCCGACTCGCGCGCAACGTGGGCGACGGCGGAATACGGTGCCGCCACGCAATTCAGCCGGTGTGCCACCGAACTCAGCGCCATGATCGTCGCCGCTGCGGCGACGGATTCGCCGCCGGACAACCCGGTGGTGTCCTGATTTCAAACCGGAGGCCCCGGAGGGCGGGGAGCAACCGCCTCTTTCTCCCGGCGGCCTCCGATGAAAGTAAAGACCCCCGGGGCAAGCCCCGAACCATTTGATCAAGACAGTCGATGCAACCGAGTCCCTCCTTAGCTGTAGAAGCGGGCTTACCCTGCGATTTCCATTTCGATCGCGGCACAAAGCCGCTCCTGCAACAATCAAGACGGAGCAAGCTCCGAGGCATCGGACCCCCAGCGAATACATTCAGATCGGGACACTGCCGACACCCCGGCTGGCTTGCCATCCTCCCCGGTCGCAGGTTAAGAACCCGCATGCACCTCCCCCGCCTTTTCGCGCTTGCCGCCATCGCTTGCGCCGGGCTCGGCCTCTCGCCATCCCGGGCCGATTCCGTCGCGCCCGCCGAAAAACCCGTTTTCACCGTCATCAAGGCGGCACGCCTGATCAGCCCCCAGGTCGGCATGGTCCTGACCGGCCAGCTCGTGGTCATCGAGGGCGACCGCGTCAAGGCGGTGGTCGCGGCCGCCGATCTCATGACCGTGGTTCCGGAGGACGCCAAGGTGCTCGCGATCGATCTGGGCGACGCCACCGTGCTTCCGGGTCTGATCGATTGCCACACCCACGTCACCGGCCAGGCCGAGAACTACATCGACGATGTCTTCCGCAAGAGTCCGATCGACGAGGCGACCACGTCGCACATCTATGCCCGGCGCACGCTCGAGGCCGGCTTCACCACCATCCGCAATGTCGGCGCGGACAACTACACTGATTTCGCGCTCCGCAATGCCATCAACGCCGGCAAGATTCCCGGGCCCCGCATGCTGGCGAGCGGCCCGGCGCTCACCGCCACTGGAGGCCATGGCGACCTCAACGGCATGTCACCGTACCTGCACATCGACTCAATCAACGGTGTGGCCGACGGAGTCGACGCGATCCGAAAAAAGGTGCGGGAGAACATCAAGTACGGGGCCGACGTGATCAAAATCCTCGCCAGCGCCGGGGTGCTGTCCGAAGAGGAATCCGCCGGAGCCCCGCAGTATTCGGAGGAGGAAATGAAGGCCGCGGTGGACGAGGCGCGCCTGTGGGGCCGCAAGGTCGCCGCCCATGCGCATGGCACCGAGGCGATCAAGATGGCGATCCGCGCGGGGGTGGCGTCCGTCGAGCACAGCAGCCTGATCGACGAGGAGGGCATCCGTCTGGCCAAGGAGCATGGCACCTACCTCGTTTTCGACATCTACAACGACGACTACATCCTCGCCGAGTACGGACGCATGGGTTTTCCCGAAAAGATGCTCGCCAAGGAGCGCTCCATCGGCCGCCTGCAGCGCGAGAACTTCTCCAAGGCCCTCGCCGCGGGATGCAAGATCGCCTTTGGCACGGACGCCGGCGTCTACCCGCACGGCTGGAACGCGAAGCAGTTCCGGCACATGGTCAAATGGGGCATGACCCCGATGCAGGCCATCCAGAGTGCGACGACCAGCGCCGCCGACCTCCTGGGTTGGGACAAAAAAGTCGGCCGGCTCGCGCCGGGTTTCTATGCCGACCTGGTCGCGGTGAAGGGCGATCCACTGGCCGACGTCACCGTGCTCGAGAAGATCGATTTCGTGATGAAAGGCGGCGTCATCTACAAGAACAAGCTGACCACCGATCCGACCTGGCAGTTTGAGTGAGGCCTGGGCGGGGTCGCCTGGTTGAGAGTTGAGTGTTGAGCGTCGAAAAGCCGGCCGGAAAGCGGTGTCGGCCGCGGCTCAATGGCACGTGGCCGGTTCACCCGCGCTCGACGATCAGCACGATAACCCCGAGCGCGATGAACACGGCGCCCAGGATGCCGGCCTCATGGCGCTCGAATGCGCGGGTTGGAAATCGCTCGACGCCAATGAGCGCCAGCCAGGAGAAAACCAGCATGCCGCCCAACGCGCCGACCGCGAGGATGGTGCTGAGCACCGCAAATCCGCTCCACCCGAATCGCACGCCGGAAAGATAAATCGGCAGGAAGCCCTCGCATGGCGACAGGGTCAGCATCAGGAATAATCCGCTGATCGCGGCCGCGTCGCCCCTGACCAGAGCACTGTCGCGCACCTCGGTCTCCAGATGGCTGTGTCCTTCATCGTGGCCACAGTGGTCGCTCGCGTGGTGATGGCCGCCCAGGACGTGGTGGTGCAGGACGCCACCTTTCGCCTGCCGCCACAGATAGACGGCGCCGAGCAGGAACAGGATTCCCGCCGCCGCCCAGGGAAACCACTTCCCCACCCTCGCATCGAGTTCAAAGCCAAACCAGGCGATCAGAAAACCGAGTGCGGTCGTCACCAGCACGTGTCCGAGACCCGCGAAGGCGACCACGGCCAGCGTCTTGCCGCGACTCCAGCGGCGCGCCCGGGCCACCAGCACGAAGGGCAGCCAGTGGGTTGGGATCGCCGCATGGAAAAACGCCACCGCCAGTCCGGGCAGGGCCAGGCTGGTGATCACCGCGGCATCGAGCGGGGCGGACATTGGGGGACCGAGGTCAACGCGGTCGCCTTCCGGACGTCAAGCCGCGTCGCCCGCCCGCCGCCGCGCTTTTGGTGCGACATGCGGGAGCTTTTCGTATTTATCGGGCGCATATCGTGACTCCGCCCGCCGAATCACCGCCCGATTCCAACGCTGTCCGCACCTTCCTGCTTTCGTTGCAGGACCATCTTTGCGGTGCGCTTGAAAAGGAAGACGATGGGACGCGTTTCCGCGAGGACCTGTGGACGCGACCGGAAGGGGGCGGCGGGCGCACGCGCACGTTTTCGGGCGGCGCCGTCTTCGAGAAGGCCGGGGTCGTGTTTTCCGACGTCACCGGAAAGGCGCTCCCCCCGTCCGCCACTTCAGGACGCGACGCGCTCGCGGGACGTTCTTTTCGGGCCATGGGAGTTTCGGCCGTGATCCACCCGCTCAATCCCCACGTGCCGACGGCGCATCTGAATGTCCGGTTCCTCTCGGTCGACTCCGCGCTCGCCGATGGCCGGCCCGCCTGGTGGTTCGGCGGCGGGTTCGACCTCACGCCGTATTATGGCCACGAGTCGGATGCGATTGACTGGCATCGCGCGGCCCAGCGTGCCTGCGCGCCTTCCGGTCCCGACCTCTATCCGCGCTTCAAGCGCTGGTGCGATGACTATTTCTACCTGAAGCACCGGCGAGAGGCGCGCGGAGTCGGAGGAATTTTCTTCGACGATTTCAACGAGCTGGGCTTTGCGGAAAGCTTCGCGCTGACCCGCCGGGTCGGCGAGTCCTTCGGGCCGGCCTACCTGGCCGTGGTCGGCCGGCGCAAGTCCACCCCCTTTGGCGAGCGCGAGCGCTCGTTCCAACTCCGTCGGCGCGGACGCTACGTGGAATTCAATCTCGTGTACGATCGCGGGACCCTGTTCGGCCTCCAAAGCGGCGGGCGCACCGAGTCGATCCTCATGTCGCTGCCGCCCATGGTGGCATGGGAATACGACTGGAAACCCGAACCCGGCTCGCCCGAGGCGCACCTGACCGAGGTGATGCTGCCTCCGCGCGACTGGGCAGCACTCGAGGCCCCGAACCGCTCATGACCTCCCGCGAACGATTCCTGCGCGCGTGTGCGTGCGAGCCGCTCGACCGGCCGCCGGTCTGGATCATGCGGCAGGCGGGGCGTTATCTACCCGAATACCGCGAACTCAAGACCCGGCATTCCTTCCTCGAGATGGTGCGCACGCCCGAGCTGGCGGCGGAGGTCACGATGCAGCCGCTGCGCCGCTACGCGCTCGATGCGGCGATCATTTTCTCGGACATCCTCGTCGTGCCGGAGGCGATGGGCCAGGGCTACCAGTTCCGCGACCAGGGCGGCATCGGAATGGATTTCGCCATCGGCTCAAAGGCGGACGTCGATCGCCTCAACGTCGACGGCGCCGCCACCCGGCTCGAATACGTCGGCGCCGCACTGGCAAAGGTGCGCGCATCCCTCGCGGGAGAGCGCGCGCTGCTGGGTTTCGGCGGATCGCCCTGGACCCTCGCGTCGTACATGGTCGAGGGCGGCAGCACCGAGGACTTCGCCCGCATCAAGTCTCTATTCCATTCCGACCGGCCGCTGTTCCACGCCCTGCTCGAAAAACTCACCCGGGTTCTCATCGAATATTTTCATCTCCAGATCCGCGCCGGCGCGGATGCCATCCAGATCTTCGATTCGTGGGGCGGCGTCGTTTCCGGCTCCGACTACGAGGCCGCTTCGCTTCGCTGGATCCGCGAGATCATCGCGGCCCTGCCCCGTGATTTCCCGGTGATCTTGTACGCCAAGGGCACCTCCGCCCAAATCACCGATCAGGCGTTCAGCGGTGCGCGCGTCCTCGGGCTGGACTGGACGATCGACCTCAGGATCGCCCGCCGGCTCGTGCCTTCCAATGTCGCGCTGCAGGGCAACCTCGATCCGGTGATCCTCGACACCACCCCGGAAATCGTGCGACGGGAAACCGTTCGCCTGCTCGAGGCCATGCGCGGTTCGAACGGCCATATCTTCAACCTCGGCCATGGGATTCTGCCGACGGCGCGGCTCGAGTGCGTCGAGAGCCTGGTCGAGACCGTGACGAACTGGAAAAACTGACATGCCGGCCGGGCCGAAAAAGACGGTCGCCGTCTTCGGCGGCGGCCTCACCGGATTGACCGCTGCGTTCCGCCTCCAGGAACGCGGACACGCCGTGACGGTCTTCGAGCGGGCGTCCGCCGCGGGCGGCGCCGTGGCGAGCGTCCGGGATCAGGGCTATCTCCTGGAAAAGGGACCCAACACCCTCCAGTCCGGCTCGCCCGAGGTGCGGCGGCTGCTGCGCGACCTCGGTCTCGATTCGCGCGTGATCCACGCCAACCCGCTGGCGCAACGGCGTTACGTGGTGCGGGCCGGCCGGCTGCGGATGTTCCCCACCTCGCCGCTGCGTTTCCTTGCCTCCGGTCTTTTTTCCCTGAGCACGAAGCTTGCCCTGCTGTCGGATCTGCTGGCGCGCCCGCGGGTGCGCACCACCGACCTGACTCTGGCGGAACTGATGCGCTCGCATTTCAGCGGTGAATTCGTGGATTACGCGGTGAATCCGTTCGTGGCCGGCGTGTTTGCCGGCGATCCCGCGAAGCTTTCCGCCAAACACGCGTTTCCAATGGTGTGGGAGGCCGAACGCTCGCACGGCTCGATCGTCCGCGGGGTCGCGGCCGCCGTGCGGAGGCGCCGTGAGGTCGCCGACTCCGGCGCGACCACCATTGTTTCGTTCGGCGACGGACTGCAGACGCTCACCGACACGCTCGCCTCGAAACTGGACCCCGGAGCGCTGCGGCTTGGCGCCGTGGTCGAGACACTCATTCCGGGACGGCCGCATCGGGTCATCTGGAAGGGAGCGGATCACGGACTCGCCTCGGCGGAATTCGATGCGGTCGTGCTCGCCCTGCCGGCCTCCGGACTCGCCCCGCTCGCTTTCGGCACCCTGGGCGAACGCCCGCTCGCCGGCCTCGAGGGCATTCCGCATCCGCCAGTGGCTTCCGTCTTTCTCGGGTATCGTCGCGAGCAGGTGACACACCCGCTCGATGGCTTCGGCGTGCTGGTCCCGGAGATCGAGCGCCGCGAGGTGCTCGGCATCCTGTTTTCGTCGACGCTGTTCCCGGGACGCGCCCCCGAGGGGCATGTCGGACTGACAGTATTCGTCGGGGGCGCGCGTCAGCCGGAACACGCGCGGTTGCGCGAGTCCGACCTGCTCCGGAGAATCGAGCCCGACCTGCGCGAATTACTGGGAGTGACCGGGGACCCCGCGTTTGTTCGCACCACCTTCTGGCCGCGCGCGATTCCGCAATACGTGCTCGGCTACGAGCGCTGGCTTGAGGCGATGTCTTCGGTGGAAAAGTGCCACCCCGGAGTCTTCATTGGCGGTCATGTTCGCGATGGCATTTCCCTGCCCGCCTGCATTGCGGCGGGCGAAAAACTGGCGGCGAAGGTTACCGGGGCCGTCCGCTGAGTGCCGGTTTGCCTGGTGCAGCCGGAATGACAGACCCCGGCCGCGTCGGAGTCGTCCCGGAAGCGTTCCCGTTACGGCGCCTTCGGGCCGTAGTTGTCCCAGTGGGCAAGGATTTCGTGCACGACCGGGCTGCCCACCCGCCAGGCCGCCTCGAAGGCGGGCAAGCCACCCGCGTACTCGGCATTCAGGCTTTGAACCACATTCTGTCCCGGCGCCGGCATGCAATAATTGCTTCCCGTGCGCAGGACGAGGAACCGCTGAAAGTCGACCTTCCCCATTTTTGAAAGACGCTGGAGCGCGATCGAAACCCCCTGATCCTCCATCGCGGTCATGACAAAGTTGCCCTTTCCATTGGTCCAGAGTTTCGCCCAGTCGTTCGCCCATTGGGTGAGGCGTTCACCGTGCCAGTATCGATTGCTGCCGACGACGTCACCCAGCAACACGAACGGCGGTCGCAGCGCGTTGGGATAGCCCGTGTAGGTCGCCCTGTATTTCTGCATTTCCGGCGTGTCCATCAGGGCAACGTCCTTCGTCAGGGCGTAGGCCTTTTCCACGAGCGCGGGGTTGAGGTCGAACGCCATCATGTCCGGCTCCCATCCTTGCGGGGGCGGACGCGTGTTGGGCTTGTCGGCGCCGATGACCATGATGCCGGTCGGCCAGTCCGCCGGCAGTTCGCGGGCGTCGATTTCTCCGGCGATGTCGCCGTCGACCACATAGCGTGCCCAGGCGGCGCTCCCGATCGACGCATCGTGCGGGTCAACGCCCGCAATGCCGGCCAGAAGCCAGTAGGCATGGGAAAAATCAAAACGCGGATCGAGCACCAGGGCTTCGATCTGCAGGCCGCACCGCGAGGTCGTGCCCGACACCACACCCAGAAGGCCCTTGCCATCGGTGCGCACCGGATGATCCATGCCCGGCACGGCAATGCTCTGGTCGAGGTGCTCGCGTTCGACCCAGAACTGGAATTCACCGGGCTTGTCGCCGGTGTCCTGGCCCACCTCGAAGGTGGTAACGACGACCATCTTCACCGGAATGGGACCGGGGGTCGTCGTCGCCCGGACGAGGCCGGTCGTGCACAGGGCGGAAAGCAGAAGAAAGCGATTCATGGTGGGAGGATATCGGGTGGTGGAAACGCGCCGGAAGAATATTGAGCAAGGCACGTGCCAGCAATGTGTTTCGCGCAGTCGGAACACGCCTTGACTCGCCCTTCCCCGGGCTTACCGTCTCCCGCTTTTCTCCGCATGGCGCACGACCTGAAAGACACGCTGCTGCTCCCCAAGACCGACTTCCCGATGCGGGCGAGTCTGGTCCAGCGGGAGCCTGGTCGCGTCGCGCACTGGGAAAAACTGCGGGTTTTCGAACGATTGCTGGAAAAACGCGCCGTCTCCGGTCGCACGTTCGTCCTCCACGATGGCCCGCCGTTCACCAACGGCGACGTCCACATCGGAACGGCGATGAACAAGACGCTCAAGGACATCGTCAATCGCTACAAGGCGATGCAGGGGTTCCACACGCCCTACGTGCCCGGCTGGGACTGCCACGGGCTTCCGATCGAGCAAAAGGTGTCGCGCGAAATCCAGGAGCAGAAGCTCGACCTGACCACCGCCGAGCTGCGGGCCAGGTGCGATGCATTTTCCGAAGGCTGGATCGCGAAGCAGACCGCGCAGTTCAAGCGCATGGGCGTGATCGGCGACTGGGCGCACGAATACAAGACCAAGGCGCCCGCGTACGAGGCCGATGTTCTTCGCACGTTCGCGGCGTTCGTCGAACAGGGGATTGTCTACCGCGGGAAAAAACCCGTGTACTGGTCAATCCCGTTCGAGACCGCACTGGCCGATGCCGAAATCGAGTACCGGGAACACATCTCGCCCTCAATCTGGGTGAAGTTTGCCGTGCCCGCCGGCGAGGCGGCCAGGTTCGGCCTCCCGACGGACAAGCCCCTTTTCCTCGTCATCTGGACCACCACCCCCTGGACGATTCCCGCCAATCTCGCGATCGCCGCGCATCCGGAGGTCGAATACGTGGTGGCCGATGCGGGTGCCGAGCGCATCATCGTCGCCCGCGCGCTGCTGGGATCGGTCTCGTCCGCCGCCAAGTTCGCCCAGCCACCGGAGATCGTTCAGACGGTCGCCGGCGCGAAACTCGAAGGCCTGGCCGCCCGGCACCCGTTCATCGACCGGACGTCGCCCGTGGTCCTCGCCGATTATGTGACGACCGAAAGCGGCACCGGCCTCGTCCATACCGCTCCGGGACACGGCACCGAGGATTACCTGACCGGGCTGAAATACGGGCTGGAAATCTATTGCCCCGTCGGCGACGACGGCAAATACGTCGACGACGGACGAGTACCCGCCGACCTGGTCGGGCTGGGCACGCTCGAAAGCGTCGAGGACCTCGCGGCGAAGAAAACCTCGGCCGCCAACATCGGCGTCCTGAAGAAACTCGACGCCGCCGGCGCCCTGCTGGCCAAGCAGCGCTACACGCACAGTTATCCGCATTGCTGGCGTTCGAAGACGCCGATCATTTTCCGCGCGGTCGACCAATGGTTCGTGTCGCTCGACAAGGGTGGACATCGCACCAAGGCCGTGGCCGCCATCGCCGACATCGCCGCCCATCAGGGGTGGATACCCGCTTGGGGCGAAGCCCGCATCCGCGGGGCGGTGGAAACACGCCCGGACTGGTGCATCAGCCGCCAGCGATCATGGGGCGTGCCGATCCCGGCTTTCTACGACGTTAGGAAGAATTCGTACCTGGACGCCGGTGTCGTGCGCGGCCTGGCGGACAAGATAGCCACCCGTGGTTCCAACTTCTGGTATGACGCGTCCCCGTCCGAGCTCCTGGCCGGCATTGCGCTGCCCGCGGGCTGGCCGGCGCCGGCCGAGCTGACCTGCGGTCGTGACACTCTCGATGTCTGGATCGATTCGGGCTCCTCGCATGCAGCCGTCCTCAAGAAAGCCCAGGGCGGCACGCGCTGGCCCGCCGATCTCTATCTCGAGGGCAGCGACCAGCACCGCGGCTGGTTTCAGTCGTCGCTCTGGACGAGCATCATCGCCTTTGGCGCCGCGCCCTACAAGGCCGTCCTCACGCACGGCTTCATCGTCGACCAGGACCGCAACAAGATTTCCAAAAGCAGCTCGTACGAGAAGCCCCAGACCAGCGACGCCTATATCGCCGACTACGGCGCCGACGTCATCCGGCTGTGGATTTCCTCGCAGGACTTCCGCGACGACATTCCGATCTCGAAGGAAATCCTTTCGCACGTCGGCGAGACCTATCGCCTGATTCGCAACACGTTCCGATTCCAGCTTTCCAACCTTTTTGACTTCGACCCTGCCGCGCACACGGTGCCGGTCACGCGGCTGGATCCGCTTGATCGCTGGGCGCTGCACCAGACGGCGACGTTGATCGCCGACGCCACGAGGGCATTCGATGCCTACGAATTCCACCGGGTTTACCAGCTCTGCAACCAGTTCTGTTCCGTGACGCTTTCGGCGGTCTACCACGACATCCTGAAGGACCGCCTCTACACCTTGGGGACTAACCACCCCCTGCGCCGGTCGTCGCAGACCGCGATTCACCACATCTTCTCGACTCTTGCCCGCCTCCTGGCGCCGATCATCCCGTTCACGACCGACGAGGCGTGGAGCTATGCCACCGCGCGCACCGAGTATTCCGACCGCGCCATCGTGTGGGAGGACTGGCCGGTGGCGGGCGACGGCTGGCACAACCCCGCCATTGAGGCGGACTTCGGGATCCTTCTGAGAGTGCGCGGGCTCGCCACGGAGCGGCTCGAACCTCTGCGGCAGGCGGGCACGATCGGCAAGTCCCTGGATGCCCAGGTCATCATCGCCGCCTCGCCCAACGGACCCGAATCCGGCGTGCTTGCCCGGCACCGCGACGCCCTCGCGGAGCTGCTGATCGTTTCCGAAGTGAAGCTGGAACCAAATCCCGGGCCAGAACTCGAACTAAAGGCTCGTCACGCCCGGGAAGCAGGCCATATCCGGTGCCCCCGTTGCTGGCGCTGGGTCCCGGCCTTGTCAGTAAGTTCGCACGGAGAAGTTTGCCCTCGCTGCCAGGAAGCACTTAACTCTTAAACCGACCGACCGATTATGGCCAAAAGCAAAAACGTTCCCGCGAAGAAACCCGTCGCCAAGCCGGCCGCTCCCGTGAAGCCCGCCAAGGCCGCTCCCACCAAGGCGGCGGCGGAGAAGCCTGCGGCCAAGGCGACGCCGACCGCGAAAACCGCCATGACTCCCGCCGATCTCAAGCGCAAGATCCTCGAGCGCAAATCCGCCGGCCCGGCGAAATCGATCGCGTTCTCGCTCGATGAGGTGCGCGAGATCGCGAAGAAAAACGAAAAGCAGGTCGAGGTCACCGCCAAGACGATCTCCAACGGCGCCAAGGCCGCCACCAACGGCAAGGGCCCGGACGCGCCGGCCAAGGTCGAGCGGGCGCCGCAGAAACCGCACCACGTCAAGCCTGCCTCGATCGCCGACATCCTCGGTTTCAACCCGAACAAGGGAAAGAAACCGATGCTCGAGCTGCCCGATGAGGAGATCCCGGACAAGTTTCGCCGCTTCTATCGCCTGCTCGTCGATCTTCGCAACCATGTGCTCGACCAGCTCGGCGAGCACACCGAGGAGACGCTGCGCAAGTCGGCGAAGGACGATTCCGGCGACCTTTCGGGTTACGGCCAGCACATGGCCGACGCGGGCACCGACACGTTCGACCGCGATTTTGCCCTGAGCCTGGTGTCCAGCGAACAGGAAGCCCTTTCCGAAATTGAGGCGGCCATCAAGCGCATCCACAACGGCACCTACGGCGTTTGCGAATCGACCCAGAAGCCGATCGCCAAGGAGCGCCTCCTGGCCGTTCCCTTCACCCGCTATTCCGCCGAGGCCAAGAAAGAGGTGGAGCGCCATTCGCACCGCTCCGACCAGCGTGGCGGCTTGTTCGGCGACGCCACCGACGAGGATGGCGGCGGCAAGGTCGCCGAGGAAGACTCGAGCGACGAGTGACGATCCCCGGAGCAAGTTTCGGGGCATTTGGTCAAGAGAGCCCATGCAACCAAGTCCGTCTTTAGCTGTGGGAGCAGGTTTATCCCGCGATTTCCAGTTCGCTCGCGGCATAAGGCCGCTCCTGCAACAATCCAAGTCGGAGCAAGCTCCAGCGTATCGGACCCACCGCGCATGAGTCCGTCCGGTTCTTGATGTCCTCCGCTTCACGACCGGCCGACGTGACCGGGGATGCTTCCGACGAAAAGGCGGAGGCGCGGACGATTTCCGCGGCAGGCGAGGTTGCTTCGGCGAGCCGTTCTCGCCGTCTGCTCGCTTATCGCTGGTTGTGGCTCATGGCCGCCATCGCGTTCGGTCTCGATCAAGGCACCAAGGTCTGGGTCAACGCCCGCCTCCCCCTGGGCAGCTATGGGTCCAACGGGATTGTCGTTATCCCGGGATTTTTCAACATCGTGCACGTCGGCAACACCGGCGCGGCATGGAGCATGTTTTCCGGGCGCAGCACGGTGCTTGCCGTCCTGGCCGCCGCGACGCTGACGGCGATTTTCATCTGGCGCCACGAACTCGGCCTGCGCCGCGAGATCGTGCAGATCTTCTTCGGGCTGCTCTGCGGCGGAACGGCCGGTAACCTCCTCGACCGACTGGTGCACCAGCACGTGGTCGACTTCCTCGATTTTCACTTCGGAAGCTACACCTATCCGACATTCAACGTCGCCGATGCATGCATCTGTGTCGGCGTCATCGGCTACATCCTCTGGTCCCTGCGGCATCCGTCGCGGCCGTCGGAAGGCTGAGCCGGTCTCATCCATTTGGATCCGCTCTTTCGAGCGACGGGATGTGCATTAAATGGTGGAACCCGACCTCCGGGCGGGTTCGCGAGACTTTCCGAGGAGAACCGGTCCGCCCCTCGACATCGCTTGGGGACCTGAGCCGCCGAACGGGGAGGTCCGTTTCCACCTTGGCTCAACCGTATGAGCTCGGCTGAGCCGGTCGTTTTCGGGCCGCGGTGACGTCGATCTCCCGGTCGCCGCCGCGGAATCGCCGTCATGGAAATCGGCGATCAATGTTCGCAACCGCAGGTTCGCGCGGCGACTCCCAGTTCCCCGCCTCGGCGTCACTTCCGGCGGGTCGGACCCGACGCCGCCGTTACTCCACGTTCGCGATCTGTTCCCGGACCCGCTCGAGTTCGTTCTTGAACTCGATCACCTGCTGGCTGATCGCGAGGTCGTTCGCCTTGCTGCCGATGGTGTGGATTTCGCGGCCCACCTCCTGCAGGATGAACTCGCCCTTGCGTCCCACCTCCGCCGCGGAGCGCAGCAGGTCGGTGAGCTGAACGAGATGGCTGCGCAGGCGGGTCAATTCCTCGGCGATGTCACTGCGATCGGCGAACAGCGCCACCTCCTTCAGCACCCGTTCGTCGCCGACATCGAGGTCGAGCCCGGCGCCGCGCAGTCGCTGCAGCAGCAGCTCACGATAGCCGCCGGCAATCTGCGGCGCCCGCCCGGCGATCGTGTCCAGATGACCGCGCAGTTTTTCCAGGCGCTGCAAAAAATCCACCAGGAGCGCCTCCCCTTCGCGCGCCCGCATGGCCGCGAGACCGCGCATCGCCTCGACGACGGCCTTCTCGATCGCCGGCCACGCCGACCGCGCCTCGGGCAACGAGGTCTGGCCGCCCTCATCCCGCGCGACCTGCCACAACAGCTCCGCTGTCGGCTGGAACGGAATGCCGCGCGCCGCCGCCAGCGCCTTCAGCCGGTCGAGCGCCGCGTTCACGGCTGATTCGTCCCAATCCGCGGTCGCCGCCGGACCGTCGCATTCGACGATCACGCGGACTTTGCCGCGCGTCACACCCCGGCGCACCATCTCCGACACGGCCGCCTCCAGTGGCTCCCATCCCGTGGGCAGCGAGATGCTCAGGTCCAGGCCCCGCCGGTTGACCGAATCCATTTGGACGGAGATTCCGAGCCCCCCAAGCGTCGCGGTTCCCCGGCCAAATCCGGTCATTGAATTCATTGCGGGCAGTATCGGGTCCGGCGAAACAAGTCACAAGGCATTATCCTTCGGAATCGGGGACCAATAGCGGACGGAATCAAGACGGTCTGCGAAAAACGCCGACCACGCGAAAAGGGACACAAATCAAATGCCCCAACGCCCCTGGACCTTGGCGTGATTGACGCCGGTGAATTGCAGGGCGGCATCTCCGAAGGCCGCCGCGGTCGCGCCCTATCACTCGAAACTCCGCGAAATCGCCTATTCTGCCGCACGAGACTCATGGTCCCCTTGCGCCTCTTGGCGGCTGAATCTTCCCGAAGGGCCGCCCCGGCCTTTACGACCGTCTCGCCGTCTAACGCTCGAGCATCTTCTGCACCTGTTGCACGTCCTTGTCGCCGCGTCCGCTCAGGTTCACGACGAGAATCTGGTCGGGTCGCATCTCGGGCGCGCGTTTGAGGGCGTGCACGAGCGCGTGGGTCGATTCCAGCGCCGGAATGATGCCTTCCATCTCCGAGCAATGCTTGAACACCTTCAAAACCTCGTCGTCGGTGGCATAGGCGTAGCTGATCCGATTGCGGTCACGATAGAACGCGTGCTCGGGACCGATCGCGGCGTAGTCGAGACCCGCGCTGACGGAATGAGTCAGCTCGATCTGCCCCTCCGGGTCCTGGAGGATGTACGTCTTGCAGCCCTGCAGCACGCCCAGTTTGCCGCCCTCGAAACGCGCGGCATGGTCGCCACGCCGGATGCCACGGCCTCCGGCCTCCACGCCCGTCAGACGCACGCCCGGATCGTCGAGAAACTCGAAAAACACGCCGATGGCGTTTGAGCCGCCGCCGACGCAGGCGACGATCTCGTCGGGCAGCCGGCCCTCGCGCTTCAGGATCTGCTCGCGCAACTCCAGTCCGATCACGCGATGAAAATCGCGGACCATCATCGGATAGGGGTGAGCGCCCAGCGCCGAGCCGAGGATGTAATGCGTGGTGCGGACGTTCGTCACCCAGTCGCGCATCGCCTCGTTGATCGCCTCCTTCAAAGTTTTCTGGCCCGCCTCGACCCCCACGACCTTGGCGCCCATGAGGCGCATGCGAAAAACGTTCAAGGCCTGGCGCTCCATGTCGACGGCGCCCATGTATACCGTGCAGTCGAAGCCAAACTTCGCGCACACCGCCGCGGTGGCCACGCCATGCTGTCCCGCGCCGGTTTCGGCGATCACCCGCTTCTTCCCCATGCGCCGCGCCAGCAGCGCCTGGCCGAGCGCGTTGTTGATCTTGTGCGCGCCGGTGTGCAGCAGGTCCTCGCGTTTGAAATAGATCTTCGCCCCGCCGCAATGCTTCGTCAGGCGTTCCGCGAAATACAGCTCGGTCGGCCGGCCCGCGTATTCCTGGAGCATCTGCCGAAGCTCGGTCTGGAATGCCGGATCCGCTTTCGCGGTTTCGTACGCCGCCCCCAGTTCCTGCAGCGCCGTCATCAGGGTCTCGGGCACGAACACCCCACCATACGGGCCGAAATGGCCCCCGGCATCGGGCTGGGTGAATCGCGGCGGCGCGGACGGTGCGGGGGAAGCGGACATGCGGTCCAACGAGTAGAAGGCACGCCGGGAAACGCAACGGGATTTGGCCGCCGGGCCGATGGGGCGGCATCGCCAGGAAATCCCGCCCCACAATCCGGCCGACGACCGGCGCAAGCCACCCTACACCCGTTTCACCGTCAGCAACGTGAAATCGTCCCGGAGGCCGCTCTCGCCCGTGAACCTCTGCACCGCCTCGACCACCGCGTCGTTGATCCCGCGGGCGCTTTCCGATTGCGCGCCCCGCAGCGCGTCCGCCAGGCGCGCCCCGCCAAACTCCTTTTCCTCGTCGTTCGGAGCCTCCGTCAGGCCGTCGGTGTACAGGACCAGGACGTCGCCCTCGCCGAATGGCAGCGTGCGATCGGTAATCGCCTCGCCGAACATCGTGGGGTCCACCATGCCGACCGCCATGCCTTCCGACTCCACGTAGTCGCTGCGACGCGTGCCGGTGGCCGAGTCGTAGTGCAGAAAGAGCGGCAGTTCGTGTCCCGCCCGCGCCCAGGTGACCTGCCGCAGGCGAAGGTCGATGACGCCATAGATCATCGTGATGTACATGCCGCCGCGGATGTCTCCGGTCAGAGCGCGGTTGAGCTCCGACAGCACCTTGGCCGGAGAATCAAAGTGCGGCGCGATCTGGTGCAGCAGGGTCCGGCAGATGGCCATGAGCAGCGAGGCCGAAACGCCCTTGCCCGAAACATCGGCCACGGCCACGCCGAGATGGGCGTCGCCAAGGGGAAAGACATCATAGAGATCGCCGGTCACCTTCTGCGCCGCGAGGTAACGGGCGTCGAGGTCAAGCCCCGGCATGTGCGGCATCCCGTGCGGCAGGAGCATCTGCTGGATGTCGCTCGCCAGCGCGAGGTCGAGGTCGATGCGCTGTTTCTCGACCTGGAGATTGATGAAATCCGCGTTGTGCACCGCGAGGCCGGCCTGCTCCGCCAGCGCCGCCACGAGCGAATAATCGGTCTGGTTGAACGGCTGGCCGTCGGCCGCGTTGCACACGCACAGGACGCCGATAAGGCGCCGCCGGACGAGGATCGGCGCCGCGATCACGGACCGCACCACGAGCGCGGGGTCGTCGTGCTTCACGATGCGCGGGTCGTTCGCCGCGTTGACAATCAGCTCGCCTTCACCGGTCGCGGCGACCCTCCCGATGACGCCCTCGCCGACGGGAAAGGATTCGGACTTCAGTACCTGCTCGATCAGACGGGCGCGCGAACCGGACTTCAGGGCCTCGGAATCCGCGAGCGGCCGGTGCGGGGGGAACAGCCCCTCGACAGCCACGCCGCGCATCATGTTGTCCGTGCTCTTCTCAAAGATGCAGGCGCTCAGCGCGCCCGTGCTCAGGATCGAGGCGTGGACGATGCGTTGAAACAGTTCGTCGCGGGACAGGCGCTCGCCCACCGCGTCGACCATGTTGTGCATGAAGTCGAGCACGACGCCGCGTTCTTCCAGCAGCGACAGTCGCTCCTCCTCCATGCGCGCGGCATTCTGCCGCGCCCGCCAGTAAGCCGCGTAGACGATGGCCGCGCCCAAAAGTACGCCGAGCAGGAACAGCATGGTGCGGCAGACTAGCGCGAGCCGACGCGATTGCGCAGGAAGGCGAGCACGTCCTGAAACTTGGCGGCGTTGGCCGAATCCGTGGCCACAAGGTGTTCGTGCGCTTCCAGGACGAGCCGGGCGCTCTCGATCTCGGTCTTGGCCTTTTCCGGCAGCGGTTGCGCGCCTTCACCCACCGTGAGGTTGGCGCTGCCGGCGTCGACCAGGGCGAGCCGGTTCAACCCAAGGTTGCGAATCAGCTCGAGATTGCGTTCACCCACCCGGGCCAGGGTCAGCGTGCCGGGCGGCTGCAGCTTGCGCAGCTCGAGCGCGGCTCCCGCGAGGACGCCAAGAAAGGTGCTGTCCATGCTGGTGCAAAGCTGGAAATCGACCACGAAGCGGGTTTTCCCCTGGCGGATCATCTCGGTGAAGAAGTCCTTCAGGCAGCCGCTGTTCATGAAGGAAGCGCGGCCCTCGATCCGCACGAGCACGGGATCGGCATACGCGTCGACGAGGAAGGCGGGCTTGGTGGTGGCGTCTGGCATGGGGTTGGCCGCGCCGTTCAGCTTTTCGCAACGATCTGACGGAGCACGTAGGGCAGGATGCCGCCGTGCTGGTAGTATTCAATCTCGATGGAGGTGTCGATCCGGCACGTCACGGGAATGTCACGCGCGGGGCCTTCGACCGGCGTGATCCGCAGGGACAGATCCTGCTGCGGTCGGAGCGACGACGACAGCCCGACCACGTCGTAGGTCTCCGTCCCATCGAGCTGCAGGGTCGCCGCGTTCGTCCCGTCCTTGAATTGGAGCGGCAGCACGCCCATACCGACCAGGTTTGACCGGTGGATGCGCTCAAAGCTCTGCGCCACGACCACCTTGACGCCGAGAAGATTGGTGCCTTTCGCCGCCCAGTCGCGCGAGGAACCGGTGCCGTACTCCTGGCCCGCGATCACGACGAGCGGCACGCCCTTCGCCTGGTACGCCATCGACGCGTCATAGATGGACATTTTCTGGTACTCCGAGCGCCGGATGGTGGTGATGTCCCCCGCCTTCGGTCCGTCCTTGTAGGCGATGAGATTCCGGTCGACCGGTCCGAAGAGCGTGTTGCCGCCCTCCTCGCCGCCGAGCATCAGGTTCTTGATGCGAACATTGGCAAAAGTGCCGCGGGTCATGACGCGATCGTTGCCCCGTCGCGATCCGTAGGAGTTGAAATCCTCGAAGGCTACTCCGTTCTCGAGCAGGTACCGTCCCGCCGGGGACGTCTTCTTGATCGCCCCGGCCGGCGAGATGTGGTCGGTCGTGACCGAGTCGCCGAAGATGCCGAGCGCGCGCGCACCGCGAACCTCGGCCATCGCTCCGGGTTTCATTCCGAAACCGGCGAAAAACGGCGGCTCCTGGATGTACGTCGACTTCGGATCGAACGAATACACGTTGCCGGTTGAGGATGGAATTTCGTTCCATTTCGGATTCTGGGCCGCGAAGTCGGCATAGAGCTTGCGAAAAACTTCCGGCTTCAGCGCGGCGGCCATCTGGTCCCGGACCTCGGCGAGCGTCGGCCAGATGTCCTTCAGGAAGACCGCCTTCCCGTCCCTACCGGTCCCGATCGCTTCCGTCGTCAGGTCGATGTCGGCGCGGCCCGCGAGCGCGAAGGCCACGACGAGCGGCGGCGACATCAGGAAGTTGGCCTTGATGTTCTGGTGCACCCGGGCCTCGAAGTTGCGGTTGCCGGAAAGCACGGAGGCCGCCACGAGGTCATTCTTCACCACGGCTTCCTCGATCGGCGCCGCCAGCGGTCCGGAGTTTCCGATGCAGGTTGTGCATCCGTAGCCCACGGTCTGGAAGCCAAGCTGGTCGAGATAGGGAGTAAGCCCGGTCTTGTCGAGATAGTCGGTTACCACCCGCGAGCCGGGAGCCAGCGAGCTCTTCACCACCGGATTGGGCTTGAGGCCCTTTTCCACCGCCTTCTTCGCGAGCAGGCCGGCGGCGAGCATGACGCTCGGATTGGACGTGTTGGTGCAGCTCGTGATCGCCGCGATGAGGACGGAGCCATGGCCGATCCGGGCCGGTTGCACCTCGGGCCCCTGCGCGAGGCGGTCGGGCGTCGGACGGTTGTTGGCCATTTCGGTCTCGGTCGCGACGTTCGTGTCGCAGGCCTTCGCCCGGGCCGGATTGGCGGGTTCCTGGCTGCCTCCGCCCGCGACGGCGTGGCCGTTGGACACCACTGGCACCCGGAAAGCGAGGTCCTCGGGCCGTTTGCCAAAACCATTTTCGGCGACCGGCTTGGCGAAGGCGGTCGTGAATTCCTGCTTCAGCTTCGACAGTTCGATGCGATCCTGCGGACGCTTCGGTCCTGCCACGCTCGGGTTGACGCTCGCGAGGTCGAGCTCGACCACCTGCGAGTAATCGATCGCGTCCTTCGCCGGCATGCCCCACAGGCCCTGCGCCTTGTAGTAGGCCTCATAGGTGGAAACCAGGTTCTCGTCGCGGCCGGTGGCGCGAAGATACTTCGAACATTCCTCATCGATCGGAAAGAAACCCATCGTGGCGCCGTATTCGGGCGCCATGTTCGCAATCGTCGCCCGGTCGACCACGGGAAGCGCGGCGGCGCCCGGACCGAAAAATTCCACAAACTTGCCGACGACCTTCGTCTTGCGCATGAGCTGCGTGACGGTCAGCGCCAGGTCCGTCGCGGTGACGCCTTCGCGCAGGGAACCGGTCAGTTGGACACCAACCACGTCGGGGGTCAGGAAATAGACCGGCTGGCCGAGCATGCCGGCTTCCGCCTCGATGCCGCCCACGCCCCAGCCGACGATGCCGAGGCCGTTGATCATCGTGGTGTGCGAGTCGGTGCCGACCAGGGTGTCCGGGTACCACACGTCGCCGGCATTGAGGATGCCCTTGGCGAGATACTCGAGGTTGACCTGGTGGACGATGCCGATGCCCGGCGGGACCACCTTGAACGTGTCGAAGGCCTGCATGCCCCACTTGAGGAACTGGTAACGCTCGCGGTTGCGCGTGAACTCCAGCTCGAGGTTCTGGCGCAGCGCGTCGGCGCTGCCTGAAAAATCCACCTGCACCGAGTGATCGACGACAAGGTCCACGGGCACCAGCGGCTCGATGATCTTGGGATTCCTGCCCATTTTCGCCACCGCGGAGCGCATCGCGGCGAGGTCGACCAGCAGCGGCACGCCGGTGAAGTCCTGCAGGACGATTCGCGCCACGACGAACGGAATCTCGGCCGTGCGCGCCTCGTTGGGCTTCCACGACGCGAGGGCGCGGACGTTGGCCTCGAGGACGCGCTGGCCATCGCAGTTGCGCAGCACGGACTCGAGCACGAGCCGGATGCTCACCGGCAGGCGCGAGACCGGAAAGCCGGCCTTTTCAAGCGCGGGCAGGGAATAAAACTTCCGGTTGCCCTCGAAGATCTGGAGAGTGTGAAACGGATTCGGAACGGACACGGTGGGATCGGTTGGTTGGGAAAAGGAATATTGCGGGCTTCAGCGCGCCAGGGCGGCCTTCACGGCCGCAAAATCGGGAAGGTCCTTCGTCGTGGCGGTCTGCTCGGCATGCTTCACGATGCCGTCGCGACCGATGACGAACGCCGCGCGCGCCGACGCCTCATACATGCCCGCAAAATTCGACAACAACACCTCGTACGCGCGGGTCACGGTCTTGTTCAGGTCGCTCAGCAGCGTGATGCCGATCCGATGGGCCCTGGCCCAGGCCTCCTGGGCGTAGGGCGAGTCCACGCTGATGCCATAAACGGTCGCTCCCAATCCGGTATATTCGCCCAGGCCCGCCGTCACATCACAGAATTCCTGCGTGCAGGTGCCGGTGAAGGCACCCGGGATGAACAGCAGCAGGGTCTGGTTCCGGCCAAACTGTTCGCTGAGCTTCACGTCCTTGAGACCTTCGGCGGTCTTGGTTCGCAACGTGAAATCAGGAGCTTTGGAGCCGATTGCGATGGGCATTTTGGGTCGAACGGAAAGGGAGAAACGATAGCCGTACAGGGACCAAAACGGTGAGCCACACCGCGTTCCGCCGCAACCCCTTTTCGCCTCTATCAGCGCGGATACTGAATGTGGACCTTCACCCATAAGCCATGGGTCTCCGCCCGCTCCGCGCCGCCTCCGACCCAATGCGCGCTTGCCTCCGCCGGCCCCCGCCCGGTTTACTCCGCTTTTCATGAGCGATATCCTGGCTGAACTGGAATGGCGCGGCCTGCTGGCCGACTGCACGGATCGCGAAGCGCTGGCCAAGCGCATCGCCGAAGGCCCGCTCACGCTCTATTGCGGTTTCGATCCGACGGCCGATTCGCTCCACGTGGGCAATCTGGTGCCGTTGTTCGCGCTGCGCCGCTTCCAACTGGCCGGACATCATCCGATCACCCTCGCGGGCGGCGCCACGGGCATGGTCGGCGACCCCTCGGGAAAGTCGGACGAACGCAACCTGCTCACGCCCGACCAGCTCGCCCACCATCTCTCGTGCATCAAGCCGCAGCTCGCGCGTTTTCTTGATTTCACCAGCCCGAAAAATCCGGCGCGCGTGGTCAACAATTTCGACTGGACCGGCGCCATCACGTTCCTCGCGTTCCTCCGCGACGTCGGCAAGTACATCACCGTCAATTCGATGATTGCGAAGGATTCCGTCCGCTCGCGCATGGAGGACCGCAGCTCGGGGATCAGCTTCACGGAGTTCAGCTACATGCTGCTCCAGGCATTCGATTTCCTGCATCTGCGCGAGACGCTCCATTGCGAGCTCCAGGTCGGAGCCACCGACCAGTGGGGCAACATCACCGTCGGAACCGAACTCATCCGCAAAAAACTCGGCGCGACGGTCTGGGGGCTGGTTTTCCCGCTGCTCACGAAATCCGATGGCACGAAATACGGGAAAACCGCGACCGGCACGGTCTGGCTCGACCCGAAACGCACCTCGCCCTACCGTTTCTACCAGTTTTTCGTGAACACCGTCGACGCCGACGTCGTCAAGCTGCTCAAGGTTCTCACGTTTTTTTCCCGCGACGAAATTGCGGCCCTCGAGGCCGGGCTCAACGCCAATCCCGGTGCTCGCGCCGCCCAGAAGACCCTCGCGCGCGAGATGACCACGCTGGCCCACGGTCCCGAGGAATGCGAAAACGCCATCCGCGCGAGCGAGGCCATCTTTGGGGGGCAGGTCACGCAGTTGGATGCCGTCCAACTGACCACCATTTCACGCGAAGTGCCGCACAAGCTATTCGATCCCGCCAAGCTGGAAGTCAGCGAAGGGTTCAACCCGATCGGAAGCAAGCTGGTCGATGCTGTGATATTCTCGGGTCTCTTTGCGTCGAAAAACCAGGCGCGCCAGGCGATTCAAAGCGGAGGCGTCTACCTCAACGACGAGCGCACATCCGATCCGACCCGCGTGCTGGTCCACGGCGACCTTCTTTTCGGCCAGCATCTCGTCTTGCGCCACGGCGCTCGGAATTACGTGTTCGTGTCAGCGGTGGCGCCGATTTCCGCCTCAAGTTGACCGCTTTCGGGCCGATTTTGTAGGGCGACGCCCTAGAAATGCCTAGGGCGGCGGCGGATTCCCCGAATATTCGTCACGGAGGATTAAATCCGGCCGAATTTCGGTCGTTGTTACGGATGCGGCGCTTGTGGCCGTCTGCAGTCAAAAAATCCATCCCACCCGTGACGATCTCATCTGCCTCCTCGTGCAGCGGCCCCAATCAGGCCGACACCCAGAACGGTTTCTCCCAGTCGCGCGCCGACATGAAGGCGCTGACCTCAGCCGTGCAATCCGGCGACATCACGTCCGCCCAGCAGGCCTTGACCCAGCTCCAGCAGGATTCCCCTCGCCTCGCCCAAGCGCTGCAATCCGGTGACTCGAGCACCGACAGCTCCCGGATCTCGGCGCTTAAATCGCTGGCGAGCGCGGTCCAGTCGGGCGACGTCTCCGGCGCGCAAGGTGCCCTGGCGCAGCTTCAGCAGCCGGGCGCGGCCGGCGGCGTCCATGGTCATCACCATCACCACCACGCCGCACAGCCCGACCCCACGACGACCGACCAGTCCGCGTCCGACTCGGCGGTCACTTCGCTGACGGATGCGGCGGCGGGTTCGATCATCAACCTCCTGGCCTGAGCCGGAACAATGCGGTAGGTGGGCGTCGGTTTCCATGCCGACGCCTCTGTCGCCGAGGTGGAAATCGGCGACCACCAAAGGATCTCCTTCCGGCGTGCCGGAAAATTTCAGGCTCAATCTGCCGTCATTCGTGTCGATGTACAAACGGACCAATTCTGGCCATGGATCCCCGTTCCACCCGTTCGCATGGAGTCCTCCCGCACACTGACCGCGGGGGTTATCACCGGATGTTCTCGGATTTTGTCGCCCTCGATCGCGCGCTTTTGGCCGATGACCTCATGGCCGCCCAGGAAGCCTTCTCGCGTCTGCAGGACGACTCGATCGAGTTCGCCGATGCCGTGTCCCGTCACCCCTTTCCGAGCGACAATCCGCACCTTCGCGCCCTGAAGGATCTCGGCCGCGCTCTGATCGACGGAGATCTCCTCGGCGCCAAGCGGTCCTTCCTCCGCTTTCACTGAGCCGGACTCATGCCGTTGGGGGTGGAACGTGTTGTCCCAACACGTTCGCGAATCGAAGCGCGTTGAGGACAACACGCTCCACCATCTGATTCGCGGCTTCACCGAGCAAATCGAGTGTTCAATTGCATGACCCCGGCTTGGCCGTAGCGATGCAATAGAAGCTGGTTTTGCTCCAGGATCGACAGGTCCTTTGGTGGTCGCCGATTTCCACCTCGGCGACAGAGGCGCCGGTATGGAAACCGACGTCCACCTACTGCATCGTTACGGCTTAGCGCCCGGGTGAACCCGGTCGGGCGGCACTGATTCCCGCCCGAGGAAGTCCGATTCGGGAATTGCGCCGGCTTCCCGACGCGAGTTCGCTGCGGATACGAAGCTCGCGCGGTGTTGAGCTTTTTCGATGAGAAAATCCCCCGTCCTTTCCGCCATCCTCGTCGGTGGCCTGATCGCCGGCACCTTCGACATCACGTACGCGACCGTCTTTTCCGCGTTTTACGGGGTGACCGCAACGCGAGTCCTGCAATCGGTCGCCAGCGGCGTGATGGGCCCGGCCGCGATGTCGGGGGGCGCCTTCGCGGCAACACTCGGGTTCATCCTCCATTTTCTGATCGCCCTGACGTGGGCCACCCTCTTCAGCCTCATTTGCCGCCTCGTTCCGGCGCTGGTTCGCCATCCGATTCCCGCCGGCCTGGTTTACGGCAGCATCATCTATGTCTTGATGTACCTGGTGGTCGCGCCGCTCTCGGCGTGCGTGATCAAATTCACGTTCACTCCCGCCACCGTGACGAGAAACCTGCTCGTGCACATGTTCCTCATCGGTCTCCCCATCGCCCTGGCAGCGCGAACATTCCTGCCGTCCGCCGACCGCACCCGACCACGCGCGTCCGGTTGAATACTGAAACATTCCCCGCAGCTTGCTGCGGGGTTTCCATGCGAGTTAGGACGCTGCCCGGCGTTGCCCTGCTTGGAGGGCAATGCAAGCCGCGCGTAGAATCTCCGGAGCTTGCTCCGGGGAGTAGCGCTGGCGAAAGGGCAGCGTTCAATCGCCATCCGGCTCGATCCGGATTCCGCCTTTCGGTTGGCCGCGGATTCCCTCGATCATGCCGATGGGAGGGAGGATGAACGGATGGCCGGTTACGGCTGCAGGTACCGGGCGGCGGCCCCCTCGTCCGCGAGCCAGACCACGTTGCGACTGCACGACCGGAGCACCTGGCCGGGGACATTGATCGGATCGTAGGGGCCGGACAAAACCCGGTGAAACGCTTCGGCCTTGGCCGCGCCCAGGACCATCACGACAATCAGGCCGCATCCGGCCAGTCCCGCCGGCGTGATCGTGAGTCGCCAGCCTTTCGGCGTATCGACGGCGGCAAAGAGTTCTGCCGGCGGCTCGGCCAGCAATGGACTGCCCGGAAAAAAGGATGCCGTATGGGTGTTGTCGCCCAGTCCCAGAAAACACAGGTCAAAGCCCTTCCCGCGGCCAAGGAGCGGTTCGGTGCGTCGCGCGAATTCGGCCGCCGCCTCGGCCGGCGGCAATTCCACCGGCCAGGGATGTTTGCGTTCAGCGGGAATGCCCAGCGGCACGAGCAGCCCGCGATCGGCGTTGCCGAAATTGCTGTCCGCGCCGGCCAGCGGCACCATTCGCTCGTCGCTCGAAAACCAGTGGGTCGAGGCCACCAGCCCCGGCGACAGCGCATCGCTCTGCACGCACCAGCGGTACCAGTCCTTCGGGCTCTCGCCGCCCGTCAGGGCCCATGTGAACACCTTGGCGGTCGGGTTCCGGCCCCGCTGGGCTCCGGCAAGAAAAACCGCCGTCGCAAAACAGTCGTCGCGGCTGCCGATGAAAACCCGGCCGTAGCTGGAGCTGAGTTCCTTCATCGCACGTCCGTCGCCGGCCCGCGGCCCCTCAGAAAAACATCGCTTCCGACAGCGCCATCTCCGGCGCCAGCAGATGCGCTCCGACCGTCAGCGTCGACCGGCCCGTGCCGAGATCCCCGGTGAAGCGCGCCTCGTTTTTCGCCAGATCCGCCTGCCAGTGGAAAATCTTTTTCCGGTCGTGATAGGTGAACGTCATTTCGAACGAGCCCGAGCATTTGTCGTCCGTCACCTGAAAGTCGATCTTCTCGGGATCCGCGCCGCAGCGCGCCACTCCTTTCCGCACCCAGCCGAGCAGCGAGCTGGCCTCGGCCAGGACGCCCGCGCCGTGCCCGAGCGCAACGCGCTCCAGGCCGTCGGTGATCCTTTCCGGCACGTAGCGGCTGAGGAACTGGCCGAGGTTCTGTCGCAGCGGCAGGGTCCGCGTGTACGCCAGGTCCCGCAAGGCCGCACGGTTCGGCCAGGGATAGGTGAAGGTCTCGGGCGGCGCCTCGGCCCCGTCAAAGAGGATCCGCTTCGATCGCGTCAGGAGATAGCTGTAATCCGCCAGCCGCTTGACATCGGCAAATCCGTGCGGCCAGTAGTACAGCGGCAGGTCGCTCGAGAGGCACACCGTCACCTGGTTCTCCAGGTACAGCCGCGCCGGCATCGTGTAGTGCAGGAGGACCACCTCGACGCAGCGCATGTCGCTCTTCGATTTGCCGAGAAAACATTCGCCGTAGATCTTGGCGCGGATCTCCGCCGCCGCCGCCGGCTCATAATCCGGGCAAAGCACCACGACGCGGCAGGGGTAGCGGTGCGCGAACTGCAGGGTGCGGTCAAACTGCGCGCGCGCGTCCTTCGCGTCGGTGCGGCGGCCAAAGTGCAGCACGAGATTCAACTGCACCGCCCGGTTGTCCTTCGCCGGCGTGTCGGTCCACAGCTTCTCGAAGCCCGCGGCGATCGAGCCGACGGGGACTTCCTTGCCCGGGAGGGCGTCAAATATTTCCGGCATGGGAAATGGTTCGGTCGATCCGCCGCCCGGAGCGGCGTCCTAGGGCTCCCGCCAGGTATGGCCGGTGGCCTTGGCGAGGTCCGCGGCGGACGGCGGCCCCCAACTGCCCGCGACGTAGGAATCCAGCCCGTTGCGCCCCTGCCCGGCCCAGTGTTCCAGCACGGGCGTCATGACCTGCCACGAGCGCTCGGTCTCGTCCCCGCGGATGAAAAGCGTGCTGTCGCCGATCATCGCGTCGAGCACCAGGCGCTCGTATGCTTCCGGCGTGTTCGAGCCGAAGGTGGTCGAATACTTGAAGTCCATTTTCACCGGCTGCGTGCGGGTTTCGAGGCCGGGAATTTTCGCGTTGAGCAGCATGCTCAGCCCTTCGTCCGGCTGGATCTGGAAGACCAGCGTGTTGTCGGCGAGCTGGAATTTCTCGGACTCCGCGAACAGGCTGCCCGGGGCGGGACGGAAGCGGATCGCGATTTCGCTCACCCGGCGGGCCATGCGCTTGCCCGAGCGCAGGTAGAACGGCACTCCCTGCCAGCGCCAGTTGTTGATCGTAAGCCGCAGTGCCGCGTAGGTCTCGGTGGCCGAATCCGGCGCCACGCCCTTTTCCTGCAGGTAACCCGGCACCGATTTGCCGCCGACGACGCCCGCGATGTACTGCCCGCGCGCCGCATCGCCGGGCGTCCCCAGGTTGACCGGCTGGATCGCCTTGAAGACCTTCACCTTCTCGTCGCGCAGCGCCTCCCCGGCCATCGACACCGGCGGCTCCATCGCGGTGAGCGCGAGGAGCTGCATCGTGTGGTTCTGGATCATGTCGCGCAGGCAGCCGCTCTGCTCGTAATAGCCGGCCCGCGCCTCGACTCCGACCTGCTCCGCCACCGTGATCTGGACCGAGTCGATGAAATTCCGGTTCCACAGGGGCTCAAAGATCGAGTTGGCGAAACGCTGCACGAGCAGGTCCTGCACCGTCTCCTTGCCGAGGTAGTGGTCGATGCGGAAAACCTGCTCCTCGCCGAACACCGAGCGCAGCTCCTTGTTCAGCGCCTGCGCACTCGCCAGGTCGCGGCCGAAGGGCTTCTCGATGATGACCTTCGATTCGGTCGCGTCGTTCCGGTGCCGCGCCGCCAGGCCGCTGGCGCCGAGATTCTGGATGATCGGCGCGAAGACGGTCGGCGGCGTGGAGATGTAGAACAGGCACTGCATCGCCTGGCCCGTCTGCTTTTCCAGCGCGGCGATCTTTTCCGCCAGCCGGTCGAACGCCGCCTTTTCGTCGTATCCGCCGCTCACATACGTCGTGCGCTCGGCGAGGCGGCCCCACACGTCCGGCTTCAGTTCCCGCCGCGAATACTCCTTGATCGCATCGGACGCGATGGTCTGGAACTCGGCGTCCGGAATCGGCTTCCGGCCGAAGCCCACGAGCGAGAAATCCGCCGGCAGCAGGCCGTCGTAGGCGAGATTGTAGATCGCCGGAATCAGCTTCCGCGCGGTGAGGTCGCCCGAGGCGCCGAAGATCACGACCACGGTCGGCGGGGAGCCCCGGTGCTTGCTCAGTCCGTGCAGGAAGGGGTGACGCGCGGGCTCGGCCATGGGCGCCCAATGTCTTTCTGCTCCCACCCGTCCGCAAGAATTTAATTCCCGCGTCCGGGTCCGTCGCCGCCCGCGAACGGCGCGAGCGAGCCGCTCTGCCGCGCCACGTGATAGCCCTTCGGGAACAGCGCCACGTTTTCAAAATGGTGGCACTGCGACGGCAGGTGCTCGCTCAGGGTGACCTCCACGACGTCGAAGCGAAACGTGCGGGGCGGATTCTCCAGCGCGGACAGATAGGCGTGAACGGCCCCGCACAGCACCTTTCGCTTGCGCCGGTCGACGGCTTCGAAACCCGGCACCAGGGCGCCGACCGCACGCGCCTTGACCTCGACAAAGACGAGCACGTCGCCGTCCCGGGCCACCAGATCGATCTCCTGGCGCCGGTCCCGCGGACTGCGCCAGTTGCGGGCCACCACGGCGTAGCCATGGCGGCGCTGCAGGAAATCGGCCGCGGCCTCCTCCCCGAGGCGGCCCGATCGCGTGCCTTCCCCGCCGGGGGAGCCATCGCGCCAGCGCTGCCATACGTCCTTGAGCCAAGCAAGCATGCGTCAGAAAGTTCTCCCTCGACCACGCGGAATTTATGGGCTACACGCAAGTGCGTTTTTGACACCTCCGCCGGCCGCCCATGCCTGTTCCTGGGTGGGCGGCCGATTCAGGATTTAATCCCCTCCATGGCTTCACAAAGCAACCTCACCGGCGCCCTCCGCCGCTCGCTTCTCATCAAGATCATCTCGAAGCCGGCACCGAGCCGGGAGGACGTCAATTCCGTCATCGAGCTGACCGCGAGCAAGGTGGTCGAGGCGCTGCAGGCCCAGTCGATGACGTTCTATCTCGTCGAGGGCGGCGAGATCGCGTTCAAGCAGGTCTATTATTCGCCCACCCTCTGGGGCCAGGACCGGGACAAGGAAATCCAGTTTCGCGACGCCTCGAAGAAGCTGCTCGCGCTCAAGCTTCCCGCCGGCACCGGCAACGTCGGCCAGGTCATCCAGACCGGCGAACCTCTTTTCTTCAGCAACAAGGGCACCGAGGCCGCGTCGCTGAAGAGCATGAACGTCGGCTTCGAGGTCCACTCGATGCTGACCGTTCCGCTCAAGACCAACATCGTCATCGGCGCCATCCAGGTCCTCAACAAGGAGCCCTCCGCCGGCACCGGCGGCCAGTTCACGCAGAAGGATCTCGGCGTGCTCAAGGAGGTCGCGGAGTATTCGTCCTCGCTTATCCAGCGCATGCTGGATCCGAAATTCCAGCTCAGCGCCGAGGACACCGCCAAGTTCATCTCCAAGTTTACCGACCTCCCGCTCGTCACCAAGCTCGACGAGAATGAGATCGATGAGAAGCTGGTCGAGATCACGGGCGACGCCGTCATCCGCCGCGAGCAGGTCTTCCCGGTCAAGAAGGTCGGCAACAACGGCGCCTCGGTGCTGATGGTCAATCCGCTCGATTACGCCAAGCGCGAGTCGTTCCAGCAGACGACGGAGCTGCATATCGAGGAGGTCCGGGTCATCCCCGCCACGTTCCTCGATGAGCTGCTGAAGCGCTATTTCAAGGACTCGAAGCAATCCGCCAAGTCGCCGGAGGCCGGTGACGTCGACATCGACGAGGTTGCGGAGGTGATCGGCACCGCGTATACCGGCGAGGGCGGCGAGGTGAAGGCCGCCGACCTCGAGAGCGAGGACTCGGCCCCGATCATCCAGCTCTGCAACCGCATCATCGAGGATGCCTACATTTCCGGCGCGTCCGACATTCACGTCGAGCCGATGGAAAAGGACCTGCTCATCCGCTATCGCGTGGACGGCATGTGCACGGAAAAGCTGCGCCTGCCGAAACAGGTGACCAATGCGCTCGTCACGCGCATCAAGATCATGTGCAACCTCGACATCTCGGAACGCCGGTTGCCGCAGGACGGACGCATCGTTTTCAAGAAATATACGAAGAAGAACATCGACATCGACCTTCGCGTCGCCACCGGACCGATGAACTATGGCGAGAAGGTGGTCATGCGCATCCTCGACAAGCAGAAGTCCACGCTCCCCCTGCCCGCCCTCGGCTTCTCGGATGAAAACCTGGCGAAATACCGCGAATGCGTCCGCCAGCCCTACGGCATGATCCTCCACTGCGGTCCGACCGGCTCCGGCAAGTCGATGACGCTCTACTCGGCCCTGGGCGAGGTGAACACGCCGGACGTCAACATCCAGACGGCCGAGGATCCGATCGAGTACACTCTGCCCGGCATCAATCAGATGCAGATGAACCGCCTGATCGGGCTGACCTTCGAGCGCGCGCTGCGCTGCTACCTCCGCATGGATCCCGACATCATCCTCGTGGGCGAAATCCGCGACAAGGAGACGGCCGGCATCGCCTGCGAGGCGGCGCTCACGGGTCACCTTCTGGTCTCGACGCTCCACACCAACGACGCGCCGTCGACCGTCTCGCGCATGGGTGAAATGGGCATCGAGCCGTTCAACATCTCCGCCTCGCTGGTATGCGTCTGCGCCCAGCGCCTCCTCCGCCGCGTCTGCAAGAACTGCAAGGTGAAATACATCCCGGAAGGACGGGAAAAGGCGATCATGGAGAAGGCCATCGGCTGGAGCGGCGAGATCTTCAAGGCCGCCCCGGGCGGTTGCCACATCTGCAGCGGCCACGGCTACAAGGGCCGCGTTGGCATCCACGAGCTGATGGTGAACTCCGAGGAATTGACCGAGGCGATCAACAAGGAAGTCGAGGTCGCCGACCTCAAGCGCGTCGCGATGAAAAACGGCATGAAGACGCTGCACCAGGATTCAATTCTCAAGGTCAAGATGGGCCTGACCACGATGGAGGATGCCCTCGCCAACGTGCCGCCCGACCTGATCGCGTGAGGCGGGCGGAAATCACGGGTTGACCGGCAGGAGGTGCGGTTTGCCGGCGGCGCGCATTTCCCGAAATGCGTCTCCGTTTCGGCCCGCCCAACTGCTCCAGTTATATGACACGGAGCCGCCGCTCTGCCCCCAGCTATGACGCGGCCGGCGGTTGCCCGGGGCTCCGGCTTGCCGATTGCTCGCCCCGACACAACGTTTCGCGGCTCGATCGCGCCCTGGCATCACGGACGCCGGCCGCTCCCATCATGTCACATCGCCCGAAGGTTTCCGCGCCGCAGGTCTTCGACCTGCCGCTTCCCGACCTCGCCCTCGAACGGGGCGGGCTGGTGCGGCGTCATCGGCTGCACGGATGGTGGTGGGGCCCCGTGGGCGATGGACCCGGCCGACTGACGCCCGGGGTGCCGACGGTCCTGCTTATTCATGCCTTGACCGGCGGCGCGCAGGCGGGCGGCCGCGGCGGTTGGTGGGAGCCGTTGATCGGCGCGGGCCGTGCGCTTGATCCGGCGCACTACCGCATCTTGTGTTTCAACAATCTCGGATCGTTCTACGGCAGCAGCGCGCCCGGCATGCCGGGTTTTCCGCGCGGACCGCGCGTCACGCTGACCTCCGGGGACATCGCCCGCTCCCTTCTGCTCGGCCTCGACCGGCTGGGCATCCCGCAGATCCATCTCGCCGCCGGTGGCTCGCTGGGCGGCATGGTTGCCCTCGCCCTCGGAGCCCTCGCCCCGCGCCGGATCGAACGGTTGCTTCCCATCGCCGCCTGCGCCGCCTCGAGCGCGTGGGTGGTGGGATGGAACCACGTGGGCCGGGAGATCCTGCGGCTCGACCCCGGTTACCCTCATCACGTCAATCGCGGACTCGAGCTCGCCCGCCAGCTCGCGATGCTCACCTATCGCGCCGAACCGGGCCTCGACACCACGCAGCACCGCAGTCTGCCGTCGATTCGCCGCTTCAAGGGCTACCGGGTCCAAAGCTATCTCGAGCACCACGGACGCAAGCTCAAGAACCGCTTCACGGCGCGCTGTTACGAGTTGTTGCTCGATGCGATGGATCATCACGACCTCTTCCGGCCGCTCCCCGGAACCTCCGGGCCCGCCCTCGCCCGCATCCGCGCCTCGACCCTGGTGGTCCATGTTGCCACCGACCAGCTTTTCACCCCGGCGCAGTCCGATCTCCTGGTCAAATCACTCCGGTCCCACGGCGCGCCGGTCGCCCGGGTCATATTGCGCAGTCCGCACGGACACGACGCATTCCTCATTGAATGGCCCCAGCTCGCCGCCATTCTCACCCGTGCCCTGCGGCTTCCGGCGCCGCGCTCATGAGCACTCCATGGCATGTCTATAAATTCGGCGGCACGTCCCTGGGCACCCCGGGACGCCTGCCCCGCGTCCTCGAACTCGTCGCCGCCGCACCCAAGCCGCTCGCCCTCGTGGTGTCCGCGCTGGGCGACACCACCGACTGGCTGATCCTCGCGGCGCGTTCGGCCGCCGACGGCGAGATCGCCCAGGCCCGGAGCGAACTCGGCCGGGTCCGCGAACTCGCGCTCGGCATCGCGCGCCCGATTTTCCCGCCGCACGGATTGCGCGCGTTCAAGGCCGACCTCGACGAGGTCCTCATGCCCGTCGAACGCCTGCTTTCCGGCATCGAGCTCACCCGCGAATGCTCGCCGCGCTCGCTCGACGCCGTGATCAGCACCGGCGAACGGATCTCCGCCGCCCTCGTCGCCCGCGCCCTTTCGGAACATGGCACACCCGCGATCGCGGTGGACGCCCGCGATTTTGTGGTGACCGATTCCGCCTTCGGCGCCGCCGCGGTTGACCCCGACCCGACCGCCCGGCGCTTTGTCGAGATCCTTCCGAAATGGTCGGCCGGGATCCCGGTCATCACCGGCTTCATCGGCCGCACGCGCGACGGCCACACGACGACCCTCGGGCGCAACGGCTCCGACTACACCGCCACGCTCGTCACCTCCCTGCTCAAGGCGGAGGCGGTCACCGTCTGGACCGATGTGCTCGGCGTGATGACCGCGGATCCGAATCTCGTCCCCGAGGCCGGGCCGGTGGACCGGTTGTCCTACGACGAGGCGCTCGAACTCGCGTACTTCGGGACCAGGATGTTCCATCCGCGCACGATCATTCCGCTGCGGGATTGCGGAGCCGCACTGGTGATCCGCAGCACCACGCAACCGGCCGCGCCCGGCACCCGAATCGACGCCACGGGCCATCCCGATCCCAGCCGTCCAACCTGTGTCACAAGCCTCGAACAACTTTCCCTCATCGGCGTCCAGTCGCGCCAGACGGGCCCCGGCCGCCCGATCGCGAGCCGCATCCTCGCGGCCCTCGACGGCGCCGGCGTGCGCGTGTGGCTGACGACGGAGTCGACGCTGGGCCAGACATTTTCGGTCGTCGTTCCGCTGGCCGACGAGGAACGCGCCCGCACCATCCTGCAGAAGGCGCTGGCTCCCGAGTTGCACCACCACGACCTGTCGCTCGGGCCCATCCTCTCGCCGGTCTCACTCGTCACCCTGGTGGCGGAAACCATGGGCCGGAAGCCCAACGTGGCCGGTCGCATGCTGAACTCGATTGGCAGCGTGGGCATCCAGGTCCGGGCGCTGGCCCAGGGTGCCGCGGCCCGCAGCATTTCGTGCGTCGTCGATGCCGAGGCCACGGCCCTCGCGGTGCGCACGGTCCACGCGGCGTTCAATCTCGCCCATGCGGAAATCAGCATGCTTCTGCTCGGCAAGGGCATCGTGGGCGGGAGCCTGCTCCAGCAGCTCGCGGCCCAGGAAAACAACCTCCGCGCGCAGCACGATGTCCACGTCCGCCTCGTCGGGTTGTCCGGCAGCCGCGGCGGGGTGATCGAGGCGCGCGGACTGCCGCCGGGTGAAGCCACGGCGCGCCTCGACCAGGCGCTCGCCGGAAAGACGACGCGCGCCGTCACCGACCTGCTTCCGGCACTGTCCCAGCTTCCCAATCCGGTGCTGGTCGATTGCACGGGTGCGCCGGGAATGGAGACGCTCTATGTCGAGGCCTTCGCCCGCGGCATCAACGTCGTTTCCTCCAACAAACAGCCCCTGGCCCTGCCGACAGGACAGCGCGACCGCCTGCTCAATTCGGCCCGGCGCCACTATCGCGCCTACCACTACGAGACCACCGTCGGCGCCGCGCTGCCGGTCATCGAGACGCTCAAGAATCTCGTGCGCACGGGGGACCGCGTGGTGCGCATCGAAGGTGCGTTCTCCGGCACCCTCGGCTACCTGTGCGAACAGTTGGTGACGGGCACGCAGCTTTCGACCGCGGTCCGCGCCGCCCGGGAGCTCGGTTACACGGAGCCGCATCCCCGTGATGACCTCTCCGGCCTCGACGTCGCCCGCAAGGCGTTGATCCTCGCGCGCGAACTCGGCCTCGCGCTCGAACTCGATGACGTCGCGCTGGAGCCGTTCGTCCCCTCCGCTCATCTGGCCGAGGACGATCCCGAAAAGTTTCTCCAGTCGCTGACCTCCGTCGACGCCGCAATCGCGGCCAAAGTGGACGATTTCAAGCGGCGCGGTCTGCTGCTCCGCTATCTGGCGCGGATCGAGCCCGAGGCGAGCGGGCCGAAGATCACGGTCGCGCCCATCGGCGTGGAGCCGAACCATCCTGCCGCCGCCCTGCGCGGCGCGGAAGCATTCGTGGCCTTTTACAGCGACCGGTACCAGCAGTACCCGCTGGTGGTCCGCGGGGCCGGGGCCGGCGGCAATGTGACCGCTGCCGGTGTCATGGCCGACATCCTCCGCCTCGCCCAAAACCTCCGCTCGCGCTGAGGCGGACTGACGCGGTTCGATTCGCTCTTTCGAGTGACGAGCCGTGTACGGATTGGTGGAACTCTTCATTCGGGCGGGCTCGATCATTTCGAGCGCACCCCATTGCGCGAAGGAACGAGTCCAACGGCATGACTCCGGTTGCACGTCTTGCGCGGGAACGCGGATGGACTTCCGTGCCCATTTCTGCTTCGCCGCTCAACCTATCTGTCATCTGTCACTCTAGGCCGCCTCGAGACTCTCGCCCTCCGGCGTGCTGGTCCGGTTGCTGACGTTGTTGCCGTCGTTGGGCATCAACCGCCAGAACATCACCGATGATACGATCGTGACGGACCCGAGCGTCAGATACGAGTGGTGCAGCGCGCGCACGAAGTTCACGGTGTCGGACTGCGGCGTGTGCCCGATGTACCAGCCGGTCACGAGCGACGCGAAGGCCACGCCGAAGCTGAGCGCCATCATCTGCGCGGTGCTGGCAATGCTGTTGGCCATGCTCGCGTCCTGATCGCGGATATCCGCGTAAACGAGTGTGTTCATGCTCGTGAACTGAAGGGCGGAGAAAAAGCCCTGTGTGAAACTCAGCAACAGGATGCACCAGATTGGAATTCCGGGGCCGATCAGCGAAAAGATCATGATCGTGCCGCCAAACAGAACCGTGTTCAGGATCAGGACCTGGCGGTGTCCGAAGCGCGCGAGGATCGACTTGCTGAGCACCTTCATCGTGATGGCGGCGATTGCCTGCGGGATCGTGAGCTGACC
>DASYDZ010000147.1:0-14964 GCA_036499305.1 Candidatus Didemnitutus sp.
TCCTGCACGCCGAACGGATACTGGAACATGATGTCCACCGTGCGCCGCGAATAGAACGCGAGCTTCGCCTTCGGGTGCTCGTACAGCGAGAGGTGCGACGCGGGCAGGCCGATCGACTGCAGCCATTCCTGGCACCAGGCCAGCCAGGACTCGTGGCACGCCAGCCAGTCGGCGTCCGGGTGGATGAAATATTCCATTTCCATCTGCTCGAACTCGCGCGAGCGGAAGATGAAGTTGCGCGGCGTGATCTCGTTGCGAAACGACTTTCCGATCTGTGCGATGCCGAACGGCAGCTTCACCCGCGTGGTATCGATGACATTCTTGAAATCGACGAACATGCCCTGCGCCGTCTCCGGGCGAAGATAGGCGACACTCGAAGCATCCTTCAGCGCACCGACATTCGTCTCGAACATCATGTTGAACGCGCGCGGCGGCGTCAGGCTGCCCGGTTCGCCCGTGGCGGGAGAGGGGATGAGCGCGATTTCATCCGGCGTCGCCTCAGTCATGTCGCGGGTACTCCGGTCGAGCGGCTCGAGGGTCCCACGAATCTGAAACTTCTTCTTGAATTCCTCCGCCTGCTTTTTCAGATCGCCGGGGACATCTTCGCTCTCGAGCGCCGAAACGTATCCGACCGAAACCGATGAAGGAAGATTCCCTTTCTTCAGGACGTCACCGTGATCCCTGCTGATCCGACCTTTCGCAACCAGTCCGTCGATCGACTCATTCGTCAATTCGGCATTCGTAATTCGTACCTCGCTGAAATAAAGCTGGTCCGCCCGGTAGCGCTGCTTGCTCACCTTGCAGTCGACGAGCGGGTCCGTGAAGCCGGCGACATGGCCGGAGGCCTCCCAAACCTTTGGGTGCATGATGATCGAGGTCTCGATGCCGACGATGTCCTCGCGGCGGTGAACCATGTCGCGCCACCAGCACTCGCGGATGTTGCGCTTCAGTTCGGCGCCGAGCGGACCGTAATCGAAGAATCCGTTCAGGCCGCCGTAAATCTCGGACGACTGGTAGATGAAGCCCCGGCGCTTGGCGAGCGACACGATGGCTTCCATGAGATTGGAGGATGCAGCGGGAGCAGACATGAGACGGCAGGTTGACGAACGAAAAGAGGGGACCGGCGAGTGAAATCGGTGGCCGGGGTCCGGTCAAGGCCCCGTCGCGGTCCGGCGGCGGCGGTCTCCCTCCTGCCAGGCACGCTCCGAGCACTCCTGGTGCGTCACATTGCATTTGCCTCGGCACTTGAGGCCGCTTGTGCTGTCGGCTTGTCTCCAATGAGCCCGCTCCGCCCCCTCGCTGCCCTCGTTCTCCTTTGTGCCGCCACCGGCCTGGTCGCCCCGCTGTCCGCCGCCCCCAAACCGGGCTACACGGTCGTCCTGGACGTCTCCGTGAACGAGAAGGGTGTCGCCACCGACGCCAAGATTGAAAAGACCGAGGATCAGTCCGGCGACCACATCCTCGAGCAGATCGCGATGGAAAAGGTGCACGTCCAGAACTTCGAGGTGAGGATGAAGGACGGCAAAGCGATGCCCTACAAGGCGCGGGTGCCCTTTGTGTTTCCGATTGAAGGCGACGAGGGTCCGGAGGCCAACCTCGCGCCACGCCCGCGCCTGACCGGCTCCGCGCAGGCCCAGCCGGTTTATCCGCCGGAATATGCGGCAAAAGGCGAGCCGGGTTCGGCCATTCTGGAGATCACCGTCGGCGATGACGGCCAGGTCAAGTACGCCACGGTGCTCCGCGCCACCGAGCAGGTGTTTGCGGACTCCGCGGTGGCGGCGGTGAAACAATGGCATTTCGCGGCGGCCGAGAAGGACGGCCGGCCGGTATCATCGCGGTGGCGGCTCGCCATCGTTTTCCAAACCGAAGAGAGCGAACCCATCTGGGAATGGCGCATTCCGCCGCGGCCGTCGCTCGGCACCTACTATGTCATGCACATGATGAAGCGGCCGGTGTCACCCGCGACCCCCGCTCCCGGCCTGCCCGCCGCGCCGCCCCCGGCGAATCCGCCCGCCCCGGGCAAATAGCCGTCCGGCTATTGGGGTTTGCCGGTGGAATCAGGCCGTCGATATTCGATCCCCGCCATGAAAGTGTCATTCACCGCGAAGGAATACCGCCAGCTCCTCGAGCTGGTCCACCTCGGCATGTGGACGGTCACGGCCTACCAGGGCGAGGACACGGCGGCAGCCCGGCGTTATTTTGAGTTCGACCAGCATCTGCTGGCCCTCGCCGAGCAGGCCGGTTGCGCCGATCTGGTCGAGACCCGCGAGGACGGTTCCCTTCAACCTGCGCCCACCCTTTCCGAGGACGAGCGCATCCGGGACATCCAGGGCGAATTCCAGAACGACGTCTTCTGGCACGAACTGGTGAGCCGGCTTTCGGATCGCGATCTTTCGGGTGAAAAAGCCAGCCGCGGGGTCGACACGCCCGGGGTCGAGCCGCCGCCCTCGACCGAGGACCAGCTCAAGAAACTCGAGGAACGCTACTGGGACGAATTTGAGAAGAACGACCTTTCCCGCGTCGTCGTCCTGCGCGGTGGTCGCGGCTGAGCCGCCGGATCCGGGCCCGCGAACGAATTTTTGCAGTCTCCGAACCACCCATCCCCACCCGCCATGCGCACCGCCCGTTTCCTGCTCGCCACCCTCCTCGTTCCCCTCGCCCTCGGCGCGGCGGAGCGCCCGCTGAAGATCGATCATGCGCGGTCCTACGTCGAGGTGGACGTCAAATCGACCCTCAAGAACTTCACCGCGCATCTCGACGCCTACAATCTCAGCGTCAACGTGGACGACACCGGCAAGATCAAGAGCGCCGTCCTGCAGTTCCGGTTTGCCGACCTCAAGACGGGCGACGACGGACGCAACGCCGACATGCTCAAATGGCTGGGCGGCCCCGAAGCCACCGGCCGGTTCGAGCTCGGCATCATCGCGGTGGCGCCGGACGGGCAGGGTCAGGCCACGGGCAAGCTCACCTTTCACGACAATACGAAGCTGATTGAATTCTCACTCAACATCGACCGCGCGGACACGGCATACGCGATCACCGGGAACCCGACCTTCGACTATCGCGATTGGAATCTGAAAGTCTACAAGCGCGACTTTGTGCTGAAGGTGGATTCGGAAGTAAGCGTCCGCTTCAAGGTCGTCGGCACGCCGGCCGAGCCCGCGTCGCACGGCTGATGGAGGGCGGGATTTCCATATCCCGCCAAGTTCACGGACCCGGCGGCCCGCCCACCTTTGGCGCAAGGGAGGCGGGATATGGAAATCCCGCCCTCCAACCAACGCGCGGAAACGATCCACAACCGGCGCACGCCGGTCCACCCGCTACTTCTTCGCCGGCCGGTGGCGCTTCTCGAGCACGTCGATCGCGTCCGCGAGCGACAGTTTGCGCACGCGCAGCAGAACGATAAGGTGATAGAGCAGATCCGCCGCTTCGCCGGCAAAATCGGCGTCCTTCGCCGACAACGCGGCTAGCGCCGTCTCGACGCCCTCCTCGCCGACTTTCTGCGCCACACGGGCCACGCCTTCGCCGGCCAGGCGCACGGTGTAACTCTTGGGATCGCGCGATTTCAGGCGGCCGGCCACGACCTGGTCGAGTTCCGCGAGGAAGCCGGCTCCGGTCGCGCCCTCGTCGCCGAAGCAGCTCGGCGTGCCGCGGTGACAGGTCGCCCCGTCGGGTCGCACGGTGACGAGGAGCGTGTCGTTGTCGCAATCCACCTCCAGGCCGAGCAGGTGCAGAAAATGCCCCGAGGTCTCGCCTTTCGTCCACAGGCGCTTCTTCGTCCGGCTGAAGAAGGTGACCTTGCGGGTGCGCAGCGTGCGCGCGAGCGCCGCGGCGTTCATGTAGCCGAGCATCAGCACCTGCTGGGTGGTGCCGTCCTGGACAATGGCGGGCACGAGGCCGCCGACCTTGGCCCAGTCGAGGCGGGGAGTCTTGAATTTCTTCATGGGCGAATGGAGATGCCGGCCTCAACGAGGTAGGCCTTGAGTTTCGGGATGGGAATGGCGCCGCTGTGGAAGACGGAGGCGGCGAGCGCGGCGTCGACTCCGGCGTCGAGGAACACGTCGCGGAAATGTTCCGGGGCCCCCGCGCCGCCGGATGCCACCAGGGGGATCGTGAGGACGGCCCGCACGAGCCGGAGCTGCGCGAGGTCGTAGCCCTGGCGCACGCCGTCCTGGTTCATGCAGTTGAGCACCACCTCGCCGGCCCCGAGGCGCTGCGCCTCGCGCGCCCAGTCCACCGTGCGCCAGCGCGTGGCGCGGGTCCTGGCGGGGTCGCCGGTGTATTGCTTGACGTAGTAGTCGCCGTTCTCGGCGCGGCTGTCGATGCCGACGACCACGCACTGCGAGCCGAACTCGGTGGCAAGCTCTCCAACCAGCGCGGGCTGCTCGAGCGCGGGCGAGTTGAGCGAGATCTTGTCCGCCCCGCGATCGAGCAGGCGGCGCGCCTCGTCGAGCGAGCGGATTCCGCCCGCGACGCAGAAAGGGATGTCGAGCACGCGCGCCACCTTTGTCACCCAGTCGGCCGAAACCGTGCGCTGGTCGCTGCTCGCGGTGATGTCGTAGAAAACCAGCTCGTCGGCGCCCTCGTCGCGATAGCGCTGCGCGAGGTCGAGGATCGAGCCCATGTCGACGTGGTCGCGGAACTGGACGCCCTTCACGACGCGGCCGTCGCGGACATCGAGGCACGGGATGAGGCGGCGCGCTAGCACGTGAGGGCCTCCGTGAGCGTGAATTTCCTTTCGTAGAGCGCGCGCCCGACGACCGCGCCCGCCGCACCGGCGGCGCGTGCCGCCCGGAGATCCTCCAGTGAGGCCACGCCGCCCGATGCCTGGATTTGGAGTGCGGGAAACCGCCGCACGAGATCCGCGTATAATCCGACGTTCGTTCCGGTCAGCTTGCCGTCGCGGCCGATGTCGGTGCACAGGACATGCACCAGGCCGGCCTCCAGATAAAGCCCGAGAAAATCGTCCAGCGTCAGCGCGGTTTCCTCCTGCCAGCCGGCCGCGGCGACGCGGGCCGTGCCATCGGCCCCGATGCGCACATCCGGCGCGAGGACGATGCGTCCGCCGCCGAAACGCCTGAGCCAGTCGCGCACGCGATCGGGCTCGCGCGCCGCGACGCTGCCGACGATCACCCGCTGCGCGCCGGCCGCCAGCAGCGCGGCGACCTGCGATTCGTCGCGGATGCCGCCGCCCGTCTGCACGAGCAGGCCGCTTTCATGGGCCAGGCGCTCGACGAGCGCGGTCTGGCGATTCGCCGGATCCCGGGCGCCGTCGAGATCAACCAGATGCATCCAGATCGCCCCGTCGGTCGCGAACGATCGCGCGGTGGCGAGCGGGTTGTCGCCATAGGTGGTCTCCTGGTCGAAACGGCCCTCGGTGAGGCGGACGACCCGTCCGCCACGCAGGTCGATGGCGGGATAGACAATCATGCGGCGGCCTCCAGGAAATTGCGCAACAGGCGCGCTCCCGCGGCGCCGGAACGTTCCGGGTGGAACTGGACGCCGGAAAAATTGCCGCGCTGCACGACCGCGGCGAACGGGCGGCCGTGCGTGGTGGCGGCGAGCGTGAATTCGTTGACCGGACCCGCGAAGCTGTGGACAAAATAGAACCGCGTGGCGGCGTCGAAGCCGGCGAGCAGCGGGTTGTCCCGGCGGACATCGATCGTGTTCCAGCCCATGTGGGGAACCGTGATCCCGGGCGATTCCGGCAGCAAGGCGACCTGCCCGGGAACCAGGCCGAGCGAATCGACCGGACCCTCCTCGGAGGAATCGAAGAGCAACTGCATGCCGAGGCAGATGCCGAGCACCGGCTGGCGCAGACTGCGCACGCACTCGATCAGCCCGCGATCGCGCAGCCGCTGCATGCCCGCCGGCGCCGCGCCGACGCCGGGCAGGATGACCCGGTCGGCCGCGCGGATCACCGCCGGATCGGCCGTCAGCTCGCTGGCGACGCCGAGGCGCTCGAGGGCGAACCGCACCGAGGAGATGTTGGCGCCCCCGCTCTCGACAATCGCGATCATCAGAGCACTCCCTTGGTGCTCGGGACTTCGCGGCCGTCGCCACGGGACAGGGCCGGCCGCAGCGCGCGGCCGAAACCCTTGAAGAGCGTCTCGACCATGTGGTGTGTGTTGTCGCCGGTGACGCTCATGTGCAGCGTCGCGCCGAGCGTGTCGCTGACCGACCGGAAAAAATGCGGCACCAGCTCGGTGGGCAGCTCGCCGACCAGATCGCGCGGGAACTTGCCCGCGAAGACGAAATAGGGGCGGCCGCTGAGGTCGAGCGCCACCTGCGCCTGCGCCTCGTCCATCGGCAGCGTGAACCCGTAGCGGCCGAGCCCGCGTTTGTCGCCCATGGCCTGCTTCAACGCCGAGCCGAGCGCGAGGCCCACGTCCTCGACGGTGTGATGCTCGTCGATCTCGAGGTCTCCCTCGCAGGTGATGGCGAGCCCGATGTTGGCGTTCTTCGCGATCTGTTCGAGCATGTGGTCGAAGAACCCGATGCCGGTGTCGAGCCGGGCCGGCCCCGGCGTGTCGAGATCGACGGAGATCGTGATGCTCGTTTCCCTGGTCTTCCGCTCGAGCGTGGCGCGGCGCGGAGCGTCGGCGATCTGCCGGGCGATTTCCATCCAGCCCAGTTGTCGCGGCTGGTAGCGCAGGCCCCGGATGCCGAGCGCGGTCGCGAGCTGGACATCGGTTTCGCGGTCGCCGATCACGCACGAGTGTTCGCGCGACCAGGTGGTGTCACGGAGATAATCGAGCACCAGCCCGACCTTCGGCTTCCGGCAATCGCAGCCATCGGCCTTGGTGTGCGGGCAGACGCGAACGGCTTCGAAGGCAATGCCCTGCGACTCGAGGAGGCGCAGCAGCAGGTCCTGGAGCGGGCGGAATTCGGCCTCGCGGAAGCTCGGCGTGCCGAGGCCATCCTGGTTGGTCACCATCACGAACGTGTAGCCCGCGTCGCGGAGGCGGCGCAGCGCCGGGATGACGTCCGGCTCCAGCGCGAATTTGTCGAGGCGGTCGATCTGGAAATCGGCCGGCTCGGTGATGAGCGTGCCATCGCGGTCGAGGAACAGGATTTTCTTGGCCGTACTCATGGGAAAAATGAAGGATGGCGGTTGCTGAATCGGTCGGGGTGGAGCGCGGCCTCCGGACGCGCTTGCCTCGAGGAACAGGAGAAGAGAACGCGTCCGGAGGCCGCATTCCACCAAGGGGCATCATGACCGCGGCGGGGGCCGTCCTTGCCACGCGCGGCCTCGGCTCCTCGACTGATGGTCGTCGCCTCAGACACGGGACATGACCTCCAGCGTGCGGATGTTTTCCGCGGCGGTGCCGACGGTGATGCGGATGGTGCCCGGCACGTCGCGCTGCCGGTCACGCCAGATGACGCGGGCGGCGCGCCCCGCGTCCATGGCGCGGGTGGCATCGCGGACCTCGACGAGCAGAAAATTGGCGTCGCTCGGCCACACCCGGCGGACTGCCGGCAGGCCGCGCAGGGCGGTGGCGAGGCGTTCCCGCTCGGACACCAGCGTGCGGATCGAGGCCGTCGCGGCGGCGAGGCCTTCGGGCGTGAGGGCCGCGAGCGCGGCCTGCTCGACCGGCGTCGGGATGGGGTACGGCGCGATGATCTTGCGCAGGACGGATATAATCTCCGGCCGCGCGATCGTCGTACCAACCCGTGCGCCCGCGAGCCCGAAGGCCTTCGAGAGCGTACGGAGGACAATCAGGTTGGGATTCTCCGCGATGACGCGGGCGAATCCGTCCGAACCCGAAAACTCGAGATAGGCCTCGTCCAGGACAACCACCGCGCGGCCCAGGAGTGCGGTCACGATGGTCTGCACCGCGGCGGGGTCGAGGCGCTGGCCGGTGGGATTGTTCGGCGAGCAGAGGAACACGATCTTCACGTCGGGACTGGTCGCGGCGAGCACGCCCTCGGGATCGAGCGCGAAATCGCGTTCGCGCGCCAGCGGTGCGGCCACGACGCGCGCGTCCTGGATGCCCGCGGCCACGGCGTACATGCCGTAGGTCGGCGGCGTGATCAGGATCGCATCGCGGCCCGCCCGGCAGAACGCGCGCAGGAGGAGGTCGATGCCCTCGTCGGAGCCGCGCGTCACCAGCACCTGTGCGGCCGGCATGCCGTAGCGCGCGGCCAGTTGCGCGACCAGCGTTCCCGGCTGCGGCTCCGGATAGCGGTTCAGCAGCGGGCCGTGCGCCGAGGGCGTCTCGGGGTTCTCATTCGCATCGAGCCAGATCGTGGCGGCGGCAGCGCCGATGCCCTTCGCCTCGCTCCGGGCGGAACTGTAGGGCGTCAGCGCGAGAATCTCGGGCCGGACGAGCTTGAGGACGGGATCGACGGCGCTCATCGGGAAATCCTCCGGAGGCGAACCTCGACGGCCCGGGCGTGGGCCTCGAGGTTTTCCGCGCGCGCCAGGCGGGCGACCACGGGACCGAGCCGGGCCAGCCCGCGGGTCGAGGCCGATTGCAGGGTCAAGGTGCGTTGGAAGTCCGCGAGCCCGAGGCCGCTGCACGCCGTCGCCCAGCCGCCCGTGGGCAGGACGTGGTTGGTCCCGCTCGCATAGTCGCCGAGTGATTCGGGAGTCCACGGCCCGAGGAAAATCGACCCGGCCGCGCGCACGCGCCGGGCGAGGCGGCGGGGTTGCGCGATCTGCAGGATCAGATGTTCCGGCGCATAGGCGTCCGCGATGGCCACGGCGTCTTCTTCCCGGTCGGCGATCAACAGCCGGCTGGCGGCGAGCGCCCGGCGCGCGATGGCGCGGCGCGGCAGACTGGCCAGCTGGCGCTCGATTTCGGCGCGCACGCGTTCCGCGAACATGCGGGAAAATGCGACCAGGATGACCTGCGAATCCGGACCGTGTTCGGCCTGGGAAAGCAGGTCGGCCGCGACGAAATCGGCGCGCGCGCGATCGTCGGCGACCACCATGACCTCGGACGGACCCGCCGGCAGGTCGATGGCGCAGCCGGTTTGGGAGACCTGGAGCTTCGCCTCCGTGACGAAGGCGTTGCCCGGGCCGAAGAGCTTGTCGCAGCGCGGGATCGTGCCCGTGCCGCACGCCAGGGCCGCAATGGCCTGCGCCCCGCCGACCTTGAACACGTCGCGGATTCCGCAGAGCTCCGCGGCCGCCAGGATCCACGGGCTGACGCGTCCATCGCGCCCGGGCGGAGTGCAGAGTGCGCGCTGCGGGCAGCCCGCGAGCTGCGCCGGAACGCCGAGCATCAGCGCGGTGGAAAAAAGCGGTGCGCTGCCGCCGGGCACGTACAGGCCCACCGCACGCTGCGGACGCGTTTCCTTCTCGCAGACCATCCCGGCCGTTGTCTCGACCCGCACCGGGGCGGTCTTCTGCGCGCGGTGGAACCGGACGAGGTTGCGATAGGCGGTGCGCAGCGCCGTGCGATCGGCGGAGGTCAGGAGTTTCCGTGCCGCGGCAAACTCCGCGGCCGATACGCGCAGGCGGGAAAGGCGCACGCCGTCGAATTTTTCCGTCAGGCGCCGGAGGGCGGCATCTCCATCGCGCCTCACCTCGGCGAGGATCCGCGCCACGGCGGCGGTCCGGCCCCGCCGCGCGGACGGCGCCGGGCGGGCCAGGGCGGCGTGGCGCTGGCGCGGGGAGAGTTTTTTCCAGACGAGAATCTTCATGGCGCGGTGGGCGCGCGGGTCAGAGCATCATTTTTTCGATCGGGAGCACGAGGATGCTGCTCGCGCCGGCTTTCTTCAACGCCTCCATGGTTTCCCAGAAGACGGCCTCCTGGCAGACGGCATGCAGGGCGACCCGCGAGTCGTCGCCGGCGAGCGGCAGGAGCGTCGGGTTTTCCGAGCCCGGCAGCAGGCGCTTGATCTCGGGGAGTGCGGCCTTCGGGGCGTGGAGCATGATGTACTTCGCCTCGGCGGCGAGTTGCACGCCATCGAGGCGGCGCAGCATGATTTCGAGCGCGTGCGCCTTCTCGGCATTGAGCGGGCGGTCGCCCCGGATCAGGACCGCGGTGCTGCGGAAGATCGTCTCGACGGCGCGAAGCTTGTTCGCCTCCAGGGTGGAGCCGGTGGCCACGAGGTCGCAGATCGCCTCGGCCAGTCCGAGGCGCGGCGCGATCTCCACCGAGCCGCTGAGCTGCACGACCTCGGCGGTCACGCCCTGCGCGGAAAGGTAGCGGCGGGTCAGTTGCGGGTAGGTCGTGGCGATGCGCAAGCCCTGCAGGTCCTGCGGTCCGGCATACGATTTTTCCTCCGGCAGCGCAATCGCCAGCCGGCAGCCGCCGAACTCGAGGTTGCGCTCGACGGCGTAGGCATGTCCGTCGCCCGCGCTGCGCCGCTCGAGGGCGGATTCCTCGAGCACGTTGGTGCCGACAATGCCAAGGTCGCAGACGCCATCCATGACGAGCTGCGGAATGTCGTCATCGCGCACCAGCAGGACATCGAGCGGAAAGTTTTCCGCGTGGATGAGCAGGCGCTCCTTGGGCGACTTGAGCTTGATGCCGCAGCGGCTGAGCACATCGAGCGAATCGGTGGACAACCGCCCGCTCTTTTGCAGGGCGAGGCGGAGGCGGTCCTTGGGCGGAGTGGCGGGAGGCATGGCGGAAAAGTGAAAGTGAGGGTGAAAGTGAGAGTGAGGGTGAGGGTGAGTGACGAATGACGCGCGGATTGAAGGGGCGAAATAAAAAACCCCGGCGGGACATGCCAGCCGGGGTTTCGGAAATTTGAGTCATCACCCGGGAAGGCATTTCCAGCCTCCCCGTTCGGGAAGGCTAGTCGGCGTGGTGGTGATGATGGAGCGAGGCCATGGGGCGATCGAGGCCGAGAGAAAGCGGCAGGAGCGGAGCAGGCGCAAGAATTTTTTTGGCGCGCAACGGCGTCGCGACAGGGGAGAGACCGATTCGGGATGGCGTTTTTCCATGGACGCCAGATACTTCGCGCGACCCCGACCCCAACGACCGATCGTCCCGCTTTTGGCGGAGCGCGATGCCTCGCTGCGCCCGTTCCGATCGAACCCCACCCCATGCCAACCCCGACCGAACGCCGACGGCACCCGCTGAAATGGGTGCCCTCCCTGTATTTTGCGATGGGCCTGCCGAACAACGCCGCGGCGGTCTCGTCCGTGATCATGTACAAGAACCTCGGGTACTCGAACGAGACGATCGCGCTGTACACGAGCCAGATCTACCTGCCCTGGGTCCTGAAGCCGCTGTGGTCGCCGTTCATGGAGCCGTTCAAGACGAAGCGCTGGTGGGTGCTGGCGATGGAGTTTTTCATGGTGGCGGCGATCGGGGCCGTGGCCTTCGTCCTGCCGCTCGACGGTGTCTTCCGGCTGTCGCTGGCGTTTTTCTGGATCACGGGTTTCGCGTCCGCGACGCAGGACATCGCGGCGGATGCGATCTACATGACGACGCTGAACGATTCCGACCAGGCCCGGTACGCCGGCGTGCAGGGGATGTTTTGGAACGCGGGTTCGATCGTGTCTTCCGGCTCGCTCGTCACCGTCACCGGATACCTGCACGAATCGATGGGCTTCGACTGGATCAAGGCGTGGGTGACCATGATGGCGATCGTGGCCGGACTGATGCTGCTCTGCGCCCTCTGGCACACGCGAAGCCTGCCGGAAGGAGAGCCATCGCACCTGCAGGGCAAGGGCTTGGGCGACGCGGCGCGCGCGCTGCGGGAGACGTGGGTGTCGTTTTTCCGCAAGGACCAGATGATCCTGATGCTCGTCGTCTGTTTCTTTTACCGGTTCGGCGAGGGGTTCATCGAGAAATTCGGGGCGTTGTTCCTGCTCGATACGCGGGCAGCCGGCGGGCTGGCCTTCAACAACCAGGCGATCGGCAATCTCTACAACACGCTCGGCACCGTCGGATTCATCGGCGGCACGCTGCTCGGCGGCTTTTTTGCCGCGCGCTACAGCCTGCGGCGCTCGTTCGTCTGGCTCGCGCTGGCGCTGAACGTGCCCCATCTGACCTACTACCTGCTGAGCCTCTGGATGCCGCAGAGCATCGGGCTGGTCGGCGTCATCGTGACGGTCGAGAAGATCGGCTTCGGGTTCGGTTCGGTGGGCCACATCCTCTACATGATGCAGCAGATGGCGCCGGGAAAATACAAGATGTCGCACTACGCCTTTGCGACCGGCGTGATGGCGGGCACGAAATGGTTCACCGGCACGATCAGCGGTTTCCTCTTCGGCGCCGTGCACCAGAACTACCACGCATTTTTTCTGTGGGTCCTGTTGTTCTCGATCGTGCCGATCGTCCTGGCCTGGTTCGCGCCCTTCCCGCACCGGACCCACGAAGCCGCGGCGGCGTGAGCGGCGGGCGAGAGGCCATCGGAGTTGCCCGCGAACACGCGAAATGGATGCCGAAAGGTGCGATCAGGCGAACCGCGGTTGCCGGACCTGGGGGACTCGTCGCTGCGCCCGGAACATGATGCAAGAACATGGTTGCCTAAATGCAATGAATCTCTTGCATGGCGGACATGAAGCCTGACCCAGCCAACCCATTCATCTTCGGGCAGGTGCTGGGTCCGGGCGTGCCCTTTTGCCCCCGCCCGCAGTTGGAACGCAGCCTTCGCGAGACGGTCGGGAATCGGCAGCGGCTGGTGCTGCTGGGCGACCGGCGCATGGGCAAGACGAGTCTGGTCGAGCATACGCTGGCGGAGGGTGACAGCCTGCTCGTCTCGGTGGATTTGCTGGGACTGGCCTCCGTCGAGGATTTCATGGATCGGGTGCTGGCGCGCCTGGAGAGGGTCCTCTCCGGCAGGCGGCCGCTGACGAAACACCTTCCCCCGGCGATGAAGGAGGCCTTGGCGGCGGTATCGTCGCTCCGCGTCGATCTCCCCTTTGTCCAGATCGAGGCCAAGCCGACGAGAGCCTCGACCGTGATGCAGGTGATGGGGCTGCTGGCGCGCGTGAGCGAATGGAAGCCGCTCACCGTCTTTTTCGACGAGTTTCAAGAAATCGTGGACCGCCTCGAGGAAAAGCCGGCGCAGCACCTGCTCGGTGTGCTGCGCGGGGAAATCCAGCGACACGACCGAATCACCTACCTTTTTGCCGGCAGCGCCAAGGACTCGCTCACCGACATTTTCACGGCTTCCCAGAGCCCGTTCTACCAGTCGGCGCGCATTCTCGAGGTGGGGGCGCTCCCGCGCGCGGACATGGCTCAATTTCTCGCCGACCAGTTTGAGAAGGGTGGACGCACGCTGGACGAGAGCGTCCTGGCGGCCCTCTTCTCTCTCGCGGGCGACAATCCGAACGAGCTCCAGCAACTGGCCTATCATCTGTGGGCGCGCTCGGCGCCGGGCCCGATTGGCCTGGCGGAACTGCGCGCCGCGGTGAGCACCCTCATGGCCGAAATCGGGCGTTCCGGCGAACGCGTGCTGGGAGGCGCCACGCCCAGCCAGCGACGAATGCTTTTCGCCCTGTCGCTGTGCGAGGGGGAGCTGGAGATTTTCGGCAGCGAGTTCCTGGGACTCGCCGGTTTCAAGACCCACCAGTCCGCCGACCAGGCCATCAAGCCGTTCCTGAAAGGCCCGACGGCGGTCTTGGAAAAGCAGGGCAGCAAGGTGCGCTTCCGCGAGCGGTTCATGCGCCTTTGGGTGCTCGCCCGCGTGCTGCGGAATCCGCGCGTGCTTCCGACCGGGACGAGTCGCGAGGGGCAATGGGTGCAGCTCGTGCGGCCCCACCTCGCCGGACTGCTGCAATAACGGCGACGCGTGGCGGGGAAGATGCGGAACGCCGGCCTGTATCATTCCTCGCCGCCGGGCGAATCCCTGTCCTGGTTTCGCGTATTTCGCGGGCAAAAAAGGAACCGGGCCCTGCGGACCCGGCTACAACCATGAGATTGGGCGGATCGATGGGGGACATCGGGCCCTACCGGGTTTGATTCGCAGCGTGATCAAGCCGAGCCCGCGGTCGCCGCGAGCGGCAAGCCAAGATATGGCGTCGTTCCTTGCGTTCCTTCGCGGCCATAAGAATTCCCCGACCGTTATGGATTGTGTGTCAGTTGCGTGTTTCGCGGGCCCATGCCCACCGGGCCCTGCGGACCCGGCTACAACCATGAAGCGGGCGGATCGATGGGGGACATCGATCCCTACCGCCCCGAGGGGAGACGCCGCCCTGTATCAATCCGGCAGGTTGGCGCCGTTGGTGCGGATGAGCTCGCCGTACCAGCGCGCGGAATCCTTCAGCGTTCGCTGCTGGGTGACGAAATCGACGTGCACCAGGCCGAACCGATAACGGAAACCTTCGGCCCACTCGAAGTTGTCCAGCAGCGACCAATGGAAATAGCCTTCCACCTTCACGCCGTCGGCCATCGCCCGGCGAAGTTCGCGCAGATAGCGGGCCACGTAGTCGATTCGCGGGGCATCGGGGACGCGTCCGTCCATGTTGACCCAGTCGTGTCCGGCCATGCCGTTTTCCGTGATGACGACGGGCAGGCCATAGCGTTCGTGGACCCATTTCGGACCCCAACGCAGCGCGGACGGCATGACCCGCCACTGGTTGTGCGTCGAGGCGTCTCCGACGGTCGGCGGCAGGCGTTCGGGGCGTCCGTCCGCGCCGGCGCGGACCAAATAGCCGTTGTAGATATTGAGGCCGAAGAAATCGAGCGGCTGCGCGATGGTCCGCAGGTCCTGCGCCGAAAACGCCGGCGCCCGCGCGCCGTAGGCCTGCAGGCCGTTCTCGGGATAGCGGCCGAGCGCGACCGGATCCATCCACCAAGCCTGATTCCAGACATCGGCGGGATTCACCGCCCAATAGAGTTCCCGCGCGGCGGCGATGTCAGCGGGATTTTCCGTCAGCGGGACGGGAATGTCGCCGGTGGGGGACCAGCCCACGCGCGGTTTTTTCCGGGCGTGGGCGCGGATGACCTGCACGGAGCGGCCGTGGGCCAGCAGCACGTTATGGGCGGCGCACAGGAGCGAGGGAAGTTCGAGGCGATCGCCCGGCGCATGCTCGCCCTTGTGATGGCCGAG
>DASYDZ010000148.1:0-2850 GCA_036499305.1 Candidatus Didemnitutus sp.
ATCGGCTTTTGCCATGAAGATCGTCCTCGCTTATTCCGGCGGCCTCGACACCTCGGTGATCGTCAAGTGGCTGCGTGAGACTTATGATGCGGAAATCGTTACGTTTGCCGCCGACATCGGGCAGGAAGAGGAGCTGAAGGGACTGTCGGCGAAGGCGCGGGCGACCGGGGCGACGCGGCATTATACGCTCGACCTGGTCGAGGAGTTTGCGCGGGACTTCATTTATCCGATGGTGCGGGCGAATGCGGTTTACGAGGGGCAATACTATCTCGGCACCTCGATCGCGCGCCCGCTGATCGCCAAGGCGCAGATCGACATCGCGCGCCGCGAGAAAGCCACGTCGGTCGCGCACGGCGCGACGGGGAAGGGCAACGACCAGTGCCGTTTCGAGCTGACCTACATGGCGATGGCTCCGCAACTGGAGATCATCGCGCCATGGAAGATCGAGGCGTTCCGCGAAAAATTTCCCGGCCGGGCCGAGATGATCGCCTATTGCCGCAAGCATCGCATCCCCGTCGAGGCGTCGCTGAAGAAGCCATATTCGATGGATCGCAATCTCCTCCATATTTCCTACGAGGCCGGAATCCTCGAGGATCCATGGTTCGATCCGACGACCTCGGCCAACAAGAAGATGTTCAAGCTTTCGGTGTCGCCCGAGGACGCGCCGAACAAGGCCGAATACGTGGAGCTTGATTTCAAGAAGGGCGACTGCGTGGCGGTCAACGGACGGAAGCTTTCGCCGGCGGGCGTGCTGAAGACGCTCAACAAGCTCGGCGGCCGGCACGGCGTCGGACGCGTCGACCTGGTCGAGAATCGTTTCGTCGGCATGAAGTCGCGCGGAGTCTATGAAACGCCGGGCGGCTCCATCCTGATGCACGCGCACCGGCAGGTGGAGTCGCTGACGATGGACCGCGAAGTCATGCACCTGCGCGATTCGCTCATCCCGAAGTATGCCGAGCTCGTTTACTACGGATTCTGGTTCGCCCCGGAGCGCGAGGCCCTGCAGGCACTGGTCGACGAGTCGCAGCGGCACGTGACCGGAACCGTCCGGCTCAAGCTTTACAAGGGCAACATCATCACCTGTGGGCGGAAGTCGCCAGAGTCGCTTTACGACATGAAGGTGGCGTCGATGGAGGGCGTTAAGAGCTGGTACAATCAAAGCGACGCCACGGGCTTCATCCGGCTCAACGGGCTCCGTTTGCGAGCCCGTTACTACGCGCAGCGAGGCCCGAAGATTTGACGGCTCGCCCCGCCGGAAGTGTAACTGGTGGGCAAATCCTGGCGTCTCGGCTCTGGCCGGCAATCGCCTGGTCGCCGGATGATTGTATTTGGACCGGCCATCCGTGTAACTGGCCGCGCCATACTGGTCCTTCATGCTTCGCGCGCCCACGCCTCCCTTTCTGCTGGCGGGTCTGGCCCTGGCGGGTCTGGCCGGCGGTCTGATTTGGTCGGCGCGCTACCGGGTCGGCCGCCACGCACCGAACGAGCAGATCCTTGGGATCGTTTCGACCAGCCGGATCCAATCGCTTGATCCGCAGCAGCCGGCCCAAACGGGAACCGTGGCGATTCGGAACCGTCTCCTCCAGGCGCTGCGCGAAGGCTTGGTGGAGTTCGATCCGCGGGTGCAGGCGCCGGTGCCCGCGATGGCGGAAAGCTGGGACATTTCCCCCGATCACCGGACCGCGGTGTTTCACCTTCGTGCCGGACTGCGCTGGAATAACGGCGATCCGCTCGTGGCGGGAGATTTCGTCTTCGCGATCCGGCGCGCCTTCGCCCGCTTTTCCCGGCTCAGTGAATCGCTGGCGATTCTCAAGAACGGCAGCGAGCTGTCGGCGGGACGACGGTCCGACCCGGCGGTCCTCGGCGCGACCGCGCTCGACGACCGGACGCTCCGGCTGGAATTTGAACACCCGGTTCCCGGTCTGCTGATGGAGCTTTGTGACCCGGCCTGGATGCCGCTTCACGCCGCCACCGTGGTTGCGCTCGAGGATGGTTCCTATTGGACCCATCCCACGCGCCTGGTGACCAACGGGCCGTTTGAGCTGGCGGAGGCGAATCCTGACAAGGTCACGCTTCGCCCCAATCCATTCTATCGCGCGCGCGGCGAGATCCGGCTGGCGCAGGTGGAGTTCCAGTACGCCGAGGATGCGTCACTTTATGAACTCGTCCTCCGCTCGGGGAAGGCGCAGTTGAGCGACCGGCTGGCCTCCGGAGAAATCTCCGTGCCGCGCGATGCGGGGATCGAGGTCTGGCGCGATCCCACCCTCGCGGTCGGGTCGGTCCACTTCAATCTTCGCCGCGGACCGCTGGCCGACCGTCGCGTCCGGCAAGCCCTTTCCCTGGCCCTCGATCGCGCCGTGATGGCCCGCGAGATTTCGACGGCCAATGTCCGTCCGGCCCGCACCTGCCTGCCGCCGGTGGCGGACTGGGAAGACGTGCGCACCGTCCGCGAAGACCTCGGTGAGGCACGCCGATTGCTCGCGGAGGCCGGTTTTCCCGGCGGCCGCAATCTGCCCGTGCTGCGATGGCCGTATCGGAGCGCGGGAACGGAGGCGTCCGTGCGCCTGCCCGAGATCTGTGCGGAGCAATGGCGCGAGCGACTCGGCCTGCAGGTTTACCTGCTCCCGGTCGACGAGGAGGATTTCCAGCACCGGGTGGCCTCACACGACTACGACCTCATTCTCGGACCGATCGTCGGAACGCTACCGGATCTCACGCACCTGGCGAGCGAGCTGACCTCGTCGACGAATTCGGCTTACAGCGGCTGGGATGGCAGCGCGGTGGTGAAACTGGTCGAACGCGCGCGCGAGGCCGATGCGGGTCAGGTGCATAATCGGATTCTGGCGGTGG
>DASYDZ010000149.1:0-6536 GCA_036499305.1 Candidatus Didemnitutus sp.
GGCACCGCCGGGTACTCGATCGCGATGCCGAGGTCGGACAGTTGCGACCCGATCGCGTCGATCACCAGCTGGTGCTCGTGCCGCTCCTTTTCGTCCTGCTGGAGCGCCCGGGCCAGGCGCGCATCCTCGCTGGCGGAGCGACCCCGCGGCGCCGAGCCCGCCAGGGCCTCCGTATGCAGGCGGCCGTGCGCCACCCGGATCAGCCGTTCCGGCGATGCCCCGATGAAACTCGGCCCCAGCCCGCTGCCGACCGAAAACGCATAGCACTCCGGGTACCGCCGGCGGAGATGATTGAGCACGCCAAGCGGATGAAAGGGCGCGTCCGTCTCGAATTTTTGCGCCCGGCCCAGCACGACCTTGGCGTAATCCCCGCGGGCGATCTCCTCGAGCGCGGTGGCCACGGCCCGCCGGTACCAGCCGGTCTCGCCCACCTCGATCCGCCGTCCGGGCGCCGGCGGCCGCTCCTGCCGCCGCGCGACCGAATAGTCAAACGACCGGAATTTGGCGTGCGCCTTCCACACCCGCTCCGCGAGCAGATCGACGGGAGCATCCGCCGGCACGGGAATGTTTGCCACCGCAACGGATCCGTCGCCCATGCGCGAAACCTGCCAGCGCGGCACAAATACGCGCAAACCGGGAAAAGGACGGTCCGCCGGCGCCCCGGGGCTGAAGGTGGCGGACAAAAAGAAATGCGGTCCGGCAAAGGGTTCGTCGACCGGGCCCACGGCAATGGTGGCCGCGAGAACCTCCTCGATCCACGCCCGCGCCCGGGCGAACCGGTCCGGCCCTCCGCCGACATGCTCCAGCACCGCCTCGGCCCCGGCGACCGCGAAACCCTGGGCGGGTCGTTCCGCGTAGAAATGGATTTCGTCCGCCTCAAAGATCGATTCGAGTACCGCCAGCGGATCGAGGCTCTCGACGGCCATGCTGATGCTCGCCAACTGCGGCCGTCCCGTCGCCCGCGCGTTTTCGGCGCAAAGGGATAGAAACGTCCGCAGCGCTCCCGGAGTCGGGTTGTCCGACGGATTGACCGGCAGGACGTTCATCGGCCGGACCCCGGGCGATGGCGGACGGAGAACGCGAAGGTCCTCACGGAGTGGACGGTTTCGGAAAAAGCACGAGTGCCGGCGCAACCCTGGCGCCGGCGAGGCTCGCACCCCACTCGAGCTGCCCGTGCCAGCTTCCCGCGGGCGAGGATCCAAGGACCTCATTGATCTTTTCGGTCGCGGCGGGCATCACGATTTGGAGGACCGCTGCGGCCAGCCGGAGCGCTTCCGCCATGGTCGCGAGGGACGTCCGCAGCGCCGCCTGGTCGGCGGGTGCCGGCGATTTTCCCAATTTCCACGGTGCACGCTTCTCGATGTAGGCGTTGGTCTCCGTGAGAAACAGCATCACCCGCTCCAGCGCCGTGTGGAACTGGAAGCCCTCGCAAAGCGGGATGAACTCGTCGCGCGTGCGGCTCCACAGGTCGCGCACCGCCCGCTCGAGTTCGCCTTCGGCCGCCGGATCCGCCGCCGGAATCGTCCCGGCCGCGAAGCGCGTCGTCATGTTGAGCGTGCGGTTGACCAGGTTGCCGAGATTGTTCGCGAGTTCACTGTTGTAGCGCACGAGAAACTGCTCGCGGGTGAAATCACTGTCCTGGCCGACGTTCATTTCGCGCAGCAGGAAATAGCGGAAGGCGTCCGCGCCGAATTCCGTGACCAGGTCGAGCGGGTTGAGCGCGTTGCCGGTGCTCTTCGACATCTTGGCGCCGCTCTGGAGCCACCAGCCGTGCGCGATGATGCCACCGGGAAGCGGCAGCTTCGCGGCGTGCAGCATGATCGGCCAGTACACCGCGTGCGGCGGCACCAGGATGTCCTTGCCGATGACGTGCCAGGTCGCGGGCCACAGGCCGGGCTTGTCCGCCACCGCCGAGTAATAATTGATGAGCGCGTCGAACCACACGTAGGTGACGTATTTCTCGTCGAACGGGAGCGGAATGCCCCACTCCAGACGCTCGCGCGGACGCGAAATGCAGAGGTCGTTCAACGGTTCCTTGAGGAATTCCAGCACCTGCTTCTGGCGGAACGCGGGAAAAATGAAGGCCGGATTCGCAGCCAGGAACTGCACCAGCCAGTCCTGATACTGCTTCAGTCGGAAGAAATAGTTCGCCTCGGTGATTTCCGTCACCTCACCGAAGATCTCGGGCCAGGAGCCGTCCGGACTCCGATCCTTGTCCTGGAGAAACTGCTCCTGCCGGGTCGAATAAAAGCCCTTGTACTCGGCCTGGTAGATCTGGCCCTGGTCGAAGAGCTGCTGGAGGACGGCGCGCACCACCTTCTTGTGCCGCTCCTCGGTCGTCCGGATGAAATCGTCGTTGGCCACGTTCAGCCGCGGCAGGAGGGCCCGGAATTCGGCGCTCACCTCATCGCAGAACTGCTGCGGCGGAATACCCCGCTTGCGCGCGCTCGCCTGCACCTTCTGGCCGTGCTCGTCGACCCCGGTCAGGAAATACACCCGGTCGCCCATCAGCCGGCGGAACCGCGCGATGACGTCCGTCAGCACCTTCTCATAGGCGTGGCCGAGGTGCGGCGAACCATTCACGTAGTCGATGGCCGTCGTGATGTAGAATGACTTCATAAAAGGGTAAAATTTGTAGCGTTGATTTGGGAATTGTCGAAGGTTTTGACGTCCCGGCGCGAGCCGGCATGATGCGGAGCCGGAAATGAAACCGCTCCCCCGCCCGCTGCGGATCGCGCTGTTGCTGCTCGCATTTTTTCTTGCGGGCCTCGCCGTGCTCCAGTGGTGGCTGCAGGGGGAGACCGCGCGCCTCCAGGAGGCGGCCCTGACGGCGCGCCGCGCCCAACTCTCCCAGGCCGTGGTCCTCGCGGAGTCGCTGCATGCAAATTGGGACGAACCCCTGCTGCAATCGCTCGGCGGCGCCCTGGGCGGGCGGGCGAGCATGCTTTCGGCGGACGACGCCCGCCATCCCCCGGTCGGCGGCGGCCTGGCCGTGGACTGCCCGCTGCGGCACGATCCGTCCAAAGTGATCCGGCTGTATTTTGCGCCGCTTGTGACCCAACGCCTCGCCGTCCTGCAGCGCCAGGCGCTTGCCGCCGCGATCCTCATCGCCCTTCTGCTGCTGGCCATTCCCATCCTGGGCGCGCTGCCGCAACGCGGCCAGCCGGAGTCGCTCGCAGGCACCCCTTGGCGCCACGCGGAATCCGAGATGGGCGGCCTCGCCCACCTTGCGCGGCTCACCGCCGAGCGCGGCGTGCTCCTCGAGCGGGAAACGGGCGCCCGCCAGCGGGCCGAACAGGACCTCACCGTGAGCCGCGATCTGCTGACGCGTTCGCGGGAGGAGCGCGCGCGCCTGGGACGGGAGCTTCACGACAACATCTGCCAGACGCTTTACGCCGTCAGCCTTTCCCTCGAGAGCGTCGACCGCCGGACCAACGCCGAGCCCGAGGTTGCACAGCGCCTGCAGCAATGCATCTCCGAACTGCGCCGCCTCAACCAGGAGGTCCGCACCTACCTCCGCGAACTCGAGCCGGACGAGATCCAGCGCCAGTCGTTCCAGGATGCGCTTGGACAGATGCTGGACACCGGACCCGCGGGACCCGAAGTCACGGTGGTCCGCCAGCTCGACCAGGCGGCCGTGGCTTCCATCGGCCCGCATCAGGCCATCGAGGTCCTGAACATCGTGCGCGAGGCGATCAGCAACGCCGTGCACCACGGGCGCGCCCGCTCGATCGTGATCCGGGCGGAGCGCGACGCCACGACGGTGGCGCTCGCCGTGCAGGACGACGGCCGCGGATTCATGACGGGAAACAGCGAAGGCGGAGGGCACGGACTCGCCAACATGCGGGCCCGAGCCATGGGCATGGGCGGCAGCCTGCGCGTGGAATCGGCGCCGGGAAAAGGCTCTCGCGTTCTTCTTTTGCTCCCGGTTGCCTCGCCGCCATGACGACCGGCCCGACGCCTCCCGCGGTTAAAGTCGTCATGATCGATGACAGTTCGATCATCCGCCTCGGGCTGCGCGCCGCGCTCGAGGATCGCGTCGAAATCCAGATCATCGGCGAAGCAGCGAACGGACACGATGGCCTCGCGCTGGTGGAGAAACTGCAGCCCGATGTTGTCCTTCTTGACCTGCGCCTGCCGGATCAATCCGGTCTCGATGTCTGCCGCGAGATCGGGCGCCGGCGTCCGGGTTCACGTGTGCTCATCCTCACGTCGTCCACCGACGAGCGCAATGTGCACGACGCCGTTGCCGCCGGTGCGCAGGGCTATCTGCTCAAGGAAAGTGACAGCACGTCGCTCGCCCATGCGATCCGACAAGTCGCGTCGGGACATTCGGTGCTCGACCCTTCGCTGACGGACCACGTCGTGCGCCTGATGAAGAACCGGCCCGAGGCCCGCCCGGTCGAGAAACTCATGCTGCTGTCCGGCCAGGAGAGAAAAGTCCTGGCCCTTCTCTCGGAAGGACTCACGAACAAGGAAATCGGAGAACGCCTCAATCTCACGGAGAAGACGGTGAAGAACTACCTCGCGACCGTATTCGACAAGCTCGGCGTCGCCCGCCGCGCCCAAGCCGCGACACTGTACACCGAAGCCCAGCATCAGTGATATGGAACGATGCAGCCGGTGGGAGCCGGTTTCCTGAGGGACGCGTCTGTCGCCGATGTGGAAATCGGCGACCACCAAAGGACGGGTCGATCCGAGGGCAAAAACAGCTTCTACGGCATCGCTACGGGATCAGTGGCGGGACCTTTCGCACCTTCCTTACCAAATCAGGGCCGAACGCCTCTAGCCGGCGTAGGGCCATTTGAGGGCAGCTTAAGGCCGTATACAGCGGGCGGATCCTCTGCTAGGATGACGCCGCAATGCCCAACACGCACCCCCATCCCCAGCCGGGCCGCATCCTCGGAGCACCCGTTCGTTGGTCGAAGAAATCCGGCGGCATGACGCTGGTCGAGGTGGTGACCGCCCTGGCGATCCTGGCCATGACGCTCACCGGCATCCTCGCGATCCAGCTCCAGTCCCGCCGGCTGACGGAGGGAAGCGTCTACCAGAACACGGCGATTACCATCGTTCAGGGTTACCTCGAGCAGATGAAGAACATGGATTTGAATTCACTGATCAACGCCGACTCGAACGGCAATCCCCAGCTCTCCAGCACGTACACGATTCCGTCGATGTACAGCGACAGCGTAACCGACAGCATCAAGACCTCGACCGGCTCCGTTCCTTCTCTGGCTTCGCTCACCGCTGGCACCACACCCACAGGGGTGCAGGATAATCTCAAAAGCTTCGACATGGCGAAGGACGTCACCATCGGCACCACCGAGTCCATGACCAACACTGACACGAGCGCCGGCTCGACGACCCAGAAAGTGGCCTGGACGACCCTGTGGCCGAACGCGCGGGATTATTCAAACGCGATTTCGAGCGGCTACACGACGGCCGCCACCCTGACCGGGCTCACGGACATGCATCTCAACCTGTGGGTCTGGATCACCGATCTCCACAATTCCGGATACGCCCAAAAGACCTACGGCATCACGATCATCTACACCTGGCAGTTCCTCGACGGCAACCGGACGCGCTACTCCGTCGGCACGGTCCGTTCCATCCGCTCCGCCGTCCCCAGCTTCTGATCATGAAACCGACCTCCCTCCCTCCTTCGCGCCGCCGCTCCACGCGGGGCTTTACCCTGGTGGAAATCATGATCGCGGTGGCGCTCCTGGGCTTCGTCGTCATGGGCACCGTCAAGCTCCTCACCCAGGCGTTGCGCACCTATTACTACGACAGCGGCCGCCTCCGCGTGAATCGCGACATCCGCACGTTCACGCAGTACATGGACACGGATGCCGCCTACTCGAACTATTTCCTCATCTTCCCGAATTTCACGAACCGTTCAAGCGGAAGCCCGGCGGTCGATGCCTACGTGGCGGACGGGCAGTCGGGCGATTTCCTGCTGCTGGTGACCATCTTTTCGTGCACCACGGACAACACGGGTCCAAGCGGGACGGCCGTCTCGGGCCTTGTGGCCGGCCACAACTATGTGACCAAGCTGGTGGGTTATTACCGGGACGCAACCACGACCACCACCGGTCCGGTGCGACGGTTTTCCGTCGATGTCTCGCTCACGGCGGCGCATCCCGCCGACTTGACGACTGCGTACTACACCAGTCCCGGCCCGCCGATGGCGACCCTCCTGAACCTGGTCGAGCCAACCTCGAATCAAAGCACCAATTCGGTCGTGGTCCAGATCGCCGAGGGACTGGCCGCCGGCAGTTCCACCTCCGGCCTTTTCTATGATTTCCAGGACAAGAGCATCATGGTTCGCGGCCAGATCATCGAGACCGACAACGGCACGATCAACGATACCAACCGGAAAGCCGTGAACACATATAACTTCACCGTTTCGCCCCGCGGATGATTCCGCCCTCACCCAACTCCATCATGAAAACCCAACCCCGCCTTTCGGGCCAGTCGAGCGAGCGCGGCTCCGCGTTCATCACCGTTCTGATCTTTGTTTTTTTGCTGATCGGCAT
>DASYDZ010000150.1:0-2227 GCA_036499305.1 Candidatus Didemnitutus sp.
CTTGTGCACGGCCTGGTTGTCGCGCACCGCGATCTCCTGCACGCGCCCCGCGACGTTGGCACTGATTGCGACGCGCGCGGTTTGCACGTAAGCGTCATCAGTCGCCTCGAACCGTCCGCCCGTCAAATAGAAGTATCCTGCCCCGACCGCCACGACGATGGGGCCCAGTATCATCAGGGGAAAGCGCAGGCGCTGGCGCCAGCTTCGCGGCTGGACGCTTGCGATTGCTTGCTGTTGATCCCCGCTTTGTCCGCTCATGAGTTACCGCTCCGTTCGGGTTTTAGCCGAATGCCGTGCGCTGCCGTCCGCCGGCGGATCGGACGGCAAGTCGCCCAGCGCGCATACGTTGCCGTGCAGGCGTTCCAGCATGTCCATGAACGTTTTGCGTTGCCGGCTGCTGATGCCCTTGAACGTCTCGGCGCGGGTCAGATCGGCGAGATGCCAGATTTCGGCAAGCAGTTTCCTGCCTTTGGCGGTCAGGTACAGCCGGCGTGCCCGCCGGTCGACCGGATCGGGACGCCGATCGATCAGTCCGTCGGACTCCATGCGATCGAGTATGCGCACCATCGTCATGGGATCGACCGCGGCAAGCTCGGCTAGCCTCGCCTGGCTCACCCCCTCGTTGTTCTCCAGCCGCGCCAGCGCCTTGCACTGGGAAAGCGTGAGCGAAATCGCCCGTGCGCGCTGCTCGAAGCGCAGCACGTAGCGCTGGCTCAAATCCTTGAGCAGAAAACCAAAGTTGCGCTGGCGATCCACGAGGGCGTCCGGATTATTAACCGTTATGATAATAACTTCAGTTATTATCACGTACGATTACATGTGCGTCAATCGCAGCCCGCTCCGGGTTATGCGGCCGCCTCGGGATATCAGCTGGTATTGAAAAAAGCTCGAAGCCGGCCCAACGCCGGCATAGCGCCATGCAGCTCATGGCGCGCTGCCACCCCAGGCCGCCGCAACTTTACGGCTGGGGACAGCCCATCAGAAGGCTCTACGCGTCGACCTTGCGAGTGACCGCATGCACGTGCCCGGACGCCGGGATGTAGATCGAGTGCGTCCCCGGTCCGCCTGCCACGATGAAGTTGATGTCGTCGGGTTTCACCGAGATGGGAAGCAGGGTTTCCCGCGTAATCTCACCCAGCTCTGCCCGGCGCCCCGCCTGCACGCGGGCGAAATCTTTCGCCGACAACCGGCTCGCCGCCAGCTTCGCCTGCCCCCATAAGCGACGTTTGACATCCACTTTGCTCAGCCCCTCACGCTTCAGCACCTGGGCGTGCTCCGGAGCCAGTACCAGCCACGGCGCGCCGCCGAAGGTAAAGTCGCTCCCAGCCGGAAAAATCATGGTGTCCGCGATGACTCGGAGCAAATCGGCGGCGTCCTTGGCGTGCGTGTTCATGTTCCAGGTACCTGCCGCCCCCGCCACCGTCACCGTGCTGACCCCTGAATCGAAACCGCGCTCGACGTGCAATGGCTCCCAGGGATTGGCTTCCTCGTTCTCGGCACAGCAAAACGTAAACTTCCCCGGCTGACCTTGAGTGGCGCGGTCCATTTCTCCCGGAAGGCAACCGCCGATGTTCTGGAGAATCAGCCGCAGGGCGCGGCCCAGCGTCGCGTTTGCCCACGAGCCCTGCCCGAGGCAGTTGATGCCGAAATTGATGTTGAGCCTCCGGACGATCGGCCCGTTGACGATCAGCCAGGGGGTTACCGGGTTGGTCGTCGTCTGGATGCTCTGCAGGTTGAATTCCGGCACGGAGATCGCCTCCGTCGCCGCCAGCAGCACCGGCAGGTACTCCGGGTGGCAACCTGCCATGACGGCGTTGATCGCCACTCTTTCAACTGTGGCTGAACCAAAAGCCGGCGCGACGAATGCAACGATGTCATTCGGCGCGCGCCGGGTATGTTTCAGCATTCGCGCGACGCGGTCTTTCGTGGGGGGCACGACCGGCATGCCGTCGCCCCAGCGCCGGTCCATGAAAAACCGGTTGAACTCATCGAGATCGCCCGGCACCTCGACAAGCACTGCGGGCGCGGCCGCATCGGAGCGGCTCTGCGCCTTCGTCACTCCGGCCTCGCACATGAGCCGGGCGATATCGTCCGCGCAGGAACCGGCCAGCGCGCGCACCTCGTCCCGGGTACGGACACCGAAAGGATGCGGAATGACCGCGATCGGCAGGTCCGGATGGCCCAGTGCCTTTGCCTGCGCTCCGCCCAGCTTCACGAAATCGGTCGA
>DASYDZ010000151.1:0-18871 GCA_036499305.1 Candidatus Didemnitutus sp.
GGTCTCGGTCTAAGAAAAACGGTTGAAACCACTGATCTCACGGACGCGCACGGATGATCGTGGTGTGCGGCCTGGTATTTCGCGTTCCTCCTGATCCCATTAGCGCATGGATCCAGGGTTTGCCGTCAATATATAGGTCAATTGAGTGTCCTCGGCTGGCGGGTGACCACTCTCGAGCTGCCGTCGGATCGCATTCGTCGGCATCCGTGTTATCGGTGAAATCCGAGGTCAATTGAATTGGTGAGTCGGACGGACGGGGTCGGCTTGGAATTACGCGTATCTTGCCGATGCGGATCAGAGTGAGCGGTTCGTATCGTATCTTGGGCTTTATCCGGTTGCCACGATCGCCGCATAAAGCCAAAGAGCGGGTCGCATCGGTAGCGTCAACCTCTTCAGGACACACTATGCGACCTCTTCGATATTCCATCAACGTCACCTTGGATGGGTGCTGCGATCATCGTGCCATGGTCCCGGACGAAGAGTTGTTTCGCAACGTGGTCGAGAATTTCGACCGAGTCGATGCGCTCCTCCTTGGCCGGGTGACCTACGAAATGATGGAGGCAGCGTGGCGACCGGCGGCGCAGACGGGAGCGAGACCTGATTGGATGGAACCATTCGCCCGGACGATCGATGCGGCCAAGAAATATGTGGTGTCGAGCACCCTGGACCGGGTCGACTGGAACGCGGAGATCCTGCGCGGGGATCTGGGGAAGGCCGTTCATCAGCTCAAGCGTGAGCCGGGTAAGGGTCTGTTCGTGGGCGGCGTGAAACTCCCGCTGGCATTGGCGGAGCTGGGATTGATCGATGAATATGAGTTCGTGGTGCATCCCCGGCTGGCAGGTCACGGGCCGACTTTGTTCGCGGGGTTATCGAAACATGTCGACTTGAAGCTGGTGAACCGGAGGGAGTTCGGCTCGGGGGTGGTGGCGATGCGGTATGAACCCAGAAAGTAGCCACCAGCCCGAGCGAAGCAGCAGATCGGCGCGGATGAAGAACGAGAATAGTTTCAGGTTTGAAATGCGCCCATTGAACAAGACGAAAGGATGAGGTTGCCCCACGCTAATTCGTTGGCTGAATAACACTGTTAGGCAAAGAATGAAAGCAATCGACCGCGAAACTGCGCAGGCTTGGTGTGTCTCTCACGATCTTCCCATCGGAGATCGCAACCTGCCCTCATTGCGTTGGGCGGATGGGCTCGAAAAGTTCGAGATACCCAAAGATGCCGGCGGTAGAGCGCTAGAGACAACTCCGGGGCTGCGCCTGCGCGTCTGATTGCTGACGTTGATCCAGCAAAAATGAAGGGAAGGAACCCGCTTTTGGGCTGGCTGCTGATCATGGCAACGCTCGGACAGTATGCCTTCGTTTGGGTATTCTTTCTGGCGAGGGATGTAAATCATGCTGCTGACGAAGAAAGAGTCCACGTCAGCAAGCATGCCTGCATCTTTGGATGCATGTGGATCATTTACGCGATTTGCATGATCGCTGCCGCGCGCTCGCCGATCGAGGCATTAGCCTATGCGCCAGCCTACGTCTTCCCCTTGGTAATGCTGCTGACCGTGAGTTTGCTAAGCTATTTCTTCTGGCTCATCCTTGCCGTAGCGAAGGAGATGCGTCGAACTGGGATTACCCGTGTCCCTAGCAACGGAGCCTTGATCGGCTATTCGCTACTTTACATGACATCACTCCCTCTTTTGCAAAGACGGGTGAACGGAGAGCTCAACAAGGCGGCCCAGGCAAGGTCGCTGACGCGACCTGTCTGACCTTGGACGTTCGGCAAAAAAACACTCCATGAAATTTTTCGAGAAAAGCGAAGGCGCGGATGAAACGAAAAGGGCGGCTTTTCCTTTGCTCGTGCTTGGTGTTCCCTTGGGCTGTGCTTTCGGCATCGCGCTGAGAAATCTCGCACTTGGCATAGGTATCGGCATGCTGCTCGCGGCGACGGTGATGGTTTTCCGGGGGAAGAAAGACGGCAGGAATTTCAGTCCCGTGATGCGGGTCGCACTCGTTGTCACCTGTGTCGCTGTTCTTGCGTTCGTATTCTTCGTTAAAAGATGAAAGAGCCGAATCGCTCGCCACCAACGACGACATTTCCCGATTTCGCGGCGCGCCCAGCGGTCGCGCCCTACCGCCAGGAACTCGAGGGATGGACTTGGTTTGCGGCCTGGGATTGCGATCCCATTTGCGCGCACCGACCTTGAATTCGCCGTCAATATCCAGGGCGGTTGATTGTTCCGACCTGGCGGGGGACCGTTTTCGAACTCCCGGCGGCTCGGGTTCTTCGGCATCCGTGTGATCGGCGAAATCCGTGGTCAATTGAAATGCGGAATCCAGGGTATCGCCGGGATTCCCCGCGAGAATCGGTTTCTCGTCCGGCGCGGGTTTTGCGGGCCACCGCGCCCGCGTTGCTGACGTCTATCCGAGTTCGGCCAGCATCCGCGCGGCCAGCCCATAGCGAAGATTGTAGAAGGAATGCCGGTATGAAACTAGCCCTCCGGCCTCGGCCACGGCAATCAGGGTGGCGAGCGCGGCGGGGTAGACGTCGGCGCGTTCGGGGGGCAGTCCCGGCATTTTCTTTCGCTCCGCCAGCGGCAGCGCGGCCACCTGCTCCAACTGCTCTCTCAACTGTCGGACCGTGAGCAGCGACGAGGTTTCGCCTCCGGTGCGGCCTTCGCGCACGCCATAGATCGCGCGGGCGGTCGACGCGGTGCCTCCGGTGGCGATCGCGGTGGCGTCAGGCAGGTCGAAGCGAAAGCCCGACTCCGCCAGCGTGGTGCGGGTGTGGCCCATGATTCGCTTGCAGGTCACCAGCCGCACGGGCTCGGACGGATCGGTGACGTATTTTTCCGTCAGGCGGACGCAGCCCAGGGGAAGGCTGGTTTCCTGGCGGACGGCGCGGCCTTCGAACGCCAGGCATTCGAGGCTGCCGCCGCCAAGGTCGAACACATAGAAATTGGCGAGGTCGGCGAGTGCGGGATCGCAGGTCAGCCCGGCGCCGATGCCGCCGGCCTCTTCGGCGCCGGTGAGAATGCGCATCTCGAATCCGGTTTCGCGCCGGACGCGCTCCGCGAAGGCGGAGCCGTTGCCGGCGTCGCGGACCGCGCTGGTCGCCACGATGTCCACGCGGACCGGACCGAATGGCGCGGCCTCCGCAAGCAACTGGTTGATGGCAGCCATCGCCGCGTCCATCCCGGCTTCGCTGAGGCTGGGGTTTTCGCGGCTGATCCCGGCGCTGATCCGGGCATCGACCGCGCGGCTCAGCAGCGGATTGACGTGTCCATGGGCGTCGAGGACCGCGACCAGGATCTTGATCGTGTTGCTGCCAACGTCGAGGAGGGCCACGGGAGTGTTCACGGGGCGGGGGAGGGGACCGATGGCAGCGAAGGGGAGAAGCCGCCGGATTTCAAAGCGAATATCCCGGCGGCGCGATCAGGACCGCAAACTCGCCTTTGCGACTGCCGGCCATTAGGCGGGCGTGCACATCGGAGGCCGCCCCGACAAGAAAGGTCTCGTGCAGCTTGGTCACTTCGCGGGCGATGCAGATCACGCGGTCGGGGCCCAGAATGGCAACGATCTCGGCGGAGAATTTTTCAATCCGATGACAGCTTTCGTAGAGGGCGAGCGTGTAGCGGAAGTCACGGAACTCGGTCAGAAAGGCTTCGCGCGCCGCGCTCTTGGGCGGCAGAAACCCGGCGAAGAGGAAGCCGTTGCTCGGCAGGCCGGAGGCGCTGACGACGGCGGCGATGGCGCACGCACCAGGCACTGGAACCACGGGCAGGTTTCGCCGGCGGCAGGCACGGGCCACCCGAAAACCCGGATCACTGAGGCCCGGGGTTCCGGCGTCGCTCACCACCGCCACGGATTTCCCCGCCTCGATCATTGCCACCAATCGGTCCGCGGCCTCGGTTTCATTGTGCTCATGATAGGCGAACAGTTCGCGCTGCAGGCCAAGGCGCTGCAGAAGCGCACCGGTGTTGCGGGTGTCCTCGCAGGCAACGACGTCGACGGCGCCCAGGATGGCACGGGCGCGCTCGGTCAGATCGGCGAGATTCCCAATCGGGGTGGCGACGAGATAAAGGTGCCCGGCCTGCGGCACCAGCGAACCATTTGAGGCCGGCGCGGTCATGGCGTCAGGCCGGCCAGATCCCGGTCATTTTCCCATGCCGGGAATCGTATTCTCCCAGTCGGCGGGACGGCTCCACGGAATGGACGATTCCTGATCCGGAGCGGTGCACGCGGCGAGGCCGAGCAGGACGTAAACGAGGAGCGCTGTGGCGAATAGGGCTTTGCGAAAGTTGGCCATGGAAGACGCGGTTACTTGTAGGAAAAAATTCGAGTCGTGCAACTGCCGTTTGAAGACGTCGGGCGTAACGCGGCGGTTGCCAAAGATGCCGGGAGCAGGGACAGGCTACCCGTTATCCTGCCAGGAATAGGTGGTTTCATGCCACGGACGGCGAGCGTGGCGTGCGATGTGTCCGTCGGGATTGGCGGCGAGGTGCTCGACAATCTTGAAGATATGCTCAAGGCCGTCCGGCTGGCCCGTGGCCGTGCCCAAGGCCTCAACCGTGAATGCCTTGCCGGGTTGGGCCTGCAGCGCGGCGGATATTTTCGCCTTCAAGGCGATCACGCTGACGGCGGCCTTCTTGCCCGCCTCGACCCCGGGCTGATGATAGGCATTGATTCCGACCAACGAGGCGTAGAAACCCACGACCCGCTCGTAAAGCGCGATCAATTGTCCAACCGAACGCGGGGACACATCGGCAATGGTGATGGTGATGGAATGGCGGTCCTTGTCGCTGAGGGCATCGCGGGTGCCGAGGAGGAAGCCCTGCAGGAAATCACCGCTCGTGGTGCCCGTCTCGACGGCCATCGATGGACCGGCGCGGTCCTTGAGCACCTCGATGAACGTGACAAAGAAATTGTTCACTCCCTCGCGAAGCTGCTGCACGTAGGCGTGCTGGTCGGTCGAGCCTTTGTTGCCGTAAACGGCGATGCCCTGGTTGACCACGCGGCCGGCCAGGTCGAATTCCTTGCCGAGCGATTCCATGACCAGTTGCTGCAGATAGCGGGAGAACAGCAGCAGGCGATCCTTGTAGGGCAGGACCACCATGTCCTTGGCGCCCTTGCCGCCGGTTTCCCAGTACCACATCAACGCCAGCATCGCGGCGGGATTGTCGCGGATGGAGCTCTGGCGGGTCAGCTCATCCATGGCGGCCGCGCCCGCGAGCAGCGGGTCGAGCTTGATGCCTTGAAGCGCTGCGGGCAGCAGGCCGACCGCGCAAAGTTCGGAGGTGCGTCCGCCGACCCAGTCCCACATGGGGAACCGCGCCAGCCAGCCCTCACTCTTCGCCGTGTCGTCGAGTCTGGAACCATCGCCCGTCACGGCCACGAAATGTCCGGGATGGGAAAGTCCAGCCGCCTTGAATACAGCCGCGGCCTCAAGCATTCCATTTCGGGTTTCGACGGTTCCGCCTGACTTGGAGATCACCACGACCAGCGTCTGCTTCAGGCGCGAGCCCAGTTGCGCGAGCACGAGGTCCATGCCATCGGGATCGGTGTTGTCGAAGAAATGGACCCCCATCTTGTCGCGCCGTCCACCCGGGCGGCCCAGGGCATGGCTCACGAATTGCGGCCCGAGCGCCGAACCGCCGATGCCGACCCCGAGCAGCTCCTTGAAGCGCGCGCCGGCCGGGGTCGTCACCGTTCCCTGGTGGATCCTGGCCGCAAATTCCTTGATGGCGGCGAGGGTGGACGTGATCTCGTTGGAAAGCTCCGGCGTCGGGGCCAACTGCGGGGCGCGCAGCCAGTAATGGCCGACCATTCGCTTCTCGTCGGGGTTCGCGATCGCGCCCTTTTCGAGTTCGGCCATGGCCTGCATGGCCTCCTCCATCCGCGGCCGCATCTCATCAAGAAACGACTGCGGGAACGGAATCCGGCTCACGTCGAGGGCGAAGCCGAGTTTGGAGTGTTGGATATAGTATGCTTTGAAACGGTCCCAGCTCATAGACTTTCGTCTCTAACATGGATGAGGCTCCCCGTCACCGCCAGAGAGAAACACCGCCCATTTTTTCTTGGTTGCTAGGCGGCGGGCCGTGCGCTCACTAAATGGGCAATGGTGTTCGACCTCAAGCGCGTCCTCCACGTCCTGCTCTTCGCCTCCGACGGCCCGCTTTCGGTCAAAGACATCCAGACCTCCATCGCCCGTTTTCACGATCAGGCGGCGACCCTGCCGCTGGAAGGCGAAGGCGAGGTCGCAGGCCCGCCTGGTGATATCGTCGAGCCCGCCGAGACGGTTGAAACGGTCGATCTTTCGGCGGCGGCCGAGGATGAGGCCTTGTACCGCGATGTCCCCGCGCTCGTCACGACTGCGCAGATCGGCGAAGCCATGACGGCCCTGGCGAATGATTTGCAGGCAAGCGGCGGCGACATCCTGTTGATCGAAGGCGCCAACGGCTGGCGTCTCGTCAACCATCCGCGCTTTTCCCGCTGGGTCCGGCTGCTGCGCAACGAGCCGCCGCCAGTCCGGCTCAGCCCGTCATCGTTGGAAACACTTGCCGTCGTCGCCTACCGCCAGCCCGTGACGCGCGCCGAGATCGAGCAGATTCGCGGCGTCTCCGCCGAGGCCGGCCTGGCCAAACTGTTGGAGCGCGACCTCGTGCAGATCACCGGCCGCGCCGACCTGCCCGGACGGCCGATCCAGTACGGTACCACGGACGGCTTTCTCGAGTTCATCGGCATCAAGTCCATCGACGAACTGCCTTCCTCCGACGTCCTGTCACCCCGCCAGATCGATTCCTGGCTGCATTCGGCCAACCGGCCTCGCGCGGCCAATGATTCCGACATGGGTCTCGACGAGACCGAGGAAACCCAGATGTCGCTCGACGAAGCGGCCAAGGTCCAGCCGACCGCATGAGCAAGACCCTGCGAATCGGGCTGATCGGGGCCGGCGGTAACACGCGGCTCCAGCATCTGCCCGGATTCCAGGCGATTCCCGGCGTCGAGGTGGTGGTGGTGTCCAACCGGACGCGCGAGTCGGCGGAGAAAGTTGCCCGGGAATTTAATATCCCGCGGGTTGCGGCGAGCTGGCAGGAGGTGGTCGAGTCCACGGACGTCGATGCGGTTTGCATCGGTACCTGGCCGAACATGCACGCGAAGATCACGGTGGCCGCGCTGCGCACCGGCAAGCACGTGCTGTGCGAGGCGCGCATGGCGCGCAACCTCGCGGAGGCCGAACTGATGCTCGCGGAATCCAATCTGCACACCGCCTTGGTTGCGCAACTGGTGCCCGCCCCGATGTCGCTGCCGTTCGACGAGACCATCGCCGAGATCGTGGCCAGCGGCGTGCTGGGACCGCTGCGCGAGGTGCACGTGGCCTGCACGCATGGGACGCTGGCCGAAGCCGCGGTTCCAGCGAGCTGGCGCCAGGATCACAATCTCAGCGGCAAGAACACGCTTTATCTTGGCATCTATTACGAGATGGTCCTGCGCTGGGTCGGACAGGACGTTTCCTCGCTGGTGGCCGATGCGTCGATTTTCACGAAACAGCGCAACGATCGCGAGGGCAGGGCGATCCCCGTCTCGATTCCGGACAGCGTCTCCGTACTGGGCCGATACAACGACGAATCGCGGTTCGTCGCCACGTTTACCGGCGTGGAGACCACGGCTCCGCGGTCGGAAATCCGGCTGAATGGAACGAAGGGGGGCCTGCGCCTCGATTTGGCCAAGGGGGAGCTCTGGCGGTCGGAAGGCGGCAAACCGGAGGTTCAGGTCGAGATCGATTCCGCCCGGCGCGGCGCCTGGCGAGTGGAAGCGGATTTCGTGGCAAGTATTCGCGACCGGAAACCCGTCACCCTGACCAATTTCTCGACTGGTGTCCGTTACATGCGATTCACGGAGGCCGTCTGGGAATCCTGGAACAATGACCGCGCGCGAGTGGTGCTTTGAGCCAAGGATAAGTGGCTGAAGCCACAAGGCCCCAACCGTGGGCCAGACACGTCCTGCGGTTCGCCTCGGTAACCTTCGGCTTCGAATTTCCGACTGAACGAGGTCCATCAGGTCAAGTCGACATGCTTTCGCGTCGTTTGCGTGTTTCGCGGGCTATCTCCGGGCCGGCGCAGCGATCAGTGCCTTTCGTGGACAACGGCGTTGTCCGCGGCCGTGACGCAGGCAATTGCTAGCGCCGGCGAACGGTCAGCCAATACCAGACGGCAACACCCGCGAGCAACAGCGCCATGGCCAGGGCGAAGTAGAGGAAACAACCGGACCGCACGCTTTCCGTCAGGTTTTTCGTTTCGTCGCGATACTGCTCGAGAATGATGTCAGCTTCGTGTTCCGCCGGCCCTGGCGACGGGACGATCGGTGCGAAGGGGTCGGAAGCCACCCGCGTCGACGGCGCCACAGGTTCACCCGCGGGACGTCCGCCGGCGGACGATTCCGCGATGATCTGGCCTTCGATCCACGAGAGGACTTCCAGCAGGCGGGCGCGCTGCTTGCGAAGTTCCTCCAGGCGATTGGGCATGGGGCGATGGTTGGCGATCGGGGCCGGCGGCGCAAGCACCCGTCCGCGGCTCCGCGGACACAAAAAAAGGCGCAGCGGGCGCTGCGCCTTGGAATGAAATGGCGGAGCCGGTCAGACGACGCTGACCTTGCGATGCGCCTTGTCGAAGCTCACCTTGCCGGCGCGGAGCGCGAACAGCGTCCAGTCGCGGCCGGTGCCGACGCCCTTGCCGGCGTGATACTTTGAGCCGCGCTGGCGGATGATGATGCCGCCGGCGAGGACCTGCTCACCGCCGAAAAGCTTCACGCCGAGCCGCTGGGAGTGGCTCTCGCGTCCGTTGCTGGATGTTCCCTGACCTTTTTTATGTGCCATGGCGGAAAGTGTCGTTCAGGTGGTGATGGACTCGATCTTGATGACCGAGAGTTCCTGGCGATGGCCGCGCTTGCGCTCCATGCCCTTGCGCTTCTTCTTGCGGAAAACAATGACCTTGGTGCCACGCTTGTTCTCGAGAATCGTCGCCTTGACCAAGGCGCCGGAGAGAAAGGGCGTGCCGAATTTGAAGGAATCTCCTTCGCCTGCGGCCAGCACTTCGTTGATTTCAACGGTGGAACCCGCCTCTGTCTTGGGATAGCGGTTGACGACAAGGATATCGCCCTCGGTGACCGAGAACTGTTTCCCCTGCGTTTTGATAGTGGCTTTCATAAATTCAAAGGGCAGAAAAAAGAGTCCGCCTTCCTGTGTGGCAAGGTTTAATTTGTTTTCTCATTGAGCATCATGGCGAAGACGAAATCAAGGCGGCGGAATTCACCGACTGCTCACAAATCTCGTCGCGTGGTCGCCCGGGAGGAGTTTCGGGGTCAAAATACGGTGGCGCTGGCGAGGTCCCTCTTGGGCAAGGTCTTAGTGCGATCGGGCGCGGACGGCAGGATCGAGGGGATCATCACGGAGGTCGAAGCATATCATACCGCAGCGGATCTGGCCTGTCATGCCAGCAAGGGACGAACGAAGCGCACGGAACTCCTTTTCGGGCCGGCCGGAATTTGGTACGTGTATTTGTGTTACGGCATCCACGAGATGCTTAACCTGGTGACAGGGCCCGCGAAGCATCCGGCGGCAATCCTTATTCGTGGCATCCAGGGGGTGTCCGGACCGGGTCGGGTAACCCGGCATTTGTCCGTCGATCGCCGGCTCAACGGCGCGCCCGCCCGGCCGGAAAGCGGATTGCACGTCGAGGATTGGGGCCTGGTGATTCCCCGTGGACGGATTGTCGCGGGCCCGCGGGTGGGAATCGACTACGCCGGACCGGTCTGGGCGGCGAAGCCCTGGCGATTCCGAGTGGCGGACGACATTTTCGGGAGCGCGGATCAGCGCCCGGACGGCTCCGACGGGTCGCCGCCGGTGGGTTTGGCCCGGCGGGCGGAGACGGACACCGGTTCGTGATAGTCGATGAGCGAAAGCGAGACGGTGCCGAAATTCAACTTGAGCTGCATCTTGACGGGAAGGCGGGAGCCATCCTGGGCGATCCAGACCTTGATCTCGCCACCCCGCTTGAAAATTCCCGTGGGATTCTTCTCCATGCGCGGAATCAGCACGAGGGCGTTGTACTTGCCGAGGGGCGTCTTCACTTCCTCATAGTGATCGGCATAGATCGAAAGCGGCAGGAACTCCTGGCCGAACTGCACGAGAATGTCGTGTTTCTCCCCGGGCTTCAGACTCCAGTCGCGCGTTTGCACCAACGCGCTGATGAGATCGACCGGGTCGCCCGGCGGAATCGGGACGACCGCGCTGCGGTCCGGCCGGATGTGGTCGGTGTAGCGCGCGACTCCCTTGCCGTAGTCGAGGTCGAGCTCGGTGTCGGTGGAGTGTCTGGGGTCGGAGCCCTTTTCCTTCACCGATTGCAGGCGGCTGGTGGCGCGATCGATGACGACCTCGGCGCGATTGTCGAAGGCGTACACCCCGCGCACGAAGCCCATCGAGGTGGTGTCGGTCGTCACGCGAACCAGGTCGCGACCGCCCGAGCGGTCGTCATGGGCGGAGATGGTGATCTCGCCGGCATGGGTGAAGATGGCGAAACCGACCTTGTAGGTAAAACTCTCGCCCTCGCGAAACGCGGTGAATGGCGCCGCCGCGGCAGAGGCGACGAGGCACAGGAAAAGGAGCGGCAGGCGCAAAACGGTCATGCGGGGCATCAGGCAATGCCGTTTGTCCGGGACCTACAAGGAAAGTTCCAGTTGGTTGCCCCGACCCAGCGCCCAGGCTTCGACGCCGCGCGCACGGAGCGTGGTGGCGAACTCCCTGGCGTATCCATGAACGGTATAGACCAACCGGGGCTGTACGCGCTCCACGAATGCCAGCAATTCGGGAAAGTCGGCGTGGTCGGACAGCGGAAAGGCCTCGTCGCAGCCGTAGCGATACCGGGTCGACGCATCGAGCGCCCAACCGGTGACCACGGCGGTGCGCTTGGGGTTGATCCAGTCGAGAATGTCCGACTGCTGCGGGGTCACGACGACATGGCCCCGATACCAGATCGGATCGAATTCCTTGATTTCAGGCAGCGCCACCCCCTCGGCGGCATAGATGCGGGCGATACGGGCGGCGTGCGCGTGCAGCATCACCGGCAGGCCCGCCTGCCCGAGCAGCGCGGCGAGTTCCTGCGACTTTCCCAGCGAATAGGCGTAGAGCACCGGGGTGACATTTTCCGCCAGCGCCTGCCGGCAGAACGCGACGATCGCGGCATGCACCTCCCCGGCCGGCGGCATGACGTAGCGCGGCAGGCCAAATGTGGTTTCCATGATGAGCACGTCGGCGCGCGGAGCTGCGGCGGGCCCGGTCGTCAGGCCCGCCTTCAATTTGAAATCGCCCGTGTACAACAGGGAACCGTGCCCGGTTGTGATCTGCATCTGGGCCGATCCGAGAATGTGGCCGGCCGGATGCAGGACGACCTCGGCGTCGGGCGCGGTGCGCAAAACCTCGCCGTAACGCAGCGTGGTCAGCACACGGCGGCCGCCGAGCCGGGCCTCCACCAGGCGGGCCGTCGCGGGAGTGCACACCACTTCGCGGTGCCGCGCGGCGTGATCCGAGTGGGCGTGCGAGACAAAGGAACGCTCCTTGCCGTCCTGCGCATCCAGCCACCAGCCGACTTGCGGCAGCCAGATCCCACGGCGCGATTTCACGACCCACGACATGGCCCCGACCGTAGGCCCGACCCGCCGCGCGTCAAACCGGGCTGGCGTCGAAATACTTGCGGCGGAGCAGGCGCCAGGCCGTGACGACGAAAGCGGTCAGGGGAACGGCGAGCACCATGCCGAGAAGTCCGCCAAAGGCATGGCCCCAGAAAAGGATCGCAATGATGATCACGACGGGATGCAGGCCCGTGCGCCGGCCCATGATCCGGGGCGTCAGAAACCATGATTCGGTCGCCTGGACGGCGAGGAAGACACCGAGACATCCCGCGAGCAGGCCCCAGCCGCCGTCGTTCTGGAGATAGGCGAGCGGCAGCGCGACGCTGAGTCCCAGAATTGTGCCGAAATACGGCACGATGTTCAGCAGTCCGGTGATGAGCCCGAGAACCAGGCCGAATTTCAGGCCGGCGATCGAAAAGCCCGTGGCGAGGAGCATGCCCATGATCAGGCCGATCAGCAGTTGCCCGCGAAAAAATGCGACCACGATGGCGAGGAATTCCTTCATGAGGAAGACGACGTCCTCGCGATACTGGCGCGGCAGAAAGGTGAGATGGGAGTCGAGTCCCGCCGTCGGATCCCGGTCGGTCAGCAGGAAAAAGAACAGGTACACCGGGATGATCGCGACGGACGCGACAAAACCAAAAATGCCGAAAAGTCCCGCCCCCGCCTTTTTCAGGGACGGCGCGAGTTCGGTGACGAGATCCTGCGCCTGCTGCGACAGGCCGTCGACGAACGACTTCACCGAAGGGTGGGCGAAGAGGTAGCGTTTGGCGACGCCCAGCCATTCGGGAAAGTGTTGTTCGCCCCACTGCACCGCGTGCTGCCAGAGAGTTGGAAGGTAGGCGAAAAAATCGAGGATCTGGCCGACGAGGGCCGGAACCAGCGCGAACAGGAGTCCGGCAATCGCGAGCACGAAGAGACCGTACAGGAGCACGACGGCGATGGTCCGGCGGATATGCAGTTGCCGCTCGAACAACGAAACCACCGGGCGCAGGATGAGGGCGAGGATTCCGGCGACCGCGAGCGGCCAGATCACGTCGGAAAAATGGTCGATGAACCGGCCCAGGGCGGTGAGCAGAAGATAGATCAGGGTCGCGATCACCGCGATCGCCCCGAAGCTCAGGGCGAAGCCGACCAGCCGGCGCTGGGACGGGGTGAACAGCGGGGAATCCTCGGAAGGCACGCGCCCAGCGAAAACCGCCCGCCGGTCGCAGGCAAGCCCGCAGCAAGGCAGGACGCGACGGTCGGCGCGACCGGGAGCGCTCTCTCCTTGACAATCTAGGAGAGCGATTCATTCTCCTAGGCAGTCTAGGAAACACCGTGCCCAACGACAAAGCCGACCTCCTGCAGGGGACCCTTGATTTGCTCATCCTGAAATCGCTGCAACTCGAGCCGATGCACGGGTTCGGGATCTCCATCCGCATCCGCCAGATGTCGGCGGAAATGCTGACCGTGGAACAGGGCTCGCTCTATCCGGCGCTGTATCGCCTCGAGGACCATGGTTGGATCAAGGCGGAGTGGGGTGTTTCCGAGAACAATCGGAAGGCGAAATTCTATTCGTTGACGACCTCGGGCAAAAAGCAGCTCCAGGCCGAGGAACAGAATTGGGTCAATCTCTCCCTCGCCATCAATCGGGTGCTCGGAAATGCCTGACGCCGGGGAGCGAGCATCGAGTAGCGAGGAATCAGGAGCGTGCATGAACCGATGAAGAACCCACCGAACCAGGGGTCGATAAAGTCACGATGAATTTTTTCCGCCGACTGCGGGCGCTTTTTCGCCGGACTCGGTCCGAGTCCGAAATGGCCGACGAGATGCGGCTGCACGTCGAATTGCAGGCGGAGTTGAACCGCAGGGCGGGGATGGACGGGGAGGAGGCCCGCTTTGCCGCCCTCCGACAGTTCGGCAATGTGGCGGAATTCCAGCAGCGGGTGAGGGAGAACCGGGGCTGGGCCTGGCGCGAGCGGCTTTCGTCGGACTGGCGCCACGCCTGGCGCACGCTGGCCAAGTCCCCGCTCCAGTCGGCGGTGATCGTGCTCTCGCTGGGGATCGGGGTGGGCGTGAATGCCGTCATCTTCTCGTGGATCCGCGCGCTGACTTTCCGTCCGCTGCCCCATGTCGTCGATGCGTCGAGCATTCGCCTGGTGGAGCCGCGCACCGACACGGGTTCCCATCCTGGCGCCTCCTGGCAGGAATATCGCGATCTCCAGCCGCGGGTGCCGTCCTTTCGGGACCTGGTCGCGTTTCGGATGGTCCCGCTCAACCTGGGGGAGAATGGCCGCGACGAGCGGGTCCACGCGCAGTTCGTGTCCGGCAACTATTTTTCCGCGCTGGGCCTCGAGCCCGCCGCGGGCCGGCTCCTGCGGCCGGACGAGACTTCGCGGGCCGGGGGCGCCGCCGTGGCGGTCATCTCCCACGATTTCTGGCAGAACCGTTACGGCGGATCGCCGGAGGCCGTGGGCCGGACCCTTCGGCTCAACGACCAGATCGTCACGATCGTCGGCGTCGCTCCAGAGGGATTTCTCGGAACGGTGGTGGGTCTGGGGTTCGATCTGTGGGTGCCGGCCACGATGGCGCCGGTGCTGCTGCCGGGTTCGACCGAGCTGGAGGCGCGTGACGTGCGCGGCTTTTCGCTGATGGGTTTGCTCGCCCCGGGCGCCTCGGAATCGCGGGCCCGGACAGAGGTTGACGCGGCCATGGGTCAGCTCGCCTCGATGTACCCGGCGAGCAACGCATCGATCAAGGCGGACGTGCTGGCGTTCTGGCGGGCCCCCCGTGGCGCGCCGAAATTCATTCTCGGCGGACTCGCGGCCTTGCAGGGCTTCATGCTCCTCGTGCTTTTCATGGTCTGCGCCAATGCGGCCAGCCTGATGCTGGCCCGCGCCACCGCGCGCCGGCGCGAGATCGGGGTGCGTCTCGCGCTCGGCGCGCGCCCGCGGCAGATCCTGCGCCTTTTCCTGACGGAAAGCGTGCTGTTGGGGCTGCTGGCGTCGGCCCTGGGAGTTCTGCTCGCGGTGTGGGGAGCGAACGGGTTGCGCGCGGTGCCGCTGCCCGGAGCCTTTCCCTTCAAGTTCCAGACGGACCTCGATGGCACCGGATTGCTGGTGACGGTTTCGCTCGGAGCAGCATGCGGGTTGATTTTTGGCCTGGCGCCGGCCTGGCAGTCGGCCCGCACCGACTCGCAACTGGCGCTTCGCACCGCCGGGCAGGCCCCGGGACGCAACCGCGTCCGCGGCGCGCTCGTGGCCGTCGAGGTGGCCCTGGCCCTGCTTGTGCTGATGACGGCCGCCGTTTTCCTGCGGAGTTTCCAGGAATCGCGGTCCGCGGACACCGGTTTCGCGCCGAAGGGTGTCGTCCTCGCGGCGTACGACCTTTCCGGTCGTGGCTACGACAAGGCGCGCGGGCTGGCGCTGATGGACGAGGTTGTTCGCCGACTAGCCTCGGCACCGGGAATCGAGGGCGCGGCGATCGCCTCGTGGGTGCCGCTGGATTTTCATGCGATGCCGGTGGCCGGATTCAATGTCGACGGCCAGGCGCGGAGCGACGGCGGTCTCGAGCGGGCGCTGACGTACAGCGTCACACCGGGATATTTCGGGGTGATGGGAATCCCGCTGACGGCTGGGCACGACTTCGCCGCGCTGAGCGACACCGCGACGAGGCCGCAGGCCATCGTGAACGAGGAATTCGTGCGGCGGTTTCTCGACGGAAAGCTGCCGCTGGGCCGGCGGGTCGTCGGCCGCACCACCTTTGAAATCGTCGGCGTGGTGCGAAATTCCCTGTATGAGAGCTTTGGCGAGTCCCCCAAGCCGATCGTCTATTTTTCCTACCGCGACCGGTTTTCCCAGTCGGGGCAGATCCACGTTCGCACGCGAGCGGCCGATTCCGCAGCGGCTCCCGATCTGCGGCGGATCATGCACGAGATCAATCCCGCGATTACGCTCTACGACGTCCGGACGCTGGCTGAGCACGTCGACAAGAATCTGTTCTTTCGCCGGATTCCCGCGCGCATGTTCGCCGTGCTGGGGCCGCTGGTTCTCGTGCTGGCCGCGATCGGAATCTATGCCGTCGTCGCCCACGCGGTGGCGCAGCGGACCATCGAAATCGGTGTGCGCCGGGCCCTGGGGGCGACCGATCGGACGGTGGTCTGGGGCATGGTGCGCGAAAGCATGCGTGGGGTTTTGATGGGCGCGATCCCGGCCTGGCTGGTCGCGGCCATCGTCGCTCTGCACGTGGGTGGAAGCGGAGCCGCCACCCCGGGTGTCCTGCTGGGAGTGCCGGCCCTGCTTCTGGGCGTGGCCCTGCTCGCCTCCTGGTGGCCCGCCCGCCGCGCCGCACAGGTCGATCCGTTGATCGCGCTACGGGCGGAGTGACGTCCAAGCGATTCTCCAAGCCCTTTGATGCCTTTCTTGCGACAACTCTGGCGGACTCTCGCGCGCCGCGGACGCGACCACGAGATGGTCGAGGAGATGAAGCTGCATGTCGAACTGCAGACGGAACGAAACCGCGCCAGGGGAATCGCGAACGCCGAGGCGCGCGATGCGGCGCTGCGGGAGTTCGGCAATGTCGCCGCCTGGCAGGAACGGGCCCGGGAGGCCAGGCCCGGACTGTGGTTGGAGAATCTGGTGCGGGACCTGGCCGATGCCGGGAATTCGCTGTGTCGCTCGCCCGGCTGGGCCACGGCGGTGACGGCGACGCTGGCGGTCGGCATGGGGATCGCATTGTTCAGCCTCGACGTGTCGCCCCCGGATGTTCTCCGGCGCGAGCCCTATCCCGATGCCGACCGGCTTTATTTGATCGGTTCGTCGAACCCCCAGGTTTCCTTGCCCGCGCGTTACAATTTTATCTTCAGCGCGGAGTTCGCACGCTATCAAACGCAGGCGTCGGCCTTCGAACAATTCGCCGCGGTGCGTCTCGGCATGGCGAACGCAAGATTCGGAGAGACGCCCGTGCCCGCGGAGACCCGGCTTCTGTCCAGCGGTTGCCTCCCGACTTTTGGCGTTACCTGCGCGCTCGGGCGTCCATTTGCGCCCGGGGAATATGGCGCCGGTCATGACCAGGTTGTTCTCCTGAGCCATCAGTTCTGGAGCGATCATTTCGGGTCGGATCCCGGCGTCATCGGTCAGACACTGGTGCTCGATGAGCAGGCGTGCACCATTGTCGGAGTGCTTCCCGCGGGGCAGAAATGGCCTTTCTATTTCCACGCCGACGTCTACCGCCCGATGCCTCCGATCGAGCGCGATCCGGCCGTGCCGATCGGGATGCCGCTGTTTGTGATCGGTAAGCTGAAGTCCGGCCTGACGCCGCAGCAGGGCGCCTCCGACCTAGCCCGGGTGCTGGCGCAGGACCTGCCGGTTGAACTCGCGCCCTATCTTGGGGGCTCGCGTCCCTACCTGCTGCCCTTGCGCGACTGGCACGCACCGGCGCGCATTGACGGAGTTATTCCGACCGCGGGACTGCTCCTGTGGATGATGGCCGTGCTGAACGCGGTGAACCTGGTGCTGGCCCGTCTGGCCGTCCGCCAGCGGGAGTGGAGCATTCGCCTGGCCTTGGGTGCAACCTGGTGGCGGGTCGCCCGCCTTTGCGCGATCGAAGCCATCCTGCCTGTGGTGGCCGCGGGCGCGATGGCGGCGGCCGCGGTCGGGTGGCTCTTTCCGGTCGTTGAAACCGCGATCACTGCGCGCGAATCGGCGATGGGCGGCGGGCTCGACGGGTTGAAAGCTATCGGAGCCGGTGGTCTCTAACAGGCTGCTGAAAAAGTCGATTTGGGATTGAACGTTCGGAGATGACACGAGTCGAAGGGGCATGCGCGGACAACTACCCCACCAACCGAGTTTTGTGAGTCTGATCAACGTCGAGACGCTGATCCCGGCCAGTCACCCGATCCGGGCGATCAAGCGGATGTGCGACGAGGTGTTGGGTGGGATGAGCGGTCATTTTGACGAGATCTACGCGGCGGCCGGTGCGCCGTCGATCCCGCCGGAGACGCTGCTGAAGGGGAAGGTGCTGCAAGCGCTCTACACGGTGCGGTCCGACCGGCAGCTCTGTGCGCGGATGCAGACCGACCTGATGTTCCGGTGGTTCGTGGACCTGCCGCTGGATGAAGCGGTGTTCGACGCCTCGACGTACAGCAAGAACCAGGTCCGGGTCCTCCAGCATGAGGTGGCGGACTTGTTTTTCTCCGAGGTCGTGGAGCTGGCCCGGCGGCACGGGTGGGTCTCGGACGATCACTTCAGCGTGGACGGCACGCTGATCGAAGCGTGGGCCTCGCTGAAGAGCTTCCGGCCGAAGGGCACCGACCAGGGCCCCGGCTCGGGCAACGGGTGGACGGACTTCAAGGGCCAGAAGCGCTCGAACGACACGCACGAATCGACGACCGATCCCGAGGCGAAGCTGGTGCGGAAGGGGCCGGGCAAGGAGGCCCGCTTGAGTTTCGCCGGCCACGCCACGATGGAGAACCGCCACGGGTTGTGCGTGCTCTTCGAGGTGCATCCGGCCGTCGGGGCACCGGAGTCGGCCGTGGCGGTCGAGCAGATGGTCGAGTTGCACAATCGCGGCTTCCGCCCCAAGACCGTCGGAGCCGACAAAGGCTATCACACCAGGGAATTTGTCACCGGCCTGCGCGAGCACGACGTCGTGCCCCATCCCGCGCGCAAGGACGCCCAGAAGACGCGGCACGTCCGGCTGACCAGCGCTCACTCGGCCAGCCAGAAGGTGCGCAAGCGCATTGAGGAAATCTTCGGCTGGGCCAAGACCACGGGCGGCTTCCGCAAGAGTCGCTACCGCGGAGTGGAACGCACGCACGCCCACAGCCAATACGTTTCCGCCGCCTGGAATCTCGTGCGCATGGCCAAACTGCTCGTCAGCGGACCCCCGCCAACCACCGGGCGGGCATGACGCCCGCTGCGGCTGGAGGGTGTCCGCGCGCCGATCCCACCAGGCCAAAACCCGCCAACGGCGGTGAGCGCGGGCAAAAAATCACGCTCAACGTCGTCAGTCTCGGCCCAATCTTCACGAAACGGAGCTCTTATATCAAAACGACCCGTTTTTCAGCAGCCTGCTAGTATCCCGTAACGTCTATAGTTGCGGATAGAGGCGAAGGAGTTTGATGCGTGCATCCTCAGTGGTGAAGCGCCAGTTCACCGGGGCGCCGCGATGGTTGCGGTCGGATTGCCAGGCGGCGATTTCCGTTCGCATTTCT
>DASYDZ010000152.1:0-15167 GCA_036499305.1 Candidatus Didemnitutus sp.
GCAACTCCCCGGTGGCGGTGAGCCGGATCGATTCGCGCGTCGTCTGTTGCGCATACCCGCCGTCGGAGCCGGTTCCCGCGATGAAGGCCCGGCCGGCGTTCGGATTGGTGCCCGCCTGGCCGGTGCCGTTGTACCTGGTCACCGCGCCGGGAAAACCCGCGGGCAGCGTGTTGACGTTGGCCATCACGTCCGCCGAGATCAGGCTGTCGACGCTGTGTTCCGTGCCCTGGTCGTAGTTCTGGCGGTCGTAGGCCACCTGGAAGCCGAGGCGGTTGTTGAGGAAGGTCTGGTCAAAGGTCGCGTTGTAGGCGGTCCAGTTCTGCCACTCGCGCTTGTTCGGCCCGTCGAGAAGGTTGTCCATGTAGTCGAACAGGCTGCGATCGGTGATCACCGTGGACTTGTAGAATCCGCTGCTCGCCCCCGGAAAAAGACTCGGGTCGATCTGGTTGGCGCTGATGGTGTATTCATTGTAGTTGCCGATGCCGACCACGCCCATGAACGGATAGCCATCGATCTGGCCGTCCTGAAAGCCGTTCGGGCCGATCGCCCAGCGGGCCCCCGTGCTGGAGCCGCCCGGCGCCGGTCCGAACGCCCGCACGTTGCTGCCGCCGCCGAGCGAAAGCGTGGGACCACTGCCGAACGGAGCGCCGCCATAGTTCTGGTTCAACCAGTAGTCGGCCGACTCGCCCGGAAAGGGCGGATTGCTCGTCCGCGGCACCAGCCCGGCCACCCACGCATAGTACGGATCGACGGCCGTCTTGTTGACGCCGTTGGGATCGAAGAAGGGCGAGACGAAGTCGCCGGGAGGAAGAACCCGCGGCTGGTTGGAGTTGATGTCGCCGCGCTCGAAGTTGAGCCGCAGGCTCGTGTGCGCCGAGGCCCGGTTGAAGAGATCCGGCTCGAAGCGCAGCGCGCCGAAGAGCCGGCGATCGCGACTGAAGGCCGGGCTCTGACGGTACTGGGTGTCGTCATCCAGCACCGACACGCGGATCGCCAGTTGCTTGTCGAGCAGCACCTGGTTGAGGTCGGCGCTGTCGCGCACCGTGCCGTAGCTGCCGACGCGGTTCTCGACGGAATACGAGTTCTTGAACTCGGCCGTGTTGAGGCTGGCGTTGATGATGCCGGCCGGGCTGCCGATGCCGAACAGGATCGAGTTCGGTCCGCGCTGGATGTCGACGCGGCCGACATTGTAGGAATCCCATGGAATATCGGAGCGGAAATAGTCGCGCGTATTGTCGGCCGAATCGAGGCCCCGCACGCGGGTGTTGAGGTGCGGCGGCGAAAAATTCTCGGTGGCGCCCTCGGTGAAGGTCGAGCCGACCCCCGCGAAGTTGCCGTAGATGCCGCCGACCTCGGTGTTGGTCGTGTACTGGAGCAGAGTCTGGTTGTCGGTGGCGCCGGTATCCTTCAGGAATTGTGTGGTCACGACACTCAACGACGATGCCACGTCCCGCAGGTCGGTGCGCACGCGCGTGCCGGCCAGCGTGGAGGTCGCCAGATAGTCGCCGGCGTCCTCGGAGGCGTTGACCACGAAGGGCGAGAGCTCGACGATGTTGCTGTCGTCCGCCTTCGCGGGCGCGCCCGCAGCCGAAGACGACGTGGTCTGCGCCAGCAGGGGCTGGCCAGGCAGGCAGGCGGCACAGGCCGCTGCGATCCAGAATGCGCGCCAAGGCGCGGATGACCGGTTTATTCTCATGGGGTTGGTGGGTTGGGAGGGTTGACGCCGCATCGCACCCACCACCCGGTGGGCGAAGGCGAGCGAGCAGGGCATGCGTCTTTGATCCCTCGACCTTACCGGCGAAGGGGCAAATGGCGTGAGGACTTCCCCGCGCCGGATAAGCACATTTTCGGCATGCCGCTCGCCAGCCCGGCGCCAGACAGGGCCGGATTGCTTCGGCCGCCTCATCCCCCCCTTGCGACAAAATGCCTGACAGGCCGCATTATCCTGTAATGACAATGGAGCCCTTTCGGCAAATACCCCCGCCTTTCGCAGCCGCCGCGAGATTCCCGAAAGAAGGCCTTCCCCGGCCGCGTCGAAAATGTCCTTAGCCAGACCGAAAAAATCCTGACTCCCATGGCCTCCGACCCGCTAGACTCGGCGCCCCCCATTCCTTGCTCCCACTTTTCCATGAGGTCTTTCGTTCCAGTCCTTGCCCTGCTCCTCGCCACTCCCGGTTTCCCGGCGGAGCAGGCAGACGGCCAGGCCCGCCATGACTCGCTTGTAACCCGCCTGCGTGCGCTCGCCCCCATGGCGTCCCACTGGGGGCCGGCCTGGGGGGCGATCTACCACGCCGCGCTCCCGTGGTATGAGCGTTGGGGCGGCAACCCGGTCCATGACGTGGATGACTGGATGGTTCCCCCGGAAACCTACGCCGACGAACTCGCCTCCGCGCTGGAGCAGGGGCGAAACTTCCTCGCGGAAAATCATGGCGCCCTGATCCCCCTGGTGTTCGCCGCGAAACTGCCCGATGGCCGTATGGTCGAGGCAAACTACTGGCTCACTCTGCCCGCCGGCTTTCCCCGGGAAGGAGGCTCCTTTCCCTTGGTGATCGGCCTGCACGGCTCCGGCTGGCTCGGCCACAAGATTTCCTTCGTCCGGCAGGCGCGCAAGGACCCTGCCGGCGGCCGCGCCTTCACGGTCACGCCGATCGACGAGGCCGGGCCGTGGCAGGTTGATTTTCTCAATGCCTATCTCGACGACCTCCAGCGCCTCCTGCCGGTCGATCCCGATCGCGTTTATCTCGAGGGCCACAGCCTCGGCGCCATGGCCACGTGGGAGTGGGCGCTGAACAATCCCGAGCGTTTCGCGGCCATTTCGCCGCGCGCCGGCCGCGGAGAGCCCTACCGCGCCTCCCGTCTCCGCAATGTTCCCGCGTGGGTCATCCATGGCGAGCGCGACGAAACCGTCTTCACCGGCTTTTCCGACCAGATGGTGGGCGCTCTCGAAGCCTGCGGCGGCCGCGTGCGCTATACCGTGCTCCCCGGCGTCGAGCACAACATGCCCGACGACCTCGACGAAGGTCAGGTGGTGGATTGGTATCTGCGCCAGACCCGCAGCCACGAATCCGTCCCCGCCGATTCGCGCGACCACCTCGGCCTGGGCGCCACCGGCTTCTCGCCGTGGGAAATCGTCAGCGTGCCGGCGGCGATCGGATGGAAATCGGATGCCGTGCCCCGCGCCGACCGCGACGCGTCCCTCCTGGCCGTACGGCGGCTCTTCGACCACGTGCACGCGCTCGGCGAGCGGGTCGATGCTCCCGTTGTGATGCAGCTCGATCCGAAAACGAATCAGACGCGATTCTGGCTCCCCAAGCCGAAAAGCCTGCACGCCCGGCCGCCCGACACGACCGCGGCAGCGATCCCGGCCACCCGCGCCCTGCGATTCTATTTCCGCGGTCCCACCAGCGATGCGCTCGCGCACCTCGCCCGGGTTACGTCCGAGGCGGAGGCGGCCGGACATCATGTTCGCAGCGACGTCTGGATCACGCCGCTTTCGCTGTGGCCCGACACTCCCGGCTACGTCGCGGAGTATCGGGTCGAGGTTGATTGAGTGCCGCCTCGCCGCCCATCATGAGCTGGCCCCCCTGCGCGGTTGCGCTTACCCCCGCCGAATGGCGTGATTTCTTTCCGCCACCGATGCGGGACGAACTTCGCGCCGGGGCGTCGTGCGACATCCCGGTTGGGACCGACGATGATTTTTCCGCCGCTCTTGCCGAGGCCGCACCGGAGGTTCTGCTCGCCGGCTGGAGCACGCCACCGTTGCCCGCGGACCTTCCGCCCTCGCTGCGTTATATCTGTTACCTCGCCGGCTCGGTGAAACGCCTCGTGACGCGGCGCCATCTCGAGAACGGACTCCTCGTGACGAACTGGGGCGGCTCGATCAGCCGCACGGTCGCCGAGGCCGCGCTCTGGCACATCCTTTCCGGGCTGCGCCGCGGCACCCACTGGACCCTCGCCCTGCATCAGGAGCGGGGCTGGAAGCAGCAGGAGCGCGAGGTGACCGCGTCGCTTTTTGGGCGCCGCGTGGGGCTGCACGGATTCGGCCGGGTGGCGCGCGAACTCGTCCCGCTGCTCCAGCCGTTCGGCTGCCCGATCGCGGTGTTCGCGCCCGAGATTGACGCCGTCGCCGCCCGGACCCACGGCGTGACTGCCGCCACCTCGCTTGAGACGCTCTTCTCGGAAAGCGACGTCGTCGTCGAGACCGCGCCGCTCACCGCCGCCTCCCGCCGCAGTGTCACCGCCGGCCTTCTCGGCCGGCTGCGCCCTGGAAGCGTGTTCGTCAATGTCGCCCGCGGCGAGATCGTGGATGAGGAGGCGCTGGTCCGCGTGGCGCAAGAGGGACATGTCTTCTTCGGACTCGACGTCTTCGCCACCGAGCCACTGCCCGCGGATTCACCGCTGCGCGGCCTGCGCAACGTCTCCCTCACTCCGCACCTCGCCGGCCCGACGACCGACCGTTGCGCCGATGCCGGGGCGTTCGCGCTCGCGAACCTGCGCGCCTATGCCGGGCAGCGTCCGCTGCAGGCCGTGATCACGCCGGCGGTCTACGACTCTTCCACCTGATCCGTTCTTTCCCGCCCGAATCCCCGCTCCATGCCGTACCGGCGCGTTCTCTCCACCCTTGGCTGTGCCGAAATGGGCCTGCCCGAATCCATGGCGCTCGCCGGGCGCCATGGGCTCGACGGCGTCGAGCTTCGCGCCGCAGCGGGCACCCTCGACCTTCCGCTCTACCTTGGAAAGACCTATGGCACACCGGCCGCACTCGAACGGCAGTTGCCCGAAGCGGGCGCCCGAATCCCGATCCTCGACACGTCCCTGTCCCTCGGGGCCAACACGCCGGCCGACCGTGCCGCGCTGCTCGAGTTCGTGCCCTGGGCCGAAGGGCTGGGTGTGCCGTGGCTGCGCGTGTTCGACGGCGACTGCGCGGCCGGGCGACCCGGGGAGAATCAGGCGCGGGAAACGATCCAATGGTGGCGCGAGCTGCGCCACCAGCAAGGTTGGACGGTGGACTGCGTCGTCGAGACCCATGACAGTCTGCTCGACGCCAACCTCATCATGCATTTTGTCGCCGGGTCGCCGGGCACGAAAATCCTGTGGGACACACATCACACCTGGAAACGCCGGGGCGAGGATCCCCTTGCCACCTGGCGCGCGATCAGACCGCATGTCGTCCACCTGCATGTGAAGGACAGCGTTTCCCGCCCGAACGCGGATTTCCCGTTCACCTATGTCCCGCCCGGCCAGGGCGAGTTCCCGATGGCGCCCCTGGTCGGCGCCCTCCGGGAGGAATTCACCGGCGTCGTCTGCCTCGAATGGGAGCGCCTGTGGCACCCCGACCTCGCGCCGCTCGATACCGCGCTCGCCGCCGCCGCCGCCGCCCGCTGGTGGTAGGCCGCTTCCCGTCCCATGACCTCCGACCGCCCCGCGCTCGCCGCGCAATATCGGGACGCCCTGCTGCAGGACGTGATTCCCTTCTGGGAGCGCCATTCCCCGGACCGCGACCACGGCGGTTATTTCACCTGCCTGGCGCGCGACGGCTCCGTTTACGACACGGACAAGTTCGTCTGGCTGCAGGCGCGCCAGGTCTGGACGTTTGCGAACCTTTACCGCCGGGTGGAAAGGAAACCCGCGTGGCTTGCGCTCGCCCGTTCCGGGGCCGAATTTCTCCGCCGGCATGCGCTCGACGAACGTGGCGCCTGGTTTTTCAGCCTGACGCGCGAGGGCCGGCCGCTGGTCCAGCCCTGCAATATTTTTTCCGACTGTTTCGGCGCGATGGCGTGCAGCCAGCTGGCCCAGGTGTCAGGCGACGATGATTACCGGCGGCTCGCGCGCGCCACTTTCGACAACATCCTCGCCCGCCGGGCCAACCCCAAGGGCCGCTACCTCAAGCTCGTCCCCGGCACACGCCCGATGGTGTCGCTCGCGCTGCCGATGATCCTGCTGAATGTCGCGCAGGAGCTCGCCTGGCAGCTCGAACCGGGGGTCGCCGACGGGCTGGTTGACCAGTGCCTGGGCGAGGTGTTTTCCCTCTTCCTCGACGAGCGTCGACTGCTCCTGCATGAGCATGCCGCCCCCGACGGCGGGAAACTCGACACCTTCGAGGGTCGCATGCTCAACCCGGGCCACGTGCTCGAAGCGATGTGGTTCATCCTGGACGTCGCGGAACGCCGCCGCGACCGCGCCCTGGCCGACCGCGCCGTTGCGATCACGTTGGCGACGCTCGAGCTCGCCTGGGATGGCGCGCATGGCGGAATCTTCTATTTCCTCGACGCCCGCGGCCGGCCACCGCAGCAGCTCGAGTGGGACCAGAAACTCTGGTGGGTGCATCTTGAGACGCTGATCGCCCTGCTCAAGGGCCACCGCCTCACCGGCAGCGCCGCCTGCCGGTCCTGGTTCGAGCGGGTTCACGACTACACCTGGAGCCGTTTTCCGGATCCGCAGTTCGGCGAATGGTTCGGCTACCTCAACCGCCGCGGCGAGGTTCTGCTGCCGTTGAAAGGCGGCAAATGGAAGGGCTGCTTCCACGTTCCCCGCGCACTTCACCTTTGCTGGCGGGAGCTGGAATTGTCGGGCGACGACGCGCGACCACTCGGAGACGACGCCAAATGAAAACCATTGCTTTCCTGCCGGTGGACGACCGCCCCGTGAACTTCGATTATCCGCGCTATCTGGCCCGGGCCGCCGGCCTGGGACTCCTGCTACCGCCGCGCGAGTGGCTGGGTAATCCGTGGCGGGCCTCGCGGCACGCCAGTCTGGTCTCCTGGCTCGTCCGCGCGGCCGCCGACGCCGATGCGCTCGTCGTCTCGGTCGACACGCTCGGCTATGGCGGCCTGATCCCTTCGCGCCGGTCGGCGGAACCGGTGGAGGTCGTCTTGCAGCGCCTCGACGTGTTGCGCGAATTGCATTCGGCCCGTCCCGACCGGCCGATCCTCGCCTCGAGTGTCGTCATGCGCATCCACCGTTCCGATTCCGCGGAGGAGGAAAAGCCCTACTGGGCGACCTGGGGCCGGCAGATGTTCCGGCTCTCGTTTCTCGATCACAAGACCGGGCTCGGTGCGGCGTCGGCGGAGGAGATCGCCGAGCGCGACCGCCTGCAGGCGGAAATCCCCGACGACATCCGCCGCGACTACCTCGCCGGCCGCGCGCGCAACCATGCCATCAACGGCGCGATGCTCGGCTGGGCGGAGGAGGGCGTTTTCGACTACCTGCTGCTGCCGCAGGATGACACGGCCGACTACGGCTGGAACATCGCCGAGGCGCGCCGGCTCGATGCGGCCATTCGAACCCGGGGACTCGCCGACCGCGCCATAACCTATCCCGGAGCGGACGAGATCGGCTGCCTGTTGCTCGCGCGCCATGCCTGCCGCTTTGCCGGATTCGCGCCGCGGGTCTGCCCGCGCTACGCCACTCCCGCCGGAGCGACGATCGTCACGGATTACGAGGACCGTCCGTTGCAGGAACTGCTCCGGGCGCACCTCGCTCCCCTCGGCGGCCGGATCGTCGACTCACCCGCCGAGTCCGATCTCGACCTCTGGTTCAACTCCCCTGCCTACCATCAGGGCAACAGCGAGGCGCAGTGGATCGTGGGCGCGGGCGTCGACGCCATTCGGGCGCGCGTGACGCCGGACTTCCGCCCGTGGCTCGAGGCGGTCCTCGAGAGCGACGGCTTCCGCGCCACGAGTCGGGAAATGGAGTCATCCGAGCGGAACCCGGCGGAATTCACGCGGGCGCTGGTCGCCGACGTGCGCGCGGGCCGTCCCGTCGCCGTGGCCGATGTCGCGTTCGTCAATGCCGCCGATGCCGCCCTGTGTGTGCGGTTGGAACAGCATCCCGAGATCACCGCGCTCGCGGCCTTTGGGGGCTGGAACACCGCCGGCAACACGCTCGGCACCGTTCTCGCCCAGGCGGTCATCCGCCTGATCGCGCAACGTCATGGTGCGACGCGCGAGCAGCTTGCCGCGCACCTGGAGTTTCTGTTCCTGCGTTTCGTCGACGACCATCTCTATCAGGCGAACGAACGGACGCGCTGCATGATCGAGGACCTGCCCTCGCTCGGCTGCGCGCCGACGATGGAGCGACTGCCGGACGAGATCGCTCCGCTCGTGCTGGCCAGCGTGGAACGCCGACTCCTGGCGTCGGCGCGCCCTTTGCGCGACGTGTTCGTGGCGTCAGGCCTGGTGCGCGACGTGCATCTCAGCCGGATCCACCTGCCGTGGCAACGGCTGTTCGAGGTCGGATTCGACGTGGCCGTGGACCTCGCGTAGAAGCGGGCACCGGATGCTCCTGCCCGTTCAATGGCACAGGACGGGCCGTAACGGCAGTCTCTTGCCGCGCGCCTGCAGCCAGTCCGAGGGGCAAAAACCCGTCTGGCGCCGGAACCAGCGCGCGAAATAGCTCTGGTCCAGCAGGCCGATCTCGCCCGCCACGTCGCCGACCTTCACCCCGTGGGCGAGAAGTTCCTTGGCCCGGCTCAGCCGCCTCCGCGTCCGCAACTGACCGAGAGTCAGGCCGGTCTCCCTCTTGACCAGCCGGTTCAGGTGATCGCGCTGGTAACCGCTTCGCTGCACCACCTGCTGGAGGGGCGACGTCAGCGGCATCGTCAGCAGGAGACGGTTCATGGCGGAATCGCCCGGCGTCCCCGGACACGGGACCGCCGGCTCGAGCCACCCGGTGGCCCGCAACAAGGTGACGAGAAGATTCAGGATCACGACCGCACCCTCCCATTCCCGCCGGATGCCCTCCCCCGCGGGTGCCCGCAGCAGAAAGGCGAGTTGTTCCCGCACCGCGAGCAGTTCCGCCCGCGGCAGCACGTTGGCCGAGGCGGGAGGCGACGACCGATCCGTCAGTTGAAAATCGAACACGAGGCAGGACTGCAGCCGGTCTCCGGCCAGCTGCCCCCGGCGACCCGGCCCGGGCGGCAGGACCATGACCGTTCCCGCGGCGGGCGACTTCGCCTCGGCGGCCGCCGCTTCCTCGAGGAAGAGCACCGTCTTGGCCCAACCGCGCGGATGAGGCTCGAGCACCGCCCGATCGGCCGTCGGCCGGTGCAGGGTGAAGCGGCGGAGATGCAACCCGGGCATGCGCACATCAACGGTCCTGGCCAGGGTCGGGGCCACCCCGTCGTTCGAACCGCCGGACGCCGCGATGGAAGGCGCCGGGAGGACGAGCAGGTTATCGGGGTTGGTCAGACCAAACAGCATCGGCCGCGGGGGAATCACGAATTTTTCGGTTTTGACCCGCCGCGAGACAACCCCTTCTGTCCTTTACAGTAATATGCCGCCCCCGCCTGAATCTCCCGCCGCGCGGCCGACCCTGCGATCGCTCGGCGCCCTCGCGGGTGTCTCGGCGATGACGGTCTCCCTCGCGCTCCGCAATCACCCGAGCCTGCCGGCCGCCACCCGCCTGCGGCTGCGCAGCCTCGCCGCGGCCCGCGGCTACCGGCCGGACCCCGATATCGCCCGGCTCATGCACCACCTGCGCACGCGGCGCGTGCATCGCCGCCAGGCGACACTGTGCGGCCTCTGCCTGCAATCTCCTCCGGGCGGCGGCCTCGTCTATGGCGCCGCCGTCCTGGCTGGCGCGCGGGCCCGGGCGGAGGCCCTCGGCTTCGGACTCGACGTGATGGCGATCGACGAACCCGGTCTCACGCCCTCCCGGATCGAGCGCATCCTTCTCAGCCGTGGCATCGCCGGACTGCTGTTGCTCCCGATGCGGGAACCGGTGCAACTCGCCCGCCTGCTCGACTGGTCAAAGTTCTCCGCCGTCTCCGCCACGCCTTCGGTGCTGAGTCCGCGCCTGAACGAGACCATGCCGGATCTGTTCGGCAACACCCTCCTCCTCTGCCGCGAACTCACCCGGCGCGGCTGCCGGCGCATCGGCCTCGTCTCCGTCGTCGAGCATGATGTGCGGGTGCATCACCGGGTGCTCGCCCCGTTTCTGTGGCACAGCCGCTTCGAGGGCGGCGGCCTCCCGCCCCTCGTCTCGCTCCAGTACGAGCCCGAGCCCCGCACCTTTCGGACCTGGACCCAAAGGCACCGTCCGGACGCCATCGTGACGAACTCGGAGTCCACCCTCGAGCAGATCCACGAGTTCCTTTCCCCGGCCGAACGGCGCCGGATCATCCTGGCCGCGACCGGCCTCCTTGCCGCCGCCACCGCGCGCTTCGCCGGCATCGTCGACAATGCGCCCGAGGTCGGTTCCGCCGCGACCGAGATGCTCGCGGCGATGGTGCAGCGCGGCGAATGCGGACTCCCGGCCACGCCCCGCATCATCTCCATCGCCGGCCAGTTCCATCTGCCCGGGAGCCGACCGCGGCGCTCAATCCCCGCGCCTTGACCGCCAGAGCATGAACCCGCCGATCGCGCCCGTGAACAGCGCGACCACGACGACCTCCCCGGTGTGGCCCGCCGTGCTCGTGGGGAACAGCAGCAGCAGAACCGCGGCGCCGATCACCACGCCAAAAGTGCCGATGACCCGCAACTGCCGTCCATCGCTCGCCTCGCCGATCTCCGCGCGGAAATCGACCGGGCGGTCGCGCCGCGTGAAAAACTCCACCTCGCGCGCCATCATTTCCGCGTCGGGCCGGCGCCAGGCGCGCGCGGCGAAGAACACGGTGGTGCTGACGGCCATGACGGAGCCGACCTGCGCCTGGAACGACCATGGCGCCAGCGCCATGACTGTCGGCAGGAGGTAGATCGAAAGCGACACGATGAACCCGGCGGCGATCGCCAGATAGGGCGCGCAGGCCGGCACCCGCCGGACGAACACGCCGAGCAGAAGCGGCGTGGCCAGCGGCGCGGCCACGGTCGCCATCACGTCCATCAGGATCTTGAAAATCCCGCCGCGACCGAATCGCGCCATGCCGAGCGCGCAGACGATGATGACCAGGGCGCAGAGCAGGTTGATGAACTTGCCGAGGTAGAACCGGGCGCGGCCCTCGAGCGGACGGACGCCCAGCCGGCGGCTCGCCGCGGGATAGATGTTCTCCGTGATGTTTCCCGCGAGCGAGGTGAGGCCGACGTCGAGCGCGCTCATGGTGGCGGCGCACATGCCGACCAACACGAGGCCGACGAGCCCGGGCGGCAGCAGGTGGATGGCGATCGCCGCGTAGGCGCCCTCCGCCGGCTTGGCCAGAGGCATCGCCTCCACGTCGCCGGCAATCAACAGTCGCGCCGTTATCGGCGGGATGAACCAGAGCAGCAGGCCGAGCATGAAAAGAGCGCCCGCCAGGAGCGCGGCCCGCCTCGCCTCGCGCCCGTCCTTCACCGTGAGAAATTTGAATCCGTTGTTGAGTGAGTTGCCGAGGACGATGTTGTTCGCATACCACGCGAACAGGAACGCCGGCGTGAACCAGTTCGGGTCGATGCCACCGATCGTGTGCAGGACCGCGGCCGACTTGAACGGCGCGAAGGTCTCCGTGAGGCCCGCCCGGTGGATGGCGGCCAGCAGCCCCGAAAAACCGCCCAGCTTCCACAGGCACGCGCCCGCGAGCAGGACCGAGATCGGCATCAGCAGGAGCATTTTCAGGAAGTCCGCCGCGAGCACCGCCCAGGCGCCGCTGAGGGCGGCGTAAAACAGCACCACCAGGCCGAGCACGACAATGGTGTCGCTGATGTTCAGGCCCAGCAGCGTGGACGTGAAGATCGCCAGGCCGTAGAGTTGCACGCCGCCGTAGAGCGGCGAGGTCAGCAGGCCGAGCCAGGCCGCGAACTGCTCGAGGCCCGGACCGAAACGGAGGCGGATGAGGTCCGCTCCGGTCACGCAGCGCAACTGGCGGAACCACGGCGCGGTGAACGCGGCGTTCACTCCGAAGGCGACCACGGTGGAGACGAACATCACGGGCAGGCTCCATCCGACCTGGAACGCCGCGCCCGCAGCACCGGTAAATGTCCAGGCGCTGAAATTCGCCATGAAAATGCTGCCGCCGGCGAGCCACCACGTCGCCTTGCCGCCGGCGCGAAAGTAGTCGCTCGTATTGGCGCTGAAGCGGCGGAAAACGAGTCCCACGGCGACGAGCGTCACCAGGAATCCGGCGGCGACGGCGAGGATGGTGAACCGGTCCTGCACCACCAGCAATCCCAGCGGTGGCTGAAGGGCAGTCATCGCGACGGGCAGAATGAAACTCATCGGAGAAGGAAAATAGAAGGCGAAAATACCGGGGGCACCGCTCTCGGTGGCAAGGTCAGCGGGAGTCGAAAACCCCCTGCTTCTTCACGAAGTGCCCGCGGATCGCGGCCATTTCGTTCCCCGTCCGGCGGATGCGCCGGGTCCTTCGCGGGGCCGGTGGCGTCTGACCTGAGGGACGAAACGGCGCCCAAAACAACGCGCGCAAGGAATCGCACAAGTCGAGCCGCGGTGGCTTCGCTGCACGGCCAGCGATCGAACGGTCCGGCGGCGGGCAACAACAGGGGTGGCATTCTACGGCCAGCATACACTAACGGAGCCCGGGTCGTGAGGACTTTCCCGACATGAATCGGCACGTTGCCGATATATTTTTTCACGGCAAATCGCCGCACCCGGGAACGAAGTTCCATCCCCCCACCCATCTCATCGAAATTGTGCGTTCAGATCCGGGACGAAGAAATCTCAAGACCAAGGATGCGCCCCACGCGGGGCTCCGGTCGAATCAGGCGCGCGATTCCCCGGCGGTTCGAAAGTGCCGCCTCACCGAATGTCGCGGACCGAGCCGATCTCCGGATTCGAGGCCGGGGGCCCGCGGGTCTCCATCCGCTCGATCTTTTCCCGGAGCTGTTTCACCTCGCGGACCAACTGGTGGATTTCCGATTCCTCCTTGAGGTGGGTCTTCTCGAGAAAAAACGACGCCACGTAGGCCGTGAACGTGCCGAAAAAGCTCAGCCCGAACACCACCAGCACCACCGCCACGAATTTGCCGGCGACGGTCGTGGGATAATGATCGCCATAGCCGATCGTGGTGATCGTGGCGAAGGACCACCAGAGCGCGTCGCCACCGGAATGGATGTTCGCATGCGGAGCGCCGTTCTCGGCCTCGAACTCGGCGATGGTGGCGAAAAGGATGGCGAGGATCGAGAGCAGCGCCACCGTGACGAAGGCGCCGCGCGCGCGCTCGGCGCGGAGATGTTCCCTGACCTCCTGAAATGAACGCAGCGCGCGCAGGATGCGAAGCATGCGGAACAGCCTTCCCCACCGGAGCCATCCGACCGTCGGAATGCTTGAAAGCAGGTCAATCCATCCCATTCGCAGGTAACGCCAGCGGGACGGCGCCAGATAAAGGTGCACGGCGAAGTCGGTGAGAAAGACCAGGCAGACGATGATGTCGACCCGGGCGAGCAGGACCTTGGTCTCGGGTGACAATGGCGCCAGGACCTCGGCGATGAGGGCTCCCAGGGTGTAGAGCGAGAGCAGCAGCACGAGCAGCTCAAGGTAGATCACGCGACCGTTCACTCGGGCCGCCTCGCGGAGACTCAGGCTCATGGCGACAGCCAAGCAGCCGGGCACGTCCGGAACAATGCTCAATCCGCGGCGAATTCCGAATGTCGGGCGGCATCTCCGCCTACCGCCTGCCCTTGGCGGGATGGGGTGATCCCGCCCTGCATTTTCGGGATCAATCCCCGATGCGCCTCGCCTTGGCCTGGGCGCGGAGGCAAAGCTCGGCGGCCTTGAAGGCGTGGGCCTGCGTCATCGCGACCTCGGTCCGGTTAAGGCAGTCCAGGATCAGCTCGCCGAAGAAACGGTAGCCGACTTTTCCGGAAACGTTGAGGTGATGCTCCCCCTTGTCGTCGACCAGGTAGACGTGATCCCCTGCGGCCTCGCGCCCCACATCAAGGTATTTGCGGAGCTCGATGTAGCCCCGGTCGCCCAGGATGAAGGTGCGCCCGTCGCCCCAGGAACGCAGGCCGCCCGGAGTAAACCAGTCGACGCGGACAAAATTCGTGGCGGCATTGTTGCCCAGGAGCGCCACCGCGCCGAAATCCTCCAACCCGGGCACGTCGGGGTGACCGTAATTGGCCACCACCGCGTGGAGAATCTCCGCATCGGTGGCACCGGAAAAGGTGAGAAACTGCTCGAACTGATGGCTGCCGAGGTCGCAGATGATTCCACCGTACCGGCTTCGCTCGAAAAACCACGCCGGCCGATTCGACTGGTCCAGGCGATGCGGCCCCAGGCCAATCACCTCGAGCACGCGGCCGATCGCGCCCTGTCGCACCAGATCGGTCGCATACATCGCGGATTCGACGTGCAGCCGCTCGCCATAATAGACGAGGTATTTCCGTCCGGTGCGCGCCACGACGGCGGCCGCCCGATCAAGCTGTTCCAAGGTGGTGAACGGGGTCTTGTCCGTGAAATAGTCCTTGCCCGCGGACATCACCCGGCAGCCGAGCGGTCCGCGCTCCGACGGGATGGCGGCCGCGGCGACCAGCCGGACCTCCGGATCATCGAGCACTTCATCAAGCGAACGGGCGACCTGCACACCCGGGAACCTGCGCCGAAACTCCTCCACGGCCGCCGGCCGCGGATCGTAAACCCATTTGGGCGTGGCCCCGGCCTCGACGAGGCCGTTGCATTGGCCATAAATATGGCCGTGGTCGAGATGGACGGCCGCGAAGACAAATTCCCCGGCCTTGACCACCGGTGCCGGCGGACCCTCCGGCGCATGGGTCATTCCGTCGGACTGGCGCATGCGTCCCCGGATCCGGAACGATTACGGAGCGACAGCGGCCTGCCGCCGCGACGACTCGTACATCGCTTGCACGATCGCAACGGCGTTGCGCCCCGCACGGCCATCGATGGCGGGCGCTCTTCCGGTCCGCAGCGCATCCACCAGGTCCTGGAGCTGGCGCTGATGTCCGACCGCCGTGATGGCGTTCGGGGCGCCCGCCCCGGAACCCATGGAACTCGAATCCTTGGCCGAACGAATCGAGGAATCGTCCGGCCATGGTTCGTCAAAATCCCAGCGCACGACCTGATCGTCCTCGAGCGCCACCGAACCCTTCTCGCCACAAAGCTCGATCCGCCGGCTCCACCCGGGCCACGCCGCCGTGGTCGCCTCCACCGTCCCCAATGCTCCCCCCGGAAAGAGCAGGGTCGCGCAGGCCGTGTCCTCGGCCTCGATTCCCAGATGGACCCGGTGCGCAACGCGGCAGCTCACCTCGCTTGGCATGCCCGCATACCACTGCAGCAGATCGATC
>DASYDZ010000153.1:0-3097 GCA_036499305.1 Candidatus Didemnitutus sp.
ACGTCGAAAACTACCTGCCGGCCGGACGGATGGTCGATCATGTCTATCGCGACAATTTTCCCAAGCCGGAGGCGGAAAAGGCGGCCCTCCGCCGGGTGATTGTCGGTCTCGGGGCCGATATCCTCGCGCTGCAGGAAATGGGTCCGCTTCCATACCTCGAGGAATTGCGGCAGGATCTTCGAGCCGATGGAATTGACTATCCCTTTGTCGCGTTGCTCGAGGCCGCGGATGCCGACCGCCACGTGGCATTGCTCGCGCGCCGGCCGTGGAAAACGCTCCGGCGTCATGCGGCGGTGGTCACCGGCCTGGCGGCGGGCGGAGGAGTCGTGAAACGCGGCGTGCTCGAGGCGACCTTTGGGGTGGGACAGGAGGATTTCACCGTTTTCGTGATTCATTTGAAAAGCCGGCTGACGGAAACGCGGGATGATCCCGGCAGCGCGCTTCAGCGCCGGGAGGAGGCGCGGGCCGTGCGGGAACTGGTACTGGCGCGCTTCCCGGATCCGGGCCGGGCGCGATTCGTCATCTGCGGCGACTGGAACGACACGCGCGACAGCGAACCGGTGCGCACGCTCAGTCGCCGTGGTTCGCTTGCGCTCGGGAAAATCCTGCCCTCGGCGGACTCGCGCGGCGAGGCGTGGACCCACCACTATCTGCACGAGGATTCCTACAGCCGCATCGATTTTTTTCTGGTTTCACCTGGCTTGGCGCCGGAGGTTTACGGCTCGAGTGCCGCCATCTTTGACGGACCGGGCGTTCAGGTGGCGAGCGACCACCGGCCGGTGTTGATCCGCCTCGCACGGAGAGAACAAGGATCGGCGCGCCGATGACGAATCCCAGCCTCGCCGGGCGAAAGCAAACCAGTCGTCAGACGATCTTCCCGCCGTCAAACACCACCCGGCCGCCGACGATCGTGGTCTTCACGCGGCCGGTCATCTTGCGGCCGTTCCAGGGCGAGTTGCGCGACTTCGAGAATCCCTGGTCGGCCTGATAGGTCCATTCTTCATCGGGATCGAACAGGCAGATGTCGGCATTGGCGCCGGCGGCAAGCGTGCCGGCGGGGAGCTTGAGCAGCGCGGCGCCGCGCCGCGTCATCAGATCGATGACCAGGGGGAGCTTGAACCGGTTCTGCCGGACCAGGACGTCGAGGCAGACAGGCAGGGCGGTTTCGAGGCCGATGATGCCGTTCGGGGCGTAATCGAACTCGCGATCCTTGTCGTCGGGCGAGTGCGGCGCGTGATCGGTGCCGATGCAGTCGAGGGTCCCGTCCCGCAGGCCCGCGATGATCGCGCGGCGGTCCGTCGCGGTCCGCAGCGGCGGGTTCATCTTGAAATTCGTATCGTAGGTGCGCAGCGACTCGTCGGTGAAGGCGATGTGGTGCGGCGTGGCCTCGCCGGAGACGCGGATGCCGTCCTTTTTCGCGCGGCGGAGCAGTTCGACGGACATCGCCGAGCTGATGTGCTGCATGTGGATGTGGGCGCCGGAATATGCGGAAAGGATGATGTTGCGCGCCACGATCACGTCCTCGGCGGCGTTCGGCCACCCGCGCAGGCCGAGGCGGATCGACACCGGGCCCTCGTTCATGACCGCACCCTGGGTCATGGATTCATCCTGACAATGGTCGAGCACCGGCAGGTCAAACATGCGGGCATATTCCACCGCGCGGTGCATCAGCTCGTTCGATTGGATGCACAGGCCGTCGTCCGTCAGCGCGACCACGCCGGCATTCTTGAGCGAACCGTGCGGGGCGAGTTGCGCGCCCTTCATGGCCACGGTGATGCAACCCGTCGGCAGGACGCGGATGGCGGCCTTGGAAGCCGCGGCGTTGATCAACTGGATCGTGCCGGGATTGTCCGCCGGCGGCGCGGTATTCGGCATGCACACCACCGTGGTGAATCCGCCCGCGGCCGCCGCGTGCGAGCCGGTGAGGATGGTTTCCTTGTGCGTCTGGCCCGGCTCGCGGAAATGCACGTGGATGTCGACCAAGCCCGGGCACACGACCCGTCCGCCGGCATCGATCTTCTGCGCCTGTTTCTTCTGCGCGGCCGAAAGGGAGCGCACGAACTTCCCGTCCACGGCAAACACATCGCCGCGCGCGTCGCGCCGGGAGGCGGGATCGATGACGCGGCCGTTGGTGATCCAGAGGATGCTCATCGAAGGAGGGTTATTCGACGGGGGCGGTGACGTGTTCCGGCTGGCCGCCGGCGCACAGGTACAGGACGGCCATGCGGACCGCGATGCCGTTCGTGACCTGCTGGAGAATCACGCTGCGGGGGGAATCCGCGAGCGCGCTGTCGATCTCGACGCCGCGGTTGATCGGACCCGGATGCATGATGATCGCGTCGGGCTTGAGCCACGCGGCGCGCGTCTGGTTGAGGCCGAACATGCTCGTGTATTCACCCACCGAGGGAAAATGGCCGGCCGCCTGGCGCTCGTGCTGAATGCGCAGAAGCATCACGACGTCGGCGTCCGCGAGCGCCGTCCGCAGATGGTGCGACACCCTCACGCCCATGGACTCGAAGGCGCGCGGCACGAGCGTGGACGGACCGACGACGGTCACGTCGGCGCCCAGCTTGGTCAGGGCGTGGATGTTGGACCGGGCGACCCGGCTGAACAGGATGTCGCCGAGGATGACGACCTTGCGACCCTTCACGCTGCCGAGCTTCTGCTGCATCGTGAACACGTCGAGCAGCGCCTGGGTCGGATGCTCGTGCGCGCCGTCTCCGGCGTTGATCACGGGGATGCCGAGCCGCTGGCTGAGATAGAGCGGGGAGCCGCTGGCCGCGTGACGCAGCACGATCATGTCGGCGTTCAACGCCTGGATGTTCTGGGCGGTGTCCCGCAGGGTCTCGCCCTTGGTCGTGCTCGAGGCGGCGGCGTCGAAGGCGATCGTGTCCGCGCTGAGCAGCTTGGCGGCCATCTCGAACGACATCCGGGTGCGCGTGCTCGGCTCGAGGAAAAGATTGACGATGGTGCGGCCGCGCAGCGCCGGCACTTTCTTGACCTTGCGGTCGAGGATGCCGCGAAATGCGCCGGCCGTGGCCAGCACCTGGTTGATCTCGGTCCTGGTGAGATCCTCGATCGTCAGGAGATGTTTGCG
>DASYDZ010000154.1:0-3913 GCA_036499305.1 Candidatus Didemnitutus sp.
TGCCAGGCAAAATTGTCACCCTGGCTCGTGATTACCTGGGCAGTGTCTTGGTCGTTGTGACTTGTCCCGGGGTACTCCGCGTGGAACCAGCCGCCTTCTCTCGGTTCCGTCCACGGCAAAGGAGACGCGCGGCAAAAGGGACAGACCCTGTGCAACTCCTCTCCGCCCGCCGAAGCACACGCTTCGGTCAAATTATCAGCGCACTCCCGTGTTGCCCGTCGCCTTTGCGTGGATCGACACGGCTTCGCCATTGATGCGCGTCATTGTTTCGACCAGCGCGGCATAGGGCTCGTCGCGGATGTTGACGACGCCGTAGTTGGAGTTCTCGCCGTCGAAACGGCCCTCGGCCGGCTCGTCGACATGGGTGAACCAATGATAGCCGATCAGCAGCGGTTCGCCGAGGGCCTCTCGGACAAAGCTCTCGAATGCCTTCGCGCGATCGGCCTGCGTCGGCACCCGCGCGCCGGCCCCCTTGGTATTCGGCAGTCCGCTGTCGAGCCCGCGGAACGAAAATTCGCCGATGATCATCGGTTTGTGGAAAACCGAATAGCGTCCGATCACGCCCCGCGGATCCTCGTTGTAGCAGTTGAACGAAATGGCATCGAGATAGCGGGCGGCGGCGGCCACCACCGGCGCGCCCGGCGGATAGGCGAAGCGGCAACCGAAGCGGAGTTGGTGCGGCGCGGCCGCCGCGATGGCGGCGTCGGTGTCGTGAAAATAGCGCTCGGCCAGTTGCGAGAGAAACGCGTCGCAGTCCGCGAAAAACGCCCCGCCTCCGGTGGCACGGACGTCCTCCGTGTTTTGCTTCGCAAGTTTCCGGCGGGAGTACGACACGCTGACCTTGTCCTTGCCGGCGGAGAGCGCCGTCCAGTCGGCGAAGGCCGTGCCCCAGGCCGCGTTCAGCGCGGCGAGGTCGGGATGGCGCAAGTGCAGGAGCGCCACGGCGGCTTCGCGGCCGGGCGTTCCGGCGGGCAGATTGAGGAATTCGACGATCAGCTCATCGTGTCCGCGCCAGTCCGGTCCCCAGCGAAGCTCGTTGTCGGTGAACCAGCCCAGGACGTTCGCGTCGTCGGCGAGCGAGGCGATCTGCCGGCGGGCGTCGGCTGCGACAAATTGGGCGAATTCGGGATCGAACACATCGGGAAAAACGCCGTGCTCCCAGGCGCTTCGGTCGCCCGTCCGGTGCGCAACGAAGTGCGCTCCGAGGTCGAGCGTGACCGCGTACGCCAGATGACGGCCATGGCCGACGGCCACGCCGGCCAGCTGCGGGTCGGACCACGAACCGAGCGTATTGAAACCCCAGCCGTCGAGCCGCCGGGCTGCCGCTTCGCGCCACGCCCCCTCGCTTCCATACTTCGCCTCGCAGGCCTCACGATAGGGAGCGCGATCCGTATGGCCGATGGTGTTGCCCCGGTAGCCGACGCCGTCGACCCCCGCCGAAATGGTCCGAACTCCCGCCGGGTCCACGAGCCAGGCGACGCCGTTTTCCGATTCGATGCGGTAGAATCCGGTCTTGGCGACGGCCGCGACGGCCGAATCCTTCAAGGTCAGGGAAATTAATGCGGCAAGAACGAGAAGTCCGGCAAGACGGTGGCTCACGACAACGAACTTTGACGGGGCCGCTGGGGAGAAGTCACGCCGGATCGAGAGTCGCCGTGACCTCGCGACGGGCTCGGGGCCGAACAATGGTCTTCAAAGCGTTCTCTCCGGCCTTGAGGGGAGGGGCACGGATTGCAAGTATCCATGGCGTCAGTTCCGCAACCGCATTCTGAAACATACGATTACTCCTGACTCCGATGAAAACACGCACGTATCTGCCTTGGTTTGTCTGCCTGCTGGCCTGTCTGCTGGGATGGACGGCCTACGCCCAGAACTCACGGGGAGCAGCGCCTCGTCCGGCCTGGGATTACAAGCTCATCATCTTCAACTCGGAAAACCTCATCGGCGGGCACGAAGCCGAAATGTTCGACGACGGCGTGGCCCTTCCTTCGCCCGTGCCCGGCGGGTTGAGGAAACTGAAGGAGCTCGGCGCGCAGGGATGGGAGCTTGTCACGGTCATCAACGAATCGCTGGAAGGCCGCCGCCTGCAGACCAAATATTATCTGAAGCGGCCCAATTGAACCGATCGGAGGGTGTGCAATTGCCACCGAATCGGCGGAAGGAGAGGCGCGGCGCGAGAGTTCACGGAATACGTTTCGCTTGATCCGCGCGCGTTGGGTCCATTCGCGAACGGACGGTCAAAGGTGCTCAATTAGAAGGCGATGAGGGGTTTTTGCATACTACATGGCGTCGATGAACGTGCAAAAAGTATCGCAGAACGATAAATAAAGATTGCAAAACAGGAAATATCGCGCCCTATTCGTGGCGTCATACCTAGAAACCATGAATCCCCAAATTGAAGCCAAACTTCGCCGGATCGAGCGACTCAGCGTCCTCTTTCGCGGCTCTTGCTCCGTTCTCATTGCCATATTCGGAATCGCCACGCTTGTCGCCACGATGGCGACGTTCGCGGGCCGCCTGACGAAACTCAGCACCTTCGGTCAATCGATTGCGCTCCAGGACGCGACCGCGCGCGCGCCAGTCATCGTGGCCGGGCTGGTCCTGGTCACAGGCGCCGTGATCATCAAAGCCCTCTATCATCTGCGGACGCTTTCGGGCAACTATGCCCGCCGCGATTTCTTCACAACGGATTCCGTCCGGCAGATCCGGAACTTTGGCGTCAGTTGCATTTTTTGGGGCTTGGTTGAGGTTGCATGGGCGTTTCTGCCGGCGGTATTGCCGGCCTCGCCGCCGGTCGCGGTGCATCTCACCATCGATTCGCTCCTCATCGGCGCGGTCATCGTCGCCATCTCGTGGCTCGCCGAAATGGCCGCGGTTCTGCGCGAGGAAAGCGAGCTCACGATCTAACCCAACGCGGGAAATCATACCATGGCCATCATCGTAAACGTCGACCTGATGCTCGCGCGGCGAAAAATGCGTCTCAACACGCTCGCCGAGAAAGTGGGCATCACGCCGCAAAACCTGTCGGTGCTGAAAACCGGGCGGGCCCGGGCGATTCGCTTCAGCACCCTTGAGGCCCTTTGTCGGGCACTCGATTGCCAGCCCGGGGACCTCCTGTCCTTCGACAATAATCCAACGGCGAGATCCGATCCGCCCCCCGCTTCCGCGGACGAGGAACCCGCCGATGTCTGACCCGGCTTTGGCGTCACGCTCGCCCGTCCCCCATCGAGCAGGCAGCTGATGCGGGACTTGGAACGAGGCGCCATTCCCCGGGGCATGTTGCGGGGAGTGGCGCTGGTGAAAGGGGCCGCGTTCCATCCCTGGCCGAATGCAATCTGGTGCGGTGAAACAAAAACCCCTCCGCGTCGGGAGGGGTTGAACCGTTCGATCGGCGTGCTTCGATGACGAACTAGGACTTGGGTGGCGGGGGAAGATCGGCGAAGGCGCGGACGGCGACGGCGGACCACTCGCCATTCTTCTTCATGAAGATGCCGACCACATGGTGCTTGAACACCGGCAGCGCATTCCCTTTGTCGTCGTGCATCCCCGTGACCACGGAAACCCAATCGGTGAGGGCGACCTTCGGGGTGAGAAACTGCACGTTGATGCTCGGTGTCTCATAGGTGGTGCCCTTCATCATGGAACCGTGTTCGTCGGTGAACAGCTTTTCGATCTCGGCGCGATTGGAGGCGACCCGTCCGAACGGATTGATCAGATTGCCGTCCTCGGCCCAGGTGGCGGCCATCGCCTTGGGATCATGATGATTCCAGGCAGTGACGAAGTCGGCGCAGCGGGCGCGGACGGCGGTTTCATCGGCGGAGGCGGCGGACAGCACCAGCGGGGTGCCGATCGCGAGGACCAGCGCGGTGGTCAGGACATGCAGGGATAGTTTCATGGAGTGGGCAGAAGGACT
>DASYDZ010000155.1:0-20344 GCA_036499305.1 Candidatus Didemnitutus sp.
CACGATGGAGCAGATCGAGATCTTCTCCTTCACGGTGTCGACGCGGATCTGCGCCTTTTCCGTGAAGCTGTTGTCGAGCACCTCGCCCGTGCCGGGGTCACGCAGGACCTCGGAGGCGCCGACCTTGAAGATCTGGCCCGGGGTCACGCCCTCGCGCGAGCCGCGGTTGAAATATACCTGGGGGCCCTTGACCAGAATGACGTTGCCGGTCCAGGGCAGCCCCTCAAGTTGCGAGAGGCAGAACGCCACGGCGTCGTCGATCGCCTGCTCGATGGCCTTGCCGGCGTTCGTTTTCTTGAACGCGCCGACGTCACCGCTGAAGCCCCCGTGCGAAACGCCGACCGAAAGGCTGCTGCTCTTGACCTGGCCGACGACCTTCTTCGATGCCTTCACCTGGCCGGTGGTCGAGTCGACCATGTAAATCACGGCATTGATCTCGGACACCTTGCCACCGCCGCCGATGCGCACGCCACCGAATCCGATGCCGCCGCCGCCGCCCTCGGTGCCGTCCGCAAAATGGGTGATTTCGCCCTTCACGAGGAGCTGGGCCGGCGTCATCTGTCCCTTCACGGGAGCCTTGTCCCCGCCCGCGGTGCGGCCGCTGGCGGCAAAATCCTGTTCCGCCATTGCGGCGCCGCGCATGTCCGCCTCCGCGATGACGATGAAGCGTCCGGTTTGCTGAAGCGAATCGGTCAGCACCGCGCCGAAGGTGTCGGACAGATTGAACTGTCCCGACCAGTTGGCGTGGTTTTCGAATTTCGTCACGGCGATCGTGTAGCGAAGGCCACCGGCTGCGGGTGCAGGAGTGGCGGGGGCGGGAGCCGCGGCCGGTTCGTCGGCACGGGCGAGCACTAGACCAAGGGCGGCAGCGAGGGTGAGGGCGGCGAGTCTCTTCATGGTTCGAACCGAGGCTGGGTGAAATATCCGGCGACACTCGCGCCGGAACGATTCCGTTTTAACTATCGTGTTGCCCCGGGTGGGCAACAGCAAAGCGCCCGGTCAGGGCGGCGGAGGTGCGGCCGGCGGCGCCAGCAGGGCATTCACCGCGCTCATCAGGTCGGCGACCTGAAATGGTTTTCTCAACACGCGATCGGCGCCGAGGCTCGTGGCCATGTGCAGATAAAGCTTCGGGTCGTACGCGAAACCGCCGGACATCGCGATGATCCGGACGGACGGGTTGATGCGCCGGAGCTCGACGATCATGCCGAGGCCCTCCTGTTCGGGCATGACGACATCGGTGACCACCAGGTCGGAGGGCGCCTCCCGGTACAGCTTCACGCCCTCGACGCCGTTGCCGGCCTGGCGCACCGTGTGGCCGGCCTTGACGAGCATCGCGCAGATCAGCGGCCGCACGTCCTCGTCGTCTTCAACTACCAGAATGGATGCCATGGATGTCCGGCCGTGGAAAGCTCAGGAAGGTTTCCCCCGAAGCAAACGATCGACCGCCTCCAGCAATGCAAACGGTTTGAACGGTTTTGGCAAGAAGGCGCCGGCCCGTTCGAATTCCGCGAATTCGGGCTCGGGCAGCCCGCTCATCACGAGCACGCGCTGGTCCGGATGTTCGCGGCGCAGCGCCGCGGCGAACGGCTCGCTGCCAGGTTCCGGCATGTGCCAGTCGGTGACGACAAGCGCGATCTCGCCGGCCCGGGCCGCGTGGACGGCGCGGCCCTCGACGCCGTCGGCGGCGCCCAGGACCCGGTAACCATGATTGGTCAGGAGGGCTCCCGCGAAATTGCGGACATCCAGCTCGTCATCGACGATCAGGATAAGCTGGTCGTTTCCGGCCGGGTAGGACTGGGCGGGGCGCGCGTCGACCTTCGGTTCGACCTCCCCGCGGCCCGGCGGAAGGTAGACGCGGAAGCACGAGCCCTGGCCGACGCGGGATTCGACCGTGCAGAATCCCTCGTGCGCCGCCACGATCTTGCGCACGGTGGCGAGACCGAGGCCGGTGCCCTTGCCCGGTTTCTTGCTCGAGAAAAAAGGCTCCCAGATCCGCTCGAGATTCTCGGCGGGAATGCCCGCGCCGGTGTCGCGGACCTCAAGCACGACGAAGCGGCCGCCGCGCGCCTCGGGGCCGCTCGCGGGCGCGGGGTCGAAGGTGCGGTTGCTGATGCCGAGGGCGAGGGTGCCCCCGCCGGGCATAGCATCGCGGGCGTTCACGCACAGGTTGAGCACGACCTGGTGGAGCTGGGTGACATTGGCGAGAACCGGCCAGACCCCGAGGTCCACGTGTTGTTCGACCCGGATGGATTTCGGAAAGGTTTCGGCCATCAGGCTGACGACGTCGCGGACGACGATCTGCGGCTGGACCGGCGTCCGCTGCCCGCCGGAGCCGTGGACGAAGGAAAGCAACTGACCCGCCAGGGCCGCGCCCCGCTCGGCGCTTTTCTCGATGGTCCCCAGCAGCGTGCGGTCCGATTCCTCGGTGACGCGGTCGCGCAGCATCGGCCCGACCATCAGGACCGGCGTGAGGATGTTGTTGAGATCGTGGGCGATTCCGGCCGCCAGGAGTCCGAGGTTTTCGACCCGTTGCGCGCGGAGGAACTGTTCCTCCAGTTGCTTCTTTTCGGTCACGTCCTGCATGGTGCCCATGCAGCGAAGGGAGCCGTCGGCATCGTTGATGGTGGTGTTGCGCGCCTCGATCCACCGCAGGCTGCCGTCGTGGCGGATGACGCGGTACTCGCCCCGGTGGCCTCCGCTGCCCCTGATGTTACGGACAAAGTGATCCTCGAACGCCGCCCGGTCGGCGGCATCGATGCGCGGGAGCAGCGAACCGAACGCCGGAGGCTCATCGTCCGGCGCGAGGTCGAACAGGCGGAAGAGCTCCACGGACCACGCGGCCTGGTGCTTGGCGGGAATCAGGTCCCAGCTCCCGAGGCGCGCCGTGGCCTGCGCCGCGGACAGCCCCGCCTTGCTCCGTTGCAGCGCCGCCAGTTGCAGGCTGAACTGCAGCATGAGCAGACCGACCGAGAAACCGAGCACACGGGCCGTCCAGGCATAGGCGATCCAGACTGGCAGGTAACCCATCTGGTGCTGGATGGGGGAGGCGAGGGCAAAGACCGCATACGGAATGCAGAACACGGTCGCAACCAGGGCGCCGGTCAGGCGGGTGCGGAGCCAGATCCGGTGCAGCCACACGCTGACGGCGACGCGCGACGCCGCCACCGGCACGAACATGACGACAAGGTTGCCGGTGACGCAGAGAAACCGCGCCCGGTCGAGCGGAATGTCCGCAACATGCGCCGCGAGTGTCGGGGCCACGAACCGGCCGAACACCAGCAACGGTGAGCTGACCCCAAAATAAACCCAACCGAGCCAGCGCGGAAGGCGCACGCCGGCGAGATCGGCGCAGCCGGCGACCAGGCACGCGTTCGCCACCAGGCAGAGTTGGTCGGCGGTTTCGAACCAGAGCGAACCCGCAAGCCCCGCATCGGGCACGCCTGGCAGCAGCATGGCGGCGCGGAAACCCTCGATGGCCCAGCTCCAGGCCATCAGGCGCGCAAATGCCGACCGGCTCTCGCGATACAGGAAGTAGAACACGCCGCCAAAGGCGACATGCAGCATTACGATGACATGTATGTACGTTTGATCCATTGACCAGTCCACCTGGCGGTCCGCGCACCAGCGTCGCGGGCGATGAGGCCCGGGCACTGGCACCGACTCAGCAAGGCGGAATGCAACCGCGCAAAAATGATTGGGTGGCCAGTTATATCGGGCGTTTGCGGCATCGGCTTAGCCCGAACGAATCATATAGTAACGACACTTATTGCCGGGCAACCGCAAACAGGGGAGAGAGTGATGGACACAAAAAAGGCCGGCGGCCTTTCGACCGCCGGCCCGGAAATGGAACAGAACTGTTACTTATTCTGCCGGAGCGTGATCGATCCATTCATCGTGGACAGTTGGATATCCACGCCGCCACCGTTCAGGGTACCGACCACCGATTTTCCCCCAAAGGCGGGAATCGCGAAGTGCGGGATGCGGATGCCCGGAATAATCATCTGGTCGGACATCATGGCTCTCTGGGCCTGCTGGACGGCCCGCTGGGCCTGCCGTTGGGCGTCACGCGCGGCGCGTTCGGCCGCGCGCGCGATTTCGGCGGCGGGCGGCGCATCCGGCGAACGGGCATGCGGCGCGTCCGCGGATTCGGGAGCCTCCGGCTGCTCCGGCGCTTCCGGGGCGTCGGCGGCCTCGCCGTGCCGGACACTATTCTCCGCCCGCGTTTTCAGGGCGGTCTCCGGAAAATCAGTCAGGATCGCGCCGTTGTGCGACCGCATCCGCAGGTTGGCCTTGGAGTCGCCCGGAATGCGCACCGAAATTTCGCCATTCATCGAGCTCAGGGAGATCGCCTTGACGGGCGCCGCCTTGAAGCTGGCATTGATTTCGCCGTTCATCGTGTTCACGACGGCGGAACTGCCGATGTCATTCAGCACCACCTCGCCGTTGACGCTGGAGATGTCGATGTCGCCGTCGATGTTCTCGACCTTCATGTCGCCGCCGGCCTCGGTGCGAAGCACGAGCGACGTGTTGTGCGGAACCTGCACCTTGAATTCGGCGCCATGTGCGGACCAGGCATTGTCGCCGCTGACGCGCAGCGTGGCCGTGTTGTTCTTTTCGAGGAGCTCGAACGACACTTCATCGTCAAGGCGGCGAAGGCCATCGGGGCGGTCTTCCTTTTTGCCCTTTTGGGCGAGGGTGGAGGTGACGACGATCTCGTCGCCGTTCGTGCCGGTGATCTGGACGTCGGCCCAGGGCAGCGATGCGTTCAGCGTGCCGGGCTTGGCCGGATCGCTGAACTTTATCCGCGTGGTGGTCGTGGCGTCGTCATCGTCGGCCCGGACCGACTGTCCGCTGATCAGGATCGCGGCGGCGCAGACAAGGCCGGCGCGAAGGACGTGGTGAAGGGGGGATTTCATGTGAGGGCTGGTTTGGTGGGACTGGTCTTGTTCGTTTGCGGATTGTCAGCGGGCAAGGGGGAGCGGAGCACGGCCAGGCCGCGGCGGGCGGCATCGCGCACATTGCGGTCGGCGGTGTCATCGTGGCTCAGCCGTTCGAAGAGGGAGGTGGCCTGCGCCTCGCGGGCGGAGGTCAGCAACTCGATCATCGCGACCTGCACGAGAGGGGCGGACTCGCGGCGCAGGGCTGAAACGAGCCCGGCGCGCACCAGGAGGTCGTCGACATGCGGGGCCAGCGCCTCGACGGCGGAGAGCCGGACGTTCACGGACGGGTCGAACGCCAGCGTGCCGATCAGGTCGCTCAGCACCTTGCGGTCGGGCGATTTGAGGTCCATCGCCGCGAGCACACTCTGGAGGCGTTCGCTGGTGGACTTCTGGGTCAGGAGCGAGACGGTCACCAGTTTGTTCATGTCGTTCACCTGCGCGCGGAGGTCGCGAAGCTCGTCGCGGGTCTTTTCGTCGACGGGTGGCGGCGGGGCGAGATAGTGCGCCCCGGCGGTGAGGCCCGCCAGCAACAGCGCGAGCGCAAAGGCGAACTGGAAGGCCGGGCGCGACGGCATCAGCGCGGCGAAGAAGCGGTCGACGCCGCTGCGGACGAGCGCGAAGGGACTGGCGGACCCGGCGTGCTCCTCGTGCGTTTCGAGCATGGCATAGAACTGCTCGCGCAGCCGCGGACTCGGCTCCGGCTCGGACAAGCGGTCGAGTTTGCCGGCGATTTCCTGCAGGGCCGCCCATTCGCGCTGGCAGTCCGGGCACGACGACAGATGGGCGCGCAGGCTCGCGGCCTCGGGCGCGTCGAGCGCGCCGTCCTGATAATCGATGAAGCTTTCCTGGACGCGTTGGCAGTTCATGGGATCCGGTGGTTGAAAGTCGTGTTCAGGCCGTCTGGCCCTTGCGCATCTTGAAATAAACCTCGCGCAGCTCCTTCAGCGCGCGATGCACGCGCACCTTTACCGCTCCGACGGAGCACTCCATCAGTTGCGCGATCTCGCGGTGCTCGACTTTTTGCAGGCGCGACAGGATGAGGACCTCGCGATGTTCGAGCGGCAGCCGGGCCAGCGCCTGCCGCAGCAGCGCCAGGTCGTCGCTCGACGAGGCCTGGTCATCCGGCGACGGGCCCTGATCGGGATGCGCCTGCAGCGTGACCGGGTCGGCGGCCTGCGGGGTCGAGGCGTGCTTGCGAAAATGATCGGCGGTGACCTTGCGCGCCAGATGGTAGATCCAGGCGGAGAACTTTCCCTCGTCGCGGTACGTGTGCCGGTATTTCAGGATCCGGTAGAAGACGACCTGCACCAGATCCTCGCTGGCGGATGGCTGGTTGGTCAGCCGCACGAAAAATGCGTAGAGCCGCCGGTGATAACGCTCGAAAAGCTCGCCGAGGCGCGCCACCTCGCCGGCGCGCACCGCTATCATCAGATCATGATCGGAAACCTCCACGGGACAATCGAGACTATCGACCGCGGACGCGGAAGGAACTCGGATTTCGGACGAAGTTGTGGCGATCGACATGGGCGACGGACATGGGTTGCGGAAGGGATAACCGACCGGGCCTCCCCGGGTTACCGGGATTCGTGAGGCGGACGGTCGGCCTGATGCTAGCCACTATTGGACAGTAATATAAGAACGCATGACGATATTCGGAATCGACAGCATTGGGACGGTCCTAAACGCTGGGATCAGTGTCCGGATCACGGGCGGCCCTTCCGCCATCGGGCGCGCACCCCGCATGAATTTCCTTCGCATTCCTGGACTGGCGGCGTTTCTGGCCGCGGCTTCGGCCTTCGCGGCCGACGACGGGCTCGCCGGGTCGGTGTCCGATCTGCTCCATTCCCAGGCCGCCGGCGCCGTGCACTGGCAGGCTTGGGATGCCTCCATCGTCGAGCGGGCGAAGGCCTCGGGCAAACCGGTGTATGTGTTCGCCGGTTCACAACTTAATGAACTGACGCGCGCCACCTGTCGCCAGACGTTCGCGAACGCCGAGGTCGCGTCGTTCCTGAATGCGAACTTTTTTTGCGTGATCGTCGATCGCGATGAGCAGCCCGGCCTGGCGGCGGCGATCCAGTATTTTCTCAAATCGGTCAAGCAGCAGGACGGCTGGCCCGCCCACCTGTGGCTGACGCCGGAATTGCAGCCCTACGAGGGCGCGGCCTATCTCCCGCCATCCGAGGAATGGGGCAAGCCGAGCTTCATGAAGGTCGCTCGTCAGGCGGCGGAGGCGTGGTCGGGCGATGCGAAGGCCTGTCGCGCCCGGGCCGCCGATGCGGTGGCGCTCATGAAGTCCGAACCCGATCTGCCTCTGCCGGTCGAGGGCGCGCCGCCCAAGCTCGAGGCCCAGGTCGCCGACGCGATCGCGGCCTGGCGCGCCACTGCTGATGCGGCCAGCGGAGGTTTCGGGACGGCACCCAAGGCCCTCGAACCCGAACTGCTCCAGGTGCTGCTCGCGCGCGGACCGGCCGATCACGATCTCGCCGTCGCCGCCCTGCACGCCATCGTGAACGGAGCCGCGCGCGATCCGCTGGACGGCGGCTTCTTCGCGCGCACCACCGACGCGGCGTGGAAGGTGCCCTATTTCCAGAAATCGCTCGCGGATCAGGCGCGCATCGTCCTCGCCTTGCTGGACGCCGCGCACGGTGGATCCGATCCGGCGTTCGCCTCCGCGGCTCGCGGCGCGCTCGACTACACTCTTTCCCGCCTGGCGCTGCCCTCGGGCGGATTGGCGGCGGCCGAGGATGCGACGGGCGACGAGTCGTCCGGGTACTACACCTGGACCGAGGCCGAAATCGATTCCGTGCTCGGACCGGATTCCGCCGCCTTCAAGAAGGCTTACGCGATTGCGACCGCGGGCAACATCTCCGCCGATGACGATCCCTCCGCGCACTTCAAGGGCCGCAATGTCCTGCGCCGCGCCACGCCGGCGGGATCGGCTGGCGAGGAGGCTGCGCTGGCGGCTTCCGCGCGAAAACTTCTCACGACCCGCCTGCAGCGGCCGTTGCCCCCGCGGCGCGAACGAGCCACGGCGGCGGCGCAGGGACTGGCGCTCGCCGCGTTTTCGCGCGCCGCGGGTGAATTGCCCGAGCCTCGCTTTGCCGCGGCGGCCGCGAAACTCTACGCCGCGTTGCGGCGTGATTATCTGACCGGCGCTTCCGATCTGCGGCACCTGGCGGCGCCTTCGGTGGCCGGCGGTCCCGCGGACTATGCCGCCGTTGCATTCGGCTGCCGCGCATTTGCCCATCTGGGCAAACATCCCGAAGCTGCGGCGCTGGCCGATCGTCTCGTCGCCCGCGCCGACGCGTTGTTTCTCGACGGCGCGCATGGCCGGTATCTCGCCACCGCGGCGAGCCTGGCGCCCGGCATCTTTGTCCGCGCGCCCGCGACGGGCGATGTTCCGTCCGCGGAATGTCTCGCCGTGATGGCCGGATTGCCCGCCGACACCAAGGCCGGCGTGGTCCGGACGCTGGCGGCCTCCCTGGAAGCCGGCACGGCGCCGCCGGGCGACGCGCTTCTCGCGCTGACGCGCTAGGCGGGGGACAATCGCCTTTCATTCGGGCGTGACGTGACTAGGGTTCTGTCATGAATCGCCGCGACTTCCTCTTTCGCGCCGGCGCCGCCGCCATGGGCCTGGCCGCACGCCCTTCGCTGCTCGGTCAGACCGCCCCGGCGGCGACAACCCACGGAAATCCCCCGCCTGTGACTGAATTCCATACCCTGCGCCGCAATACCGGCTATTTCACCGGCCGTGGCGGCACGATCGGCTGGATGGTGAATCCCGACGCGATTGTCACGGTCGACACGCAGTTTCCCGACACGGCCCTGATCTGCCTGACCGACCTTCCCGGCCGCAAGGGCCGGAAGATCGACGCGGTGATCAACACCCACCACCACTTCGATCACACCTCGGGCAACCGCGTCTTTCGGCCGGAGGCGCACATGCTGGTGGCGCAGAAAAATGTGCCGGAGCTGCAGTCCGCGGCCTTCGAGCGCAGCCCATCGAGCGAGCCGCCGGTGTTTCCCGACACGCTGTTTCCCGAGGTCTGGCGCAAGGACGTCGGCGACGAGGTCGTGTCGGCGCAATATTTCGGCCCCGCCCACACCAAGGGCGACATTGTCGTGTATTTCGAGCGCGCCAACGTGTTGCACGTCGGCGATCTCGTATTCAACCGGATCTACCCGGTGGTCGATCACCCCGGTGGAGCCTCGGTGCTCCATTGGATCAAGGTTCTCGATGACGTCGCGCAAAGCTATCCGAAGGACGCGCAACTGATCTGCGGCCACGGCAAGCCGGGTTTCGGCGTCAGCCTGACGATGAAAGACCTCGCGCTGCAGAAGGATTTCTTCGTGGCTCTCGTGGCGCACGTCGAGGCGGCGATCAAGGAAGGCCGGACCAAGGACGAGATCGTGCGCCTGGCGAATCTGCCGGGTTTCCCGGACCACGCCGCGGACGAGAAAACGAGCCGGTTGCCCGGCAATCTGGGCGCGGCGTACGACGAGCTCACATCGGCCTCGAGCTGAGCGACGCGCGTCATCCGACGAGGGGAGTCATCGTCCTGAACGATGACGGAGACCCTTCTCGGAAGCTGCCCGGATGACGGTCAGCGCCTCCGCGAGGGAAAACCCTTGTGCCCTTTGGCGGCACGGAAAAAGACCGGTCTCCCTCACTGCATGGCGCTGAGCTTTCCCGCGGCCGGGTCGTACCGCAGCTCGATCGTCTGCGCCGCATCCAGTTTCAGATCTCCGATGGTCACGGTCCTGGCTCCGTCGTGAAGCACGATGCGATAGACGCCGGGTTCGAGATCGGGAGCCTCGAGCTTCAGCGTGCTTCCGGTCGCGACCTTCGCTCCGGATGCATCGAGAATCTCATACGGAAAATCCTCCGGTGGCAGAAAAGCCGGGGCGGCCGCAGCGGGAGGTGCGGGCGGGGGAGGCGGCCGCGGGGTCGCCGCCGTGGCGGTGACAAGCGCCGCCGCGAGCTGCAGGCCGTCGGCCGCGGTGTAGAATCGTCCGCCTGTGGCACCCGCAAACGCCTGCATGTCGGCCGCCACGCGCCGGCCGCCCAGGGTGAACCCGATGATGTCAAGCCGTACGGGGACGCCGAGCGCGGCGAGCTGCGGGCCGGCTTTCCGCGGATCGCCGCCGCAGCTCTCCTCGCCGTCGGTCACGAGCACGATCGCGCCTCCGCCCAGTTTCTTGAGATCCTCGCCCGCCTGCAGGGCTGACAGCACCAGCGGCGTCTCGCCGCGCGCCCGGGCGTTGTCGATGACCTTGCCCAGTTTTGCGCGGTCCATCGGGGCGATCGGCACGATCAATTCGGTGTCGGTGCGGCTCTTCGACGAGAACGAGCTGTACCGATGACCGTAGAGGCGAAGGCCGACATTGAGGTCGTTCGGCAGCCTGGCCACGACCGCGCTCAGCACGTCCCGGGCGATGTTGATGCGCGTGCTGCGTCCGAGATGGAGGTCCATCGAGCCGGAGCAATCGAGGATCAGCTCGAGATTCCGCGGCAGCGCGGAGGTGCGGGTGGCCGTGGTCGCGGCGGCCGCCGTCGGGGCCGGCGGTGGCGGCGCGGGGCGCGACAAGGCCGTCACGGTGATATGCGCCGGCTCAATCTTCGTGGTGAAGCTTCCGGCGAGCGCGATCACCGGCCACATGGTGGAACCGAAGGGCGAGGACTCCTGGCGCTCCTTCCACGAGCCGTCGGCCTGCTGCTGGAAAACAAGAAAACGCACGCCGCGCTGAAAAGCCGGCGAGCCGATGCTGAAGCCGGCCGTGCGCAGCGTGAAGAGCACCTCCCCCGTGGCGAACACGCTGCTGCCCGCGTCGTCGTCCTCCTCGATCGCCCATCCGCCGTCCCCGCGCTGCTGCTGGAGAAGGCCGACGCAAATCTGGCGCGCCCTTTTCTTCGCCTCGTCGTCGCCGTGTTGCAGCAGGGTGAGCGCCTGGAACACGTGGTCCTGGGTGGTCGAAGGCTCGGCCTGCGTGATGAACGCCATGCCCTTGGCGAGCGCGGCCGAGAGCGCGGGATTCGGTCCCGCGGCCAGGCCGCGGGACCAGACGTCGATGGCGTGGCTGGTGTGAAGAATTTTTCCCTGCGTCACCGGATTCCGTTCGTCGGATGCCGCCACCGAGCCGTCCTCGTCCTGGTGGGCCGCCAGCCACCCGCCCGCGCGGACCATCGCGGCAATGTCGTCCGCCTGGCCGGTACCGTAGGCGAGGCCGAAGGCCGCGAACACCGTGTTCGAGGCATCATCCTGTTCCTCGTGGCGGGGACTGCGCGAAATGTCGCCCGTCTCATTTTGGGATTTGCGCACGTAGTCGTTCAACAGGCGCTTGGTGGCCCGGCTGATGACGTAGTCGTTCTGCGAGCCCACCGTCAGGCCCATGAGCGCCTGCGACTGGACATGGCACCCGAGGCAATCCTTCGTATTTTGAAACTCGGCGGCGCTCGCGCTCAGGTAATACAGACCCTGCTGCGCGGCGTGCCGCGGCTGAATGCGCCAGTCGGTGACGGCCGGAAAGCGCTGGCGCAGGGTTTGATAGCCCGGCGCGGATCCCCCCTCGATCACGCGCAAGCCTGTCACGGCGAGCTCGGCGCCTTCCTGGCGCGACAGGATCCGGACCTTCAGGAATCGCACCGACACCGGCGGGAATGAGACCGTCAGCCGATCCTGGCCCTCCTCGGCGATGGCGCCGCCGAGCTTGGTGAAACCCTTGTCCGGGTCGTCCGTCGAGCCCCAGACCTCGATTTCATGCGGCGAATTTTCGGCGACTGCGGATGAGAGCTCGACGCGCGCGACGAGCGCGGGCTGGCGTTGAAAAAATGAAACGACGATCTCGCTCGGCAACTCGGGGGCCTCGCTGTCGGCGGCCGCGTCGGGGCGTGGCACCGGATTCCAGACCTTGCCATTGCCGTTGAGCAGGATGCTCGGCGCCCACGTCAGGCCGGCCCCGTCCTCGCCGGAAACGGATTCGACGAGTCCACCCAGTTCGGGATCGGCGAGGTTGAACTCGGCGGTCTCCCCGACGGGTGCGACCGTCAGGATCATGCTCGCAGTGACGGAATGAGGCGGATCCATGCCGAGGGTCTCGATCCGATAGCGCCCCGGCAGCAGCGCGCGTGGCAGCGGCAGTGCGATGATCGCCGAGGGTTCGGCAGCCGAGAGTCGCTCGCCATCGTCCTCGGTCGGGGGCGGCACGACGATCAGCCCCTTTTGCAGTCCCGGCACGTCCTCCACCCGGATGCGCGCCGTGAAAATGAAGGTGTCGTCGCCGCCGACTGACCCCGATCCCGTGACAAAGAGACCTGGCACCCACCCCTTCAACTCGGTGATGGGCTCAGTCGGTGCCTGGCCCTCGACTCTGGGATCGACGGTGCGCACTTCAATGGTCATCGCGGGCACCTTGGGCGCCGTTTGATCGGCCGGAGGTGAAGCATCCGCATCCGCAGCCGGTGCCGGCTGGTCCGCGGGCGGCGGTTGATCGGGAGCCGTGGGCTGGTCCGCCGGCGCAGGCTGATCGGCGGGGGCGGGCTGATCCGATGCCGTTGAGCCGGCCTGCTGGGCGGCGGATGAAGCCTGGTCCTTGACGCCTTGTTTGAGGTCGTCGAGCGGGCCGGCGGCGAGAACCGCGGCGGCGAACAGGCTGGCGATTAAAATGGCACGGGGCATCGGCAAGACTTGTCAGGGAGCGGCGAGGGTGAATTTCTCCGCGACCTGGTTTCCTTTCAATCCCATCTCGAATTTTTTTGCCGTCGCCGGCACGCGCCAGGCGACCTGGAATCGCCGCGTTTCCCCGGAGGCGAGCGCAAAACTCGCTGCGGGCGCCTGCGGGCCGCGGGCGGAGATGTCATCCGGCACCGTCTCGTCCCCGTGATTGAACCACACGCACTGTTCGGCGACGGTGAAGCGGCCGACATCCGGGCCGTGATTCTGGACGGCGAAATCCACGAGCAGGAAGCGTTCGCCCTCGGCGGCCGGCTCGCCCGCGAAGGAAGCCACGAGATGGTGCGCCGCGACGCGAAATTCCATCGTGCCGTCGGCGACGGTTTTCTCGGACTTGTCCGGCAGCGTCGCCCCCGTCGCCGTGCCATTGAGCCTGAAGTGCATCGGCGGCGGCGACACGGTTCCTTCATGTCCGGGAATCGTGTAGTCGGCGAAAAAGCATTCCAACTCGAGCGCTTTCGCTGAGGTCGGCACAAGAAACACGAGCTGCAATGTCCCCCAGCCGGTCGCCGGAAACTCGAGATCGCCGGGCAGGATGGTCGCCGGGTCCAATCCGCACGGCAGGCTGCCGTCGGCGATGACGAAGAGATCGTCACTGAAACCCGTCCACCCCGCGGGGTCCGGCCGCCAGAAGGTTTCGCCCTGGGCATGGGACGGGTCGTAGGCGGGGAACTGATCCTCCACCTTCACCAGACTGCGCGCCTGAAACTCCACCGTGAGATAGCGCCGATCCGGTGGCGCCGGCGGAAGTCCCCTGGCCGGATTCGCGGACAGATGCGCGGCAAGCGCGAAGATATCGTTCCGTTGCCGGCCCGGCGGATCCTCCGCCGCGGACTCGGCCCCGGGGGCGGCGGATTTGCCCGCGAGCGGAAGCGCGAAATCGCCGCCCGTGGGATCGTGGAAGCGGAGTTCCAGCGTGTGACCTTCGGCGGCCGGAGCCTCGAAGACCAGGTCGCCCCGGCTCGACGAACCCGGTTTTTCCAGGTCGAAGTAGGCGAGGGCGCGCCTGCCTGCGGCATTTTGCAGCCCGACCACCTTGCGCAGATAAGCCGCATCCGTGCTTCCGCCGGAATGCCCGACAATGTCCGCATCGTTGGTGTCGAGGTTTGCCGTGGGCGCCTCGCGCAACGTGAGCGGAAAGCTGTCATGGCCGTCCACGACGAGCGCGAGCGACTCGGCCAGGTCGTCGTTCTTCGCCTCGACCGGCAGGTTGCGCGACGCGGCAAACGCGGAATCGATCACGTTCGTCCATTGGGCATCAAGGATGAGATAGGTCCTTCCCGCGGCGGCATGGTTTTCGCCGTAGGTGTCCCGCCATTGCCGCGCCGTGACCGTTAGACGGACCGTATGGTTCTGCGCCGACAGCGGGGCGTCCGCCGCGGACCCGGCGGCGGCGATGAGCAGCGCTCCAAGCGCGAGGGTGCGCGCGATCATTGCCGGGCCGGCGCGTCGGCCGGCAAGTCGTAGGTTTGCGCGAACGTGCCGCCGTGGAACGACAGCCGGATCGGTTTCAGCGTGGCGTCGACCCGATAAACCAGTTCGAAGCGGCGTTCCTCTCCGGGTGGGAGATGGACCTTGTCGCCTTCGGGCCGGTGGGCCCCACGGGCCGTGACGGCATCGGGTCCGTTTTCGCCGCCTCCGGCGTCCAGAACCGGCATCTGTTCCGCGGGTTGGAAAAACTCGCCGCTCGCGCCGTGATTGGACACGTCGACATCCAGCACCACGAAAACCTGCCCGTCGCCGGCCGCTTCGCCGGCAAACCGATCCGTTCGGCGGTCCCCCACGGCGATCTGGAACATGTCGTCCGTGATCTTGAGCGCGCCGGCCGGTGCGGACCGGGCGGCGGGAACGTCGGCCAGCGGGAAGCGCAACGGCGCGAGATCGAGCACGCCGTCGTCGGTCGAGGCATGCGGCATGGCGCAAAAAAGTTCGAGCCGGTGCGCATCGGCCGGGACAAGAAAAACCGCGCGCGTGCCGGTGAAGAATTCCGGGATGAAACGCAGGGTGTCCGGCAACGCGCCCTCGGCGGCGGCACAGGAATGGACACCGTCGGCGAGGACGTGCAGATAGGTCGGGACTTCCGGCCAGTCGAGAAGGTTTACCCGGGACACCTTCGTGCCGGGCTCCACGGCCGGGTCGTAGGCCAGGGCTTCCTTCTCAGCCAGCCAGATGCTGCGCGCACGCAGGTCGACCGCGACAGCTCGGAAACCCTCTGGCGCGCGCGCGCCCGGAGCGGGATCCGCGAAGCCAAAGACCGCGAATTCTCCGACCGCGTTTTTCTGGATCGATCCGGACGGTTTCGGCGGGACGGCCGGTCCCCCGAGCGCCGACGCGAAGTCGCCGCCGACATCGTCATAGAAACGCAGGTCGAGGCCCGCGGGTTTCCCGGCCGGGATCTCGAACACCACATCGCCCGCCGACTTTTTCCCGGGCGTGGCCACGGTGAACGCGCCGAGGCTGGCGCCGCCGCCGGTCCTCGGCAGGCCGCTGCGAAGCGTCCCCAGCACCGAGGCATCGACAATCAGGAAGAGATGCTGCGCCAGGTTGTCGACCCCGTAGCCGGGCGCCAGGCCCCGTTTGTCGGCCAGCGCGGGATCGATCTTGTTTTCCCACGTGGTTGCGAGAATGGCGAACTGCGTCCCTGCCGGCGCCGTGGTGGAACCATAGCGGGCGGCAAGCGACACGGTGTCCACCGTGAGACGAACCGTGTTGTTCGCAGCCGTGAACGCCGCCGCCGCGTGCGCTGCGAGCGCGACCCAGCCGAGAAACAGGACCGCGTGCCGCCAGCACATCGGGCGATTCGCTTTCCGGCGGGGTCGGACGAAACAGGGGTTCATCGCCGGCGATCGAGTTATGGCGCCCGACGGGCCATGGTGGCGTCCGGACTAGTTGCCGCCCTCGGTCAGGGTGAGGGTAACTGCCAGGCGTCCGCCGCCGCGGGTCTCGGCCGTCACCGTGATTGCACCGGGCGGGGTCGTTCGCGAAAGGCTCAGCGAACCGGTCGGTCCCTCGTCGTTCGTCGAACCTTGTCGTCCCACCAAGGCGTATCCGACGGCCTGGGCTTTGCCGGCATAGAAATCGAGCACGGCATCGATCTTGTCCAGCGTCAGGAAAGTGTACTGCGCCGTCCGAACCGAACCGACGGCATTCAGGCTGGCTTCCTGAGTCGCACCGCCGGGATAGCCGGGGGCCGACGCCGGGAGCTTGCGCACGATGTCGTCCATCGCCGCGGCCTTGCCGGCCGAGATGCCCGAGGTATCCGGCACGGCCGACTCGGAGCCGGCAGCAGCCTGGGCATGGGCCGCGGCCGATTGCGCGGCCTTCGTTGCGGCGGCAACTCCCTGGGTCATCTTCTCGATGGCCTCGGTGACGCTCTCGGAGTTGTACTGCTTGGTGTCGATGGTGGTGACTTCACCGGTGCGTTTGTTGCGCACGGTGATGGTGGCAGCCGCCTCGTCCTTGGAGACGACCTGGACATCAGGGTTGAGGGTCGCGGCCATCAGGATGCTCGTGTAGACAGGTTTGTCGTGGGCGGACCGGCTGATCTCACGGGCCTTCTTGGCCGCCACGTAAACGCAGGTCGCCACACATCCGCCGATGAGCAGGAACATGCCGAAAATGACGCAAACGACGATGATGACGACACGGCTGCCGGAGCTTTTCGGTGCGGGGGCGGCTGCAGCCGCGGGGGGAGGCGTCGGATCGGACATGGTGAGGCGCGGGATTTCGGTTTTCGGGGAAAAGTCGGGCTTGCGGCGCGCGGCCGGTCAGGGACATGCGCTCGCACTCGTCGGGGCGCAGAGCATCACGATGCGGTCCGCGGGCAATGAGGGCAAGACGCCATTGCGGAGTTCATTCCATGGTGGTAAAAATGAGGATCCAAAAAGGCCGTCCCCGAGTGAAAAACCGGATGCGAAGTACAACTTGAACTCTTGCAATGATTCGTTGTCTTATGGCCCTATTTCCCCATTCCTTCACCCTTTTATGACCAATAACGGTACCGGCCAAACCGGATCTCGGAGCGACGATAATCTGCAGTGGCGAGCCGGTACCCGGAGAATCGGGATGGCGGCGACGATACGACGCGCGGCGGCAATCGCCGGCCTCGCAATCGCGCCCGCTCTCTTCGCCCAGACCTATAATTTTTACACCATCGGCGGCATCGCCGGAACCGGTGGTGTGCTCGATGGCCACGGTGGTTATGTGACTTCTCCGGCCCTCTTTGCCGGTCCCCTGGGCGTGGTCGTCGACTCATCGGGCAACCTTTTCGTCGCGGATACGAACAACACTGCCATCCGCAAGATTACATCGGCTGGCGTGGTCTCCACCTTTGCCGGCGAGGTCGGCGTTCCCGGCGCTGCTGATGGCACCGGCACGTCGGCGACTTTTTCCTCGCCCCAGGGCATGGCGATCGACTCCAGCGGGAATATTTATGTCGCGGACTATTCCGCCGCGATCATTCGCAAGATCACCAACGTCGGCGTGGTCACGACCCTGGCTGGTTACGCCGGTATCGTCGGTTCGGCCAGCGGCACCGGAAATACCGCCACCTTCAACGGCCCGCGGGCCGTCGCCGTCGACAGGTCGGGCAACATTTTCGTCGCCGACGCCCTGAACAACATAATTCGCAAGGTCACTTCATCGGGCGTGGTGACGACGTTCTCCGGCGTCGTCGGCACGGGCGGGAGCGTCGACGGCCCGGCCACGACGGCGACCTTCAACTATCCCGGCGGCATCGCCGTCGATGCCTCCGGCACCGTGTACGTGGCCGATACCTACAACCAAACGATCCGCAAGATCGCGTCGGACGGCTCCACCTCCGTTCTGGCCGGACAGATCGGAAAGACGGGTCACGACGACGGCACCGGCACGGCAGCCACCTTCGATCTGCCCTCGGGCTTGACCATCGATGGCAACGGCAACCTCTACGTGTCCGAGCAGGGCAACAACGGCATCCGGAAAGTCACGCCCGCTGGCGTGGTCACATCGCTCGCCGGATCCGCCACCTACGTTTCGGGCCGCGCCGACGGCACCGGCACCGCCGCCCTGTTCAACGCCCCGGCGGGCTTGGCGGTCGACAGCTCGGGCAACGTCTTTGTCGCGGATTATCGCAACAGCCTGATCCGCAAGGTATCGGCCACCGGCGTGGTCACGACGGTTGCCGGCGCCGGCGGAGTGGCCGGTTCGCTCGATGGGTCCGGCTACATCGTCTCACCGTCCTTGTTCTGGCGGCCGACCAACCTCGCCACGGATGCCGCGGGGAATGTCTATGTGGCCGATACGTTCGGCGACACGATTCGTAAGATTGCGGCCGACGGGACGATGACAACGCTCGCCGGAAACCCCAGCCTGGCCGGCACGACTGACGGCCAGGGTTCCGCCGCTCTTTTCAACGGGCCGACCGGCATCGCAGTTGACAGTGCCGGGGTGATCATCGTGGCCGACACATACAGCAACGCGATTCGGCAGGTGATGCCCGACGGCACCGTCACCACGCTGGCCGGCACCGCCGGCACCGCCGGCACCACCGATGGCACGGGCACCGCCGCCCTGTTCAATCTCCCGAGCGGTGTCACGATCGACAACGCCGCGAACGTCATCTACATCACCGATTACGGCAATCATACGATCCGCCGTCTCGACCGCGGGACCGGAGCGGTCACCACCTACGCGGGAAGCGCCGGCAGCACGGGCAGCGCCGACGGCATGGGCACCAGCGCGTCGTTCAATTTCCCGCGCGGCATCGCCTACGACCCTTCCAGCGGCAACCTGGTCGTGGCCGACACCGGCAACCAGACGATCCGCCGGATCGCCGCGGGCTTCGTCACCACGATCGCGGGCTCCCCGAACGCGAATGGCAGCACCGACGCCACAGGCTCCTCGGCGCGGTTCGACGCCCCCTCCGACGTGGCCGTTGACTCGTCGGGTGCCATCTATGTCGCGGACGCGAACAACAACACCATCCGCAAGGTGACGCCCTCGGGCGCGGTCACCACCATCGGTGGCATGCCCGGGGCCAGCGGCAGCGTCGACGGCGCCGGGTCCGCCGCGCGATTCAATCACCCGATGGGAGTCGCGGTCGACGGTTCGGGGAATGTCTTCGTCGCCGACTACGACAACAATACCATCCGCGAAGGCCTATTGCCTTCCAATTCCGGGGGGCCAATCGGCGGGACCTCGGGCGGCATCAACGGTAGCGGGGGCAATTCCGGCGGCACATCGGTTTCCACCACCGGCCTCAACGGCAGCGGCAGCTTCCTGCACCCGGGCGGCGTCGCCGCCGACACGCTCGGCAACATCTATATTGTCGACACCCAGCACAACTCGATCAAGCGCGTCACGACTTCCGGTGGCGTATCGACGTTTGCGGGCAGCGGTTCGGCGGGTTCGGCCGACGGCAGCGCGACGACCGCGACCTTCAATGCCCCGACCGGGATAACGCTCGGCAACCTCAACGTCCTTTACGTGACCGACACCGGCAATTCCCTGATCCGCCAGATTGCCACCGACGGCACGGTCACCACGATCGCCGGTTCGCCTACGGCCCGCGGCAATACCGACGGCACGGGATCGGGCGCCACGTTCTCGTCGCCCACCGGCATCGTGATCGATTCGGCTTTCGCCACGTTGTACGTGGCCGACACCGGCAACAACACCATCCGCAAGGTGACCACGGCCGGTGTGGTCACCACGGCTGCCGGCACCGCCGGGCAGCCGGGCGACGCCGATGGCGCTGTGACCAGCGCCAGCTTCAACAATCCGACGGGACTTTCGATTGACCCCAACAACAACGTTTATATCGCCGACACCTATAACAACACGATCCGCCTTATGGATACGAGCGGCAACGTGACCACCTGGGCGGGCGCCGCCGGCGTCAGTGGTTCATACGACGGCGAGGGCACCTACGCCCTTTTCGACATGCCGTACGCGGTGGCGCTGGGCGGCACGACGATCTTCGTGGCCGACACCGGCAACAACACCATCCGCGGCATAGCGACCACGACCAGCCACGGGGTGTACACCCTGGCGGGTTACCCGGGCCTCGCCGGGGCGGCGGACGGCGCGAATTTCAACGCGCTGTTCAACAGGCCGCAGGGCATCGTGTACGACTCCCTGACCTCGAGCCTGATCGTGTCCGACACGGGCAACGCGCTGATCCGGTACGTTTCGACGAGCGGCGTCGTCCTGACGCCGACGTATATTGCCGATGCGGGTTCCAGCTCAGGCGGCACTGTGCCCGATTCGGGCGGGGGCGGCGCCCTCGGCGGCGGCTTCGTCTTCGCCCTCTTTGGTCTCGCGGTTGGCGCGGCCGCCCGTCGCCGGCGAGCGGAATGAGCCGCGCCGGCCAAAGTCGGCGTGAAGGTCATTTCACCGGATACCGGATACCGGATGAATACCCTCGTGGGGAGCGTGCCGATGTCTTGACCCGGCGGCCTTTGTTCGCGGTGGTTCCGATGCCCCGGGGCCCGCTCCGGCTTGGATGGTGTCGGCGCGGCTTATTGCCGCGAGCGAACAGGAAATCGCGCGGTTATACCATGCGCCTGTAGCTTTTACGCTTAACAAGTGAGATGGAGATGATCAAGGTGGGCCATGGCAAGAACCCTACCTGATTTTGGCGAGGAACTGGTGAAAGAGATCGAAGCGGCGTGGGCGCAGCCCCAGGCCGAGTGG
>DASYDZ010000156.1:0-21792 GCA_036499305.1 Candidatus Didemnitutus sp.
GAAAAGCAAAACCACACCCTGCGCATGCACTGCCGCCGGATGTCCAGACTCACGAACGCATTTTCCAAGAAGTTGACCAATTTCCGGGCTGCGGTGGCGCTTCACTACGCCTATTACAATTTCGTGAAGTTCCACAAAAGCATCAGCTGCACCCCGGCCATGGCCGCAGGCGTGGTAAATTCTCCTTGGACTGTCGCCAACCTTGTGGAAATGATCGAAGGGTGAGCACGCGAATTGAGAGAATCCAAAACGCCGCAGAGTATCGGTGCGATTGTACCATAACTCACGTTGCGTCCGTCCCGGTTCATGAGTCTTTCGGCGGAGAGACTGTGTGGGAGGGTGTGGTCGAGGTGTTTGAGCTTCCCGCCTATAAACGAGAGATAGGGTGCTACGGATGGGCCTTTTTGGAAAACGGCGAAGAGAAGATCACAGTTGTGATAGAAACCCCGCCGGTCAAAGACCCGATTACGACGGTTAGAGCCTACGTCGCGTCATTGGGCAAAAAGCAAGGGTAGGTAGCTTGCGCGGCAGTTCGTGCGCGATCTTGGTTAGCGCGTGCTCTCCCTGCCTTGGCTTCTCCCGGTGCGTTTCCGGTGCTTTGTCCGGCCTCTTGACCCAATCCCATAGTGTGGGAGTTGTGCCCCGGCAGGATGATGCCGAATTGCCCATGATAGTTGCCTCCCTTACCGATTGGGCCAGTGATGCCCTGCTTGTGCTTTCTGACCGGAGCCGGAATCTGGACCGGCTTGCAGTGCGCCTTAATAAATTGAAGACGGGTTTTGGCGTCCATTCTCCCGAAATGCGGAACTTCGTGCCAAAAACAATCTTGCGTTCAAATTAGGACATTACCGACCTTGGCGAAGGGTTGACAAAGCCCCGGGGAGTACGTTGCTTCTCACCTTTTATGAGCGTTCTGATCACGATCTTTTCGGTCCTCCTGTGCTTCGTTTCGCTGACGCTGATCCTTCTGGTGCTGATGCAGAAGGCGAAGTCCGATGGCGGTGTCGCCGCCATGGGCGGCGGCATGGCCGAATCCACTTTCGGCGCGGAGACGGGCAACGTCCTCGCCACCGGCACGCGCAACGTGACGATCGCCTTCTTCGTGCTCAGCCTGGCGCTGTACCTGGCCAACATCTACCAGGACAAGCATCGCGGCGGCGGCGATGAAAAGCTGCCGACCATCAACGCGCCGGCTCATGTGGGTGCGCCCATGGCGCCCCTGACCGCTCCGGCCGTCGCGCCCGCCACCACGAAGCCAGCCGCGACGACCCCGGCGCCCGATGCCGGCAAGAAGCCCTGATTCTCCGAGCCCGGCCGCGCGCCGGGCTTTTGTTTCCCTGCTCGCCGGCGCCTGTCTGCTGCCGGCGCTCCTGGTCGCAGCGTCCGCCCGTCCGGAGCCGAAATACGTGGGCGGCAGCAAGCCCGACCAAACCGAGGGCAGGACCGCGCTCGATGATTTCCGCCACGAGGGCGTCGCCGGTGACTACTGGCTGAAATTCGAACTGCGGGTCATGCCGCACCACGGCGACGAGCGCACGCTTGTGGGCGAGCTCTGGGGCAATCGCAGCGCCGACGGTCCGGTCACCCGCCTGCGCGTGGATACGCCCACGGGCACGGATTTGTGGCTGTTGCGGGCCGGCCCCAGTGCATCGGCCTGGAAAACGGGTGCGGATGGCAAGCCGCAGCGGGTCGGCGATGGCGACCTGTTGAAACCGATCGAAGGCACGAACCTGAATCTCTTCGATTTGCAGATGCCATTCCTCTACTGGAACGACTTCGCCTACGAGGGCCTTGCGAACATCCGGGGCCGGCCGGCCTACCGTCTGATCCTGTATCCGCCGGCGGATTTCGCCGCGGCCAACCCCGGCGTCGCGGCGGTGCGGGTGGCGCTTGATACGCAGTTTCATGCGCTGGTCCAAGCGTCGATCCTTGGTGCTGACGGAGGGGAAAAGAAAACCATCACCGTGCTGGACCTGAAAAGAATTGGCGACCAGTGGATGGTGAAGGCGATCGACCTCCGTGACATGGATACACGCGACAAAACGCGGTTTTCCGTGACCGAAGGGGCGCTTTCGTTGGCCCTGCCGCCGGAAATCTTCACTCCTGATGGCTTTTCGGGGACCGACCCGATGCCTGTATCCGGGAAAATCGAGCGCTTTTGACGGGGAAGGGCGGGGATATCTTACGTTGCGAACATTATGTTGCAACGAGGGTCACATCTTTGGCGTCTTCTTCATCTTATGAGAAAAGAAAAGGTTCATCGTGCTCCGCTGGCCATCCAACTGGAGGTTGAGTTTCTCGATCGGCTGAATGAACCGGTTCGGGAGGGCAAAGCAAAATCCGTGAGCGAAATCATCCGCAGTGCCTTGCACGGGTTCGATTTCTCGAACGTCGTCGTGATGCATCCGGCTCAACTGCAGATTTCCGTGCGCCTGCCGGACGATGTGCGGCGGACGCTGCGGCGCGTGGCGAAGGCGAAGCACACGAGCATCGGACATCTGGTGCGCGCGGCCGTCGAGTCGCACCTGCCGAAGGTCGAGGCATCGTCTGCCGGGCAGCTCGAGATCGAAATCCCGGGCGGCAACGGCCACGGTCGGCCGTTTTCGGTCAAGGGTCGTTCGACCGCACGCAAGTCGAAGGCCTCGGGGGACGCGACCAAAGCTTCCTCCTCAAAGTCTCCGGGAAAGAAATCATCCCGGGTCCGGGGTATGACGAAAAAGCGCAAGGGCTGACTTGCCATCGCTGCGGGCCGCGCTTTCTGTCGGTCCGCCCATGAATTCTCCGTTCCCGCTCTCCATCTGGGCGCGCCAGGTCGCGCCCTCGCCGACGCTGGCCATCGATGCCAAGGCGAAGGCGATGAAAGCCGCCGGGGAGGATGTCTGCAGCTTTGCCGCGGGTGAGCCGGATTTCGACACGCCCGAGCATATCAAGGAGGCCTGCGCGGCCGCGCTGAAGGCCGGCAAGACCAAATATTCCCCGACGCCCGGCATCGACGAACTGCGCCAGGCGATCGCGGCCCGCTATGGCGAGGAATACGGCCTCAAGGTCAGTCCCTCCCAGGTCGTGGTCAGCCCGGGCGGCAAGTTTTCCTGTTATCTCGGCCTGCTGGCGGTCTGCTCGCCGGGCGACGAGGTCGTGGTGCCGGCCCCGTATTGGGTCAGCTACCCGGAGATGGTGAAACTGGCCGGCGCGACGCCGCGCTTCGTTCTTTGCGGCGATCAAACCGGGTTCAAGTTGACGCCCGCCCAACTCGAGACGGCGATCACGCCGCGCACCCGCGCTCTGATTCTGAATTCGCCGTCGAACCCGACCGGCGCCGTCTATACGCGCGCCGAGCTGGCCGCGATTGTCGAGGTCGCGGTGCGCCACAATCTCTACCTCCTGTCGGATGAGATGTACGAACATCTCGTCTACGATGATGCGCGCCCGACGTGTGTCGCCACGCTGAGCCCGGCCGCGGCAGAGAGGACAATCGTGGTCGCCGGCTTTTCGAAGACCTATTCGATGACCGGATGGCGCATCGGCACGCTCGTGGCGCCGCCGCCCGTCGCCAAGGCCATCTCCGAACTGCAGAGCCAGATGACTTCCAATGTCTCGACCTTTTCCCAGTATGGCGCGCTCGCGGCGCTGACCGAGAGAGAGAAGACGGCGGCGGCGGTGAAAACCATGCTCGCGGCCTTCGATCGCCGGCGCCGGTTTCTGCATGCCGAGCTCAACCGGATCGACGGCATCTCGTGCCTGCTCTCGGGTGGCGCGTTTTATCTTTTCCCCAATATTTCGTCATTCGGACTGAGCGACGCCGATTTCTGCAACCGGCTGCTGGAAGCGGAAAAAGTCGCCGCCGTCCCGGGTTCGGCGTTTGGCGCCGAAGGTTACCTGCGCCTCAGCTACGCCACGTCGGATGCGATCCTGAAGAAGGGCGTCGAGCGGATCACGCGCTTCTGCGCCACTCTGCGGAAGCCGGCGGGCGTGCATTGAGGCCTGGCTGGATTCCGGCGGTTGAAAGTTGAGGGTTGAGAGGGGCCGGGAATTGAACGCTGCCCTTTCGCCAGCGCTATTCCCCGGAGCAGGCTCCGGGGATCCTACGCGCGGCTTGCATTGCCCTCCAAGCAGGGCAACGCCGGGCCGCGTCCTAACTCGCAGGGAAACCCCGCAGCAAGCTGCGGGGAATGTTTCAGTATTCAAAGTTGAAGGTTGAGAGTCGAGAGACCGAATCGAACTGCGGTGCGGTCACGACATCCCATCCACTTTTGATCGCGAGAGATGGTATTCAGGGGGACCGGGGGATTGGATTCCTCGCGTTTTGCTGCGGTTTAATTCCTCGATGAATTCGATGTGCTCCGTGGGCGAATGAATCAGGGCGGATGGGAGAAGGTTGAGGGGTGAGAGATTGAGCCGGTGCGGTTGTTACTGACTCGACATCGCTGGAAGCGCGTTCGGGACTGTTTGGGCCGGAGACAAGGGTAACGGGTGGACGGAGACATAGGTTACACTTGGGGTTACTCTTCGTAGATGGACCGGAGCTTGTGTTTCGGTTCCAGTGGGAGGGTCAGGTCGATGCGACCGAGGAGATGATGGGCGAACCACACCTCCCATTGGCCATCGGCCTGCGGGCTTGGGCGCAGGCCGATGGCCAATCCGGCAAACGCTCGGCCGACATACCAGGTTTGGTTGGCGAAGGTGATCCCGCCAAAACTGCGTACGGTGCGCACGTGCAGTCCGGCGGCATACTCGAGGCCCGGCAGGGCCGGTGGTAAGCTGCGAGGGCTGGGTCGATAGTGGCGCACCGGGGTGTCTCCGCCCAGCGAGTCGTGGGGTCGTTCGCAGTTATAGCGCTGGCGGTACGCCGGGAACTCGCGTGCGCAATGGGCCAGATCCTGCCAGGTATGCCGCTTGAGCAGCTCGTGCTCCAAGGTGCGGTGGAAGCGTTCGTCCTTGCCTTGAGTCTGGGGATGACGGGGCCGACCGTGCAGCACACGCACGCCCAAGCGCAGCAGCCACACCGTGAAGGTGGTGTGCGGGCACACCGGCTCGGCGGCCGCCCACGGTGAGCCGTGGTCACAGAGGATCGCCTCCGGCAATCCATAGGTGGCAAAGGCCTCGGTCAGCGCGGCCTGGACCGCCGATCCGGTTCGCTGCCCCGCTGCGTCGAGCACCAGGTTGAACCGGCTGTGGTCATCGAGCACCGTCAGCGGATAACAGCGCGGACCGTGCTGGGTGGCAAAATCACCTTTGTGATCCATCTGCCAAAGCTCATTGGGCTGCGCCCGGACGAAGCGCCGATACGCCGAGCCTGCCCTTGGCTCGCGCCCGGCAAACTGACCGGCTCGACGCAGGATCGCCGTGCACGTGCTCGCCGCCGGCACCACCGCGCGCCCCAAGTCCTGGAGCCGCCGCCGCAATTTGCGTCCGCCCCAGCCCCATTGCTGGTACAACCCCACCAACTCCCCCACCACCTCACCGGCGTACTGTTCGGGGCAACGGTGCGGTCGTCGGCACTGATCGGTCAGTCCCTTCTGGCCTCCCTCCTCGAAGCGCGCACGCCACTTATAACCACATTTGGCACTGATGCCAAAGCGCCGGCACAACTCCCGGAAGTTTACTCCGGGTTGCCGCGCCAGCAGGACAAACTCAAGACGTTGGGACATGAGATCAGAGGTGTTCCAGAGCATCCCCAAGTGTAACCCATGTCCCCGTACAGGTGTAACCCATGTCTCCGGTCCATACACGGGACAACGCGCTCCACCACCTGATTCGCCGCGTCACCGCGCCGTCGCCGGCACGATCCGGGCTCAGGCGCGCCGCACTTCGCTCATCAACGCGACGAGATTGTTCTCGGGGTCACGCACCGCGGCGATCCACAGATCATGGTCGGGCATCCGGGCAACGAGATTGGGCGCCTCGGCTGCGGTCGCTCCGCGCGTCACGATGGCTGCATAGCTTGACTGGATGTCGGCGACTTTGAAGTAGAGGATCGAGTTCTTGCCGGCTTCGCCGGCGCCGTTGGGCTTCGTGAGCATCAGCCGCACGGTGCCGGCGGCGAAAAAGGCGAGGCCAGGGCCAGCCGCGAAGAGGAATTTCAGTCCGAGCACATCGCGATAAAATGTCGTGGCCCGCTCCACGTCCGCGACCGAGATCGCAACCTGTCCAATCTCGCCGAGCGCGGGAGAGTCCTTCGATTCCATGACAACAGAATGGACCCTCTCCCGGATCTGGCAAGCATCAGCGGATTTGCGCGGATCCCACCGGACAACGAAACGGGGCCGGGGGTCGCTGTTTTCAGGCAACCGGACGGCTTCGCGGGCCCAGCTATTTGTCCCGGGACACTCGGGATTCGGGCCACCGGGCGAAGGTGTAACCAAACTGAATCGTGTCCGTGATCCCGCCGTCCACGAGAAATGGTTCGAGGGCGCGACGGACGGCTTCGTCGAATGCATCGGTCTTCGGGCCCAGCCGGGCGCGCGATGCAAACGATGTGGAATGCAGATATCCGATGATGCCCTCGGCGGTCCAAACATGATTCAGGAGGAAGGGATGACTGGCGACCTCGGTGAAACCGGCGGCCCGAAAGATTCCTTCGTCGTGTTCCGGCCCCATCAGGGCGGACGGTGGATTCGTCGCGTTGCCGGTCGGACGGACCAAGGCATCGACGACCTCGAGCACCGCGCGCTGCCAGGGCAGGCTGCGATCGGCCAGAACGTAGCTGCCAGCGGTGGCCAGCGCGCCACCTGGCCGCAACCAGCGGCTAATCAAAGGCACCACCACCTCCTGGTTCAGGCGATGAAACGCCTCCCCGACCGTGACCAGGTCGACCGACCCGGCGGGAATCTCAAGGGTCTCGGCCAGGCCGGCCTCCCATTGAATGTGCCTGAAACCACGCCGCTCCGATTCAGCTTTGGCGGCCGCAATCATTCCGGGTTCCAGATCGCAGGCCACGACGCGCGCGAAATGTGGCGCCAATCGAAAAGTGAGGCGGCCCGGTCCACATCCCAGGTCGACGAGCATCCCGTTTCCCGCTGCGGAGACCCGGGCCAGCAGGTCACGAATCAATGGCTCCGGATACGGAATCCGGTGGCGAACATAGTCGTCGATCGTGCCAGCGAAGAGATGAGCAGGGAAGCGGGGCTCCATGGTGGGGAGATGTCGGCGGACCCCGATCGGAGTCCGAAAACACGGTGGAGGGCAACTTCGGTCTAAAGGGCGAATTTGACCCCGGCATCTTGTGGTTTGATTTTTGGGCCACTTGGGCCTCCTTCGACGGATTCCCCAAGTGTCCGTAAGGATCCCCGGAGCAAGCTCCTGGGCAATTGATCAAGACAGCCCATGCAACCGAGTTCCTCTTTAGCTGCAGGAGCAAGTTTACCCCGCGATTTGCAGTTCCATCGCGGCATGAAACCGCTCCGACAAAAATCCAAGCCGGGGCAAGCTCCGGGACATCGGACCCACTGCCAATGAACATGGAAATCGGAGTCGACAGTTTCGTTGCCACGTCCAAGTCCGGTCCCACCGGCGATAGCGATCGCGTCCAGGAACTGCTGGCGCAGGTGACGGAAGCCGATCGCGCCGGTCTCGACGTGTTCGGCTTCGGCGAGCATCACCGTCCCGACTATGTCTCGTCCGCTCCCGCCGTCCTCATGGCGGCAGCCGCAGCGCGAACGGAGCGCATCCGGCTGGCGAGTGCGGTCACGGTGTTGAGCTCGGACGACCCTGTTCGCGTCTACCAGCAGTTTGCCACGGTCGACCTGATCTCGAAGGGCCGCGCGGAAATCATCGTGGGCCGGGGGTCGTTCATCGAATCGTATCCCCTGTTCGGATTCGACCTCGAGGACTACGACGCGCTTTTTTCCGAAAAGCTCGAGCTGTTGCTGAAGATCCGCGAAGGGACGCAGGTGACGTGGAGCGGAAAGCACCGGGCCGCGCTTGCCGGCCAGGGCGTTTACCCACGGGCGGCGCAGAATCCGCTGCCGGTCTGGATCGGGGTGGGCGGCACACCGCAATCGGCCATCAGGGCCGGACGCCTCGGCCTGCCGCTGATGGTGGCAATCATCGGTGGACAGCCGGCGCAGTTTCGCCCGCTGGTGGATCTTTACCGACGCTCGGGGCGCGAAGCGGGTTTCGGTCCGGAACGCCTGAAGGTTGGGGTCCATTCCATCGGGTTCCTGGCCGATTCAGCGGCGATGGCCCAGGAGGCGTTCTGGCCGGCGTATCGCGATGCCTTCGGGCGGATTGGGCGCGAGCGCGGATGGCCGCCGCCGACCCGGGCTCAATTCGATGCGCAATGCTCCCCCGAGGGGGCACTCCTGGTGGGGGATGGCGGGACCGTGGCCGAGAAGATGCGGGCGATCAGCACGGCGCTCGGCGGCGTGGTGCGGATGACGGTCCTGGTGGACAACCGCCTCCTGACGCATGAGCAGATTCTCCGCGCGATCACGATTCTCGGGACGCAGGTGGCTCCGGTCCTGCGACAGGTGCCGGCGTGAGGGCGTTCCGGCGGGCGAATTTCTTGTTTCCAGAAGAGCCGCGAGGTGGTTTCATGACACGCATGACCATCCCTCTTCGTCGGATGATGGCGGGCCTCGTTCTTGGGGGCATGGCCTTGGCCGTTCACGGCGCCGCCCCGGTGGTGCCGGACTGGGCGCTGCCCGGATCGGCCACCCACCAGCAAGTGCCGCCGCCGGCGGGTTTTCACCGGGACACCGTGAATTTTCCGGAAGCGCTGGGAATATTCGACGGGCAGTCGGACATTGGCGGACCGCTGCTGCCGGGTTCCGCGAGTTTCGATCGGGCGAGCGGCCGCTACACGCTGAATTCCGCGAGTTACAACATCTGGTATTTTCGCGATGAATTTCGCTACGCGTGGAAAAAGGTGAGCGGCGACGTTTCCCTGGCGACGGACGTGACCTTTCCCGACACCGAGGGCTATGGCGACCGGAAGGCCGTTCTCGTGATCCGCGCCGACCTCGACGACAATGCGAAGGAGATCATGACCGCGCTTCACGGCGCGGGGTTGATCCACCTGGCGGTACGCAACGAAAAGGGCGGCGATCTGAAGGAGGCCCATCGCATCGACACGCCTGGCGCAGAACCCGCCTGGACCCGGATTGGAATTGAGAAGAAGGGCGACCAGATTTTCCTCTATTTCGGCAAACCCGGGAAGCCACTGCACCGGGTGGGGCCGCCGGTGACGCTGAAGTTCGACGGTCCTTTTTACGTCGGAATCGGTTTTTGCTCACACATTCCCGATCACAGCGATACCGCCGTGCTATCGGATGTCGTGTTCGCGAACGAAGCCGGCCGGATGCGTTGACCCAATCCGCGGGGACGAGCGGTTCGCCCCGACATCGTCGTTGGGGACAACGACGACCACCCAGGGGCCGGACTCCTGGCGGTCAGAGCAGCGCGAGAATGCCGTTAAACGTCGCGCTCGGCCGGAGGGCCGCCACGGCCTTGGCGTCGTCGGGCTGATAGTAACCACCCACGTCGACCGGCTTGCCCTGCACGGCGATCAACTCGGCAACGATCTGCTTTTCCGCGGCGGCGAGCTTTTCGGCCACCGGGGCAAAAGTCCGCCGCAACGCCGCGTCGGCGTTTTGCGCCGCGAGCGCCTGGGCCCAATACAGGCAGAGATAAAAATGGCTCCCGCGATTGTCGATGGTCCCCAGTTTTCGTCCGGGTGACTTGTCGTTCTCGAGAAACCGGCCAGTGGCCTGGTCGAGCGTGTCGGCCAGCATTTTTGCCTTCGCATGACGGGCGGTGATGCCGAGGTGCTCCAGGCTGGCGGCGAGGGCGAAGAATTCCCCGAGGCTGTCCCAGCGCAGATAGTTCTCCTGGTGGAACTGCTCGACGTGCTTCGGGGCAGAGCCACCGGCGCCGGTTTCGAAAAGGCCGCCACCGTTCATCAGCGGGACGATCGAGAGCATCTTGGCGCTGGTGCCGACTTCGAGAATGGGAAACAGGTCGGTGAGGTAGTCGCGCAGCACATTGCCGGTCACGCTGATGGTATCGAGTCCCTTGACGATGCGCTCGAGGGTGAAACGGCATGCCTCGGCCGGCGGCAGAATGCGGAGGTCGAGACCAGTCGTGTCGTGGTCCTTCAGGTAGCGGTTCACCTTGGCGATGACCTGGGCGTCGTGCGCGCGGGCCTGGTCGAGCCAGAACACGGCGGGCGTCTGGCTGAGGCGGGCGCGATTCACGGCGAGCTTCACCCAGTCCTGCACCGGCGCGTCCTTCGTCTGGCAGGCGCGCCAGATGTCGCCTTCATCGACCTCGTGCTCGAGCAGAATTTGTCCCGACTCGGCGACAATGCGGATGCGGCCAGCGGCCGGTGCCTGGAAAGTCTTGTTGTGCGACCCGTATTCCTCGGCCGCCTGGGCCATCAGGCCGACATTGGGCACCGAGCCCATGGTCCGGGGATCGAGGGCGCCATTTTGCCGGCAGAAATCGACTGTCGCCGCATACACCCCGGCATACGAGCTGTCCGGGATGACCGCGAGCGTGTCGGCGGCCTTTCCGTCCGCATCGTACATTTTGCCGCCTGCGCGGATCATTGCCGGCATCGAGGCATCGATGATCACATCGGACGGAACGTGCAGGTTGGTGATGCCCTGGTCCGAATTGACCATTGCCACTTTTGGGCCCGCGGCGAATGCGGCCTTGATGTCCGCCTCGATCGCGGCTTTCCGGTCAGCCGGCAGCGACGCGATTTTCTCGACGAGATCGCCAAAGCCATTGTTCAGATCGACTCCGAGGGGCGCGAGCGTGGCGGCCTGCCGGGCCAGGAGGTCCTTGAAAAACACCCCGACCGCGAGGCCAAACAAGATGGGGTCGGAGACCTTCATCATCGTCGCCTTGAGGTGGAGCGAAAACAGCACGCCCTCGGCCTTGGCGCGCGCGATCTGCTTTTCGTAGAACGCGACCAGGGCCTTCCGGTCCATTTTCGTGGCGTCGAGGATCTCGCCCGCCTTCAGGCTCAGTTTCGGCAGGAGAACCTTCGTCGCGCCGTCCTGGCCCACGAATTCGATGCGGGCTGTGGTTGCCGCGCCGAGCGTGAGGGATTTCTCGTTCGAGTAGAAGTCATCGTGCCCCATCGTGACCACGGTGGTCTTCGATTCCGGGGACCATTGGCCCATCGAATGCGGGTGCGCGCGGGCGTAGTCCTTCACGGCCTTTGGGGCGCGGCGGTCGGAGTTGCCTTCGCGCAGGATCGGATTCACCGCGGACCCCTTAACCTTGTCGTAACGGGTCTTGATGTCCTTCTCGCTGTCGCTCTTGGGCGCTTCCGGATAGTCAGGCACGGCATAACCATGGGCCTGCAGTTCGGCGATGGCTTCCTTGAGCTGGGGGACCGACGCGCTGATGTTCGGGAGCTTGATGATGTTGGCTTCCGGTTTGAGAGTCAGGGCGCCGAGTTCCGCCAGGTCATCGGCCTGGCGCTGGGCGCCGGACAGCCGTTCGGGAAAATGGGCGAGGATGCGTCCGGCCAGCGAGATGTCGCGCGTTTCGACCCTGAGGCCCGCGTGTTTCGCGAACGCCTGCACGATGGGCAGGAGCGAGTAGGTCGCGAGAGCGGGAGCTTCGTCGGTCTTGGTGTAGATGATGGTGGGCTGGTCGGCCATGTTCGGAGCGGGGCGGGGGAAAAAGGAGCCCGCCAGCTAAGGCGGGGCTCCGGGACGCGTCAAACGCAGACGCAGTGACGGCGGGCAGCCGACCGCGGGCCGCAAAGAGGCGCAAAAGACACAGTCAGGGTCGGACTCCTCGAACTGATTGGGGCGCTTGTGGCCGACGATAACGAGGCATGCGTGGCTGGCACAACCGGGCGACCTGCCACAGGTAAGCGGCGAGTCCCGCGGGGTCGCGCAGGCTTTTGCGACCAGAAAAATATTGAGTCCGCTCTAGTCGGCCCGCAGCGCGATCACGGGGTCGACCTTCGTGGCGCGGCGGGCGGGCAGCCAGCAGGCGACGACGGCGACAGCGAAGAGCAGAACGGTCATCACGGCCAGCGCCAGGGCGTCGGGACCGACCAGGCGCGGCATGATCGAATTGAGCAGGCGGCTGAGCCCGTAAGCGCCGCCCAGACCCAGCGCCAGGCCAATGGCCGTCAAGGTGAGCCCATGGCGGAGCACCAGGCCGAGCACATTGGACGGACTTGCCCCGAGCGCCATGCGAATGCCGAACTCGGCGGTGCGCTGGGCGACCAGATTTGAAATCACGCCATATAACCCGACGGCGGCGAGCACGAGGCCGAGGAGGGCGAATCCGTCGAGGATGTGGGCGACAACAACGAGGTTATGCTGATTCCTTTCCACGGCGGAGCCGACCGTCATCAGATCGGTCGCCGGCAGATCGGCATCGACCTCGGACACGGCCCGGCGGACGCTCTCGATCAGCGAGGCGGGCGAATGGGCGCGAATGGCAAGCCGGATCCAGGACCAGGGCTCGTGGGCCACCGAGCGAAACACGACGCCCCGAACCTTCTCGATGCCGATGTCCGCCGCGGATTCGGTGTCGCGCACCACGCCGATCACCTCGCTCCAGTCGGTCTGGTTGCCATCGATGGACGCGATCCGTTGTCCAACGGCGCTGCGACCGGGCCAGAGCTGGCGGGCGAGCGATTCGTTCACAATGACGACCTTCGGGTCGGTGGCCTTGATATCGGCCGGAAATTCGCGACCTTCGACCAGCGGAACGCCGATCACCTTGAAGTAGTCGGAGGTGATCATGACGTGATTGGCCAGCGGCAGGTTGGACTGGTCCGCTGCGGCCTGTTTGTCGGTGAAAACCTTGCGGGTGGTGCCGTAGCCCCATATCGGCACGGCCGTGGTGAGGGCGACCTTGTCGACGCCGGGCAGCGCGGCCAGCCGGGCCTCCATCTTGCGAAAAAATTCCAGACGACTTTCCGGCGTGGGAAAACGCGATTCGGGCAGCGGGAGGCTGCCCGTGAGCACATGCTCGGTATCCCAGCCCAGATCCTTGTGCAGAAACTTGTCGAATCCGCGCTGCATCACCCCGGCTCCGCCGAGCAGCACCAGGGCGAGGGTGACCTCCGCCACGATGAGCGCCTGGCGCATCCGATGCTGGCCGCGTCCGGAGGTGGACCCGCGCGACTGCGATTTCAGCGACGTGACGACGTCGGTGCGCGACGAGAGCCACGCCGGCACGAGTCCGAAGATGACACCGGTGAGACTGGCGAGGACGAACGTAAAGAGGAGGATCCGGCCATCGAGGCCAAGGTTGAGGCTGCCCGGTTCGTCGGCGATGGTGATCATGGCCGACAGGACGTGATTGAGCCACAGGGCCATCACGATGCCCAAAGCGCCGCCACCCAGAGAGAGCAGCACGGACTCGGTGAGCTGTTGCCTGATCAATTGCGCGCGGGAGGCGCCCAGAGCGGCGCGAATCGCGAAGACGCGCATCCCAACGGTCGCGCGGGCAAGCTGCAGATTCGCGAGATTGGCACACGCGATGAGCAGGACAAAACCCGCGAGGCCGAGCAGCATCCAGATGATGTGACGGCCTTCGTCGTCCATTTGCGCCTCGTTCAGGATCATCGGCCGATAGGTGAGGCCGTCGTAGTCGGCGGGCGATTCCTTCAATTGCGCGGCGGCGACGGGGCCGAGTTCGGCGGCGGCCTGGACCGGAGTTGCCCCGGGCTTGAGGCGTCCGATCAATTGAAACGTCCGGTAGGGACGGTTCTTCAACTGATCGGGCGTGAAGTTGAGCGGGCGCCAAAGGGCCGTTCTGCCCCAGAGAATGCGCCATTCGAACCCCGGTGGCATCACGCCGATGACCGTGACGCTTTCCCCGTCGAGGCGCAGCGACCGGCCGATGATCGCGGGCGATCCGCCGAAACGCCGCTCCCAGAAGGAATGGCTCAACACGACAACCTGGTTTCGCCCGGGTTGGGTCTCCTCGGCGGTGAACGCGCGGCCGAGCATGGGCTGGACGCCAAAGGTCGAAAAAAAGCTGGCCGAGCCCATCACCGCGAGCACCTGTTCAGCCGGCTTGCCGGGCTCGACCATCGCCGTGTCCATGTAGCGCAGCGTGGTGAGTGAACTGAAGGCACTGGCGGCGCTGCCGATCTCGCGGGTCTCGACCGCGGAATAGTCGAAGCGTTTCCCCTGCCGCGTTTCGGCGAGGATCTGACACAACCGCTGTCCATCGGGATACGGGGCCGCCTGGAGCAGCAGCACACTCACGAGGCTGAACATCGACGTGTTGACGCCGATGCCGAGCGCCAGGGTGACCAGCGCGATCAAAGGTGAAGCCGGGCGACTTGAGCAGCGAGCGAAGGGCGAATTTCATGGTGGCACGGGCCGTCCGCAGGCGACGCGGCCCAAGGTCAGCACACGGCAACCGGAGCCGAGTTGCACAAAAGCGTTATTCGCTGCGCAGGGCCTCGATTGGCGAGATGCGGGTGGCTCGCCGGGACGGAATAAAGGTCGCGATGAACACGACAAGGCCCATCGTCACAGCCGTGGCCGCCAGGACGCCGGGATCGACCGGGGCGACACCAAAAAGGACGGTCTGCATGGCCCGGCCGGCGGCCCAGGAGCCCAGGGCGCCAAGAATGATGCCAGCCACCAGGAGCCGTGTTCCCAAACCCAGAAACTGCCGAAGAACCTGTGCCGGCTGGGCGCCCAAGGCCATGCGGACACCGATTTCCCGGCGGCGCTGACCGACCGCGTAGGCGAGCACGCCATAGGTGCCGATCGCGGCCAGGAGCAGCGCCGTGACCGCGAACGCTCCCGCCAGCACGGCCGGGGAACGACGGGAAACCAACGAGTCGTTGACCATCGTTTTCATCGTCTTGATGTCATCCACGGGAAGTCCCGGGTCGATTGACAGAACCGCGCGACGAATGACCGCGGCCATCGTTTCCGGCGCCATCGGCGTGCGGATCGAGATGCCGATGCCGTTCGCGGAGACATTCTTGTAGGTGAAATAAACGGCGCCCAGGGCGCTGGTGTCGGCGAGATCCGTGTGTTTCACGTTGCCGACGACGCCGACAATGACGCTGGCACTCTTGTCCGTGACCGTCACGTCGTTTGCGATGCGGTGGCCCAGAGCGCTCTTGTTGGGCCAGTAGCGCCGGGCAAAATCGGCGTCGACCACGCAAACCTGAGGGTCGCGATGATTGTCCGCCGCCTCGAGCAGCCGCCCTTCCAGCAGCGGAATACCCAGCGATGCCCAGTAGTCGCCCATGGCGAACGAGGTGTAGTGTGTGCGAATGGACTCACCCGGGGCGCGCACCACGCCCTCGATTGAAATGGCATTGTTGTTGTCGTTTCCGGAAAGCGGCATGCTCGAGCCGAAGCCGACCGCCGTGACCCCGGGCTGGGCCTTCAGAATGGTGTAAAGGCGCTCGAGAAACGCGAGACGCGCCGGGGTCTCGGGATAGGTTTTCCAGGGCAGTGAGACCGTCCCGATCAGGACGTGGTCCGCCTGGAATCCGGGGGAGACCGAGAGAACTTTTTGCAGGCTTACTCCGAGCAACCCGGCCCCGGCGAGGAGGACAAAGGCCAGGGAGATCTGCGCGACGATGAAGCCGTGGCGCAGCCGCTGGGCGGCGCGGCTGACGGTTCCGCTGCGGCTTTCGGAATGGAGGACCGGCGCCAGCCGGCTCCGCAGGTTCACAAATACAATCGGGAGCGCGAGGAGAACGCCCACGGCGAGAGAGATGGCGAGGGCCACCAGCGCGACGCGGCTGTCGAAGGTGATGGTGGCGCCAAGGGGAAGCCGGTCTGTCCCCAGTCGCGCCAGAAGGTCGATGCCAAAGGCGCCCGCCCCCACGCCAAGCAAACCTCCGCCGAGCGCCAGCAAGACCGTCTCCACGATGATCTCGCGCCAAAGATGGCGGCGACCCGCCCCCAGCGCCTGCCGGACCGCAAATTCCTTGGCCCGGCCGTTGGTGCGGATCAGCAGAAGGTTCACGAGATTGACGCCGCCGATGAGCAGAAGAGACAGCACGCCCGCCTGCAGAAGCAACAGGATCGGACGAACCTCGCGCACATGATCGGCATGCAGCGACGCGACATTGGTGTGGAAATGGGCGTTCCGGACCAGCTCGGCATAGGGATCGTCTTTGAGCTGCTGCTGGTTGAAGGCATTCATCTGCGCCTGCGCGTCAGCCAGTGACGCCCCGGGCGCCAGCCGCGCGATCATCAGGTAACTATTGTTATGGCGATTGGCGGGCTTGATCTCGTCGGGCCCATGGGCGGCCGGCCGGAAAAACTCCGCCTTGCTCGAGAGAAAATGAAAATGGGGCGTCAGGACGCCGACGACGGTAACGGGGAGACCGTCGTTCATGAACTTCCTCCCGATCACATTCGGGTCGGCATTGAAATGGGTTCGCCAGTATTCGTTCGTCAGGACGACCACCTGGTCGGACCCATAAAGCATTTCGGCATCGGTGACGCTGCGTCCAAGGAGCATCGGCACTCCCAGCGTGGAGAAGAATTCCGGCGTCACCCGGCCGATCGCCACGCGGTTGGGTGCTCCATCCTCTCCCACGATGACTCCACCATCCTGCTGGAGCGAGACGGAGGCGAACGCCTTGACCGCGTGGCGGCGGTCGAAATAGTTGACGGCCGAGGCACCGGATCGGTCAGCGCCGGCGCCGGGGTAGGAGTTCAGCACGGCGACGAGACGGTCCGGATCGGAAAACGGCAACGGTCGGACGAGAATCGCATCCACGACGGCGAAGATCGCGACGTTGGCGCCGATGCACAGCGCGAGCGTCAGCAGGACGGTCACCGTGAAGCCGCGCTCGCGCAGGAGGCGACGGAAGGTTTGGCGGAGAAGACTGGTCATGGGAGCGAAAGGGGGAAGGAAACAGAAGACAGGAAACAGGAGACAGAAGACAGAAGGTGGGAAACGGGAGACGGGTGGAGGGAGACAGCGTCATTCGGTCCGCAGCGCCACGATGGGGTCGACGCGCGTGGCCCGCCGGGCGGGCAGCCAGCAGGCGACGAGCGAAACGGCGGCCAGGAAGGCGGCGACGCCGCCGAAGATCAGCGGATCGGCCGCGCTCACCTCGTACAGGAGGCTTCCGAGCAGGCGGGCGAGAATCAGTCCGCAGCCGACGCCGACGACGAGGCCGGCCGCGGTGAGCTTGAATCCTTCGCCAACGACGAGGCGGAGGATATCGGCGGGATGGGCGCCCAGGGCGAGGCGGACACCGAATTCGCTCGTGCGCTGGGCGACGCTGTAGGCGATCACGCCATAGATCCCGAGTCCGGCGAGGAAAAGCGCCAGCGCCGCAAAGGCCGCAATCAGCCCCATCATCAACCGGCGGTCCGCGATCGTGGTCCGGAGCAGGTCCGGAAAAGCGAGAACATCCGGTGGCGGCACGCTGCCATCGACCTCGCGGAGCGCCGCCCGCACGTCGGCCCCGAGACCGGCGGGGGCGCGGCCAGTGTGAATGACCACATTCATGAACAGCTCGCCGAGCTGAGCCATCGGGTAATACATCTCCTCCTGCGGAGTCAGGGCGAGGCCCTCGGACCGAATGGCGCCGACAACCCCGACAATCTCCCGGGGAATGGACTGGATGCCGGTGATCAGGCGGTGGCCGACGGGATCCTCGCCGTGCGGGAAAAGCCGGCGGGCCATGACCTGGTTGATGACGACGACATTGGGGGCGCCCTCGCGATCGCGCCACGTGAAGTCGCGGCCGTGGATGACGGGAATGCCCAGCGTCGCGAAAAATCCGGGCGTGGTGAGCGACCGCACCGCGGCCGGGCGCTCATTGACGGGCGGGACGGTTTCTCCCTCGAGGATAAACGGCGAGCGCGAGAAACCACCGGCGACGGGCAGGCCGTCGGTGCACGCGACCCGATCGACTCCCGGTACCGTGGCCAGGCGTTCCTGCAACCGCTCGAAGAACTGCGCCTGGCTCGCGGTGTCGGGATGCTGCCCCGGCGAAATGGTGATGGCCATGGTGGCGACCTGCTCCGGATCGAACCCAAGGGGAGCCCGCTGGAGATGGCGGAAGCTCGAGAAAAGAAGCCCCGCCATCACGAGCAGCACGAGCGAAAGGGCGACCTCGCCGACGAACAGGGCACTGCGGAACCGGCTGGTGGCACGTCCGCCGAACGTGCCGCGGCCGGACTCCTTGAGCGCAACGTTCACATCCGGTGAGGACGCCTGAATGGCAGGGAAGAGCCCCAGCAGCAGGCCGGTGGCGAGCGTGAGGGCGAACGCGAAGCCAAACACCGAACCATCGAGGGAAATCTCCGCGGCCCGGGGAATAAACGCGGCGCCGATGCGGCTGAGGCTGGCGACGCACCATTCCGCCAGCAGCAATCCGAGCATGCCCGCGACGACGGTGGTCAGCAGGCTCTCGGTCACGAATTGGGCGACGATGCGTCCGCGTGTTGCGCCAAGCGCAACGCGGACGGCGACCTCCCGGCGACGGCCGGTAAAACGGATCAGGAGCAGATTGGCCACATTGGCGCAGGCGATCAACAGCACCAGCGCGACGGCGCCGAGCAGGGCGAGGAACATCGGTTTTTGCTGGCGAACGAGGTCGCCCTGCAGCGGAACCACCGAGGTTCCGGACTTGGAATCGACTTTTTCCGGGTTGGCGGCGCCGTATTGCCGGGAAAGCTCCTTCATGTCCTGGCCGGCGCGGGCGAGCGTAATGCCGGGGCGCATCCGTCCCATCACCGCGAGGTATCCGGTGCCCTTTTGGATCAGGTCGACGGGCAGTCCCTCGAGGTCGAAAACGCGCGTGGTCCACACCTGGGTCTGGTCAAACGGAAAGCCGAGCGTGGCCGGAAGGATGCCAACGACGGTGAAGCTGGACCCGTTGAGAGCGAGCGTCTGGCCGACGATTCCCGGGTCGCCGCCGAATTGCTTTTGCCAGAAGGCGTGGCTCAACAGCACCACCATCCGTCCGCCGGGCTTGTCCTCTTCGGGAAGGAAGCCGCGACCCAGGGCCGGCTGGATCCCGAGGAGCGGGAAAAAACGGTCGGACACCCGCTGCGCCTGGAGCTGCACGGGATCGCCGCGCCCGGTGAGGGTGAAAATCGTGAAGGTCTCGGCGGCAAACTCGGAAAACACCTGCTGATGATCGCGGAGGGACTCGAAGCGTGGAAACGACAGGACCGTCTGTTCCATGCCGCGGTCGGGGAACGACCCCCACACCCGGACGAGCCGGTCGGATTCCGGGTAGGGCAGCGGGCGAAGGAACAGGGTGTCGATCGCCGAGAAGATGGCGGTGTTCGCTCCGAGACCCAGCGCAAGGGCGAGGACCGCGAGCAGCGTGAAGCCGGGACTCTTGCGGAGTTGGCGCCAGGCTTGGACGAAGTGCGCGCGCATGTTCGTCGGCGGGGGATCCGGGTCAGCGGGAGCGCCGCAGGCCGGAATCCCTGCGCCAGAGCCGTGCGGAAGACCACCGAAAGGTCCGTCTCACGGGCAACTGGCGGAGGGAAGGCATCGGGAGTGCCAGGCTGGAGCCCGGGCTTCGGGCCGGAGATCAGGCCTCGACCTGCTCCTCGACCACGCGACCGTCGAATACGTGGATCGTGCGCTCGGCGTGACGGGCGAACCGCGCGTCGTGCGTGACCATGACGATCGTCGATCCGGCCTTGTGGAGAGAGTGCAGGAGTTCCATGACGGCGTCGCCGTTCTTTGAGTCGAGGTTACCCGTCGGCTCGTCGGCCAGCAGCACCGCGGGGGAGCCCGCCAGCGCGCGCGCGACGGCGACACGCTGCTGTTGACCGCCGGAAAGCTGCGACGGCAGATGCTTGGCGCGGTGGCCCATGCCCACCTTTTCGAGCGCCTCGGTCACGCGCTGCTTGCGCTCGCTGGCCGGCATGCCGCGATAGGTCAGCGGCAGTTCGACATTCTCGTAGACCGTGAGGTCGCCGATCAGGTTGAACGACTGGAAAATGAAACCGATCTCGCGATTGCGGATGCGGGCGCGCTCCGGGAGCGTGAGGCCGTGCACGGGCCGGCTGTTCAGGTAGTAGGTGCCGTCGGTCGGCGTGTCGAGCAGGCCGAGGATCGACAGCAGCGTGGACTTGCCGCAGCCGGACGGGCCGGCGATCGACACGTATTCGCCCTTGCGAATATCCATGTGAATGCCGGACAGGGCGTGGGTCTCGACCTCATCGGTCAGAAAGACCTTGGTCACGCCCTCGAGTTTGATGAGCGAACTATTTTCGGTGGTCATAGGAATTGCGGGAACGCCGGATTAAGAACACGGCTGGTCGGGAAAAGTTACAGGGGAGGCGAACATTTGCGTCGAGAGCGGGATTCAATCCGGCGAGCCATCCTCGCTGGCGACAAGCATTGCCAGCAGGGCGAGAACGGCGACGGTGGCGATCATGGGCGGACGAAAACGAAGGGGCGGGCGGGGCGGCACGGAGGAATCAGTTCAACCGGATGCGGTCGTTCGCATCGTAGGGCGACATGTCGGAAAGAATGACCCAGTCGCCCGGCTGCAGTCCGCTGACGACCTCGATCGTGTTGACCGAGCTGCGTCCGAGGGTGACGCGCACGCGCGTGGCCTCGGTGGCGGTGTTGCGGTCGCCGTTGAGCTTGAAGATGCCGACGTCGCTCTTTTCCTGGCCGAACGCGGGCCGGCCCATGTAGATGACGTCGTTCAGGCGCTCGAGTTCAATGGTGCCGTCGACGGAAAGGTCGGGGCGCGCGCCCTTCGGCAGCTCGCCGGTGAGGCTGACATCGACGGTGACGGTGCCGTTCTGCACCGCAGGATCGATGCGCGAAACGTGGCCGTCGACGATGCCGTTGCGCGTGTCGATCTGGGCGACCTGGCCGATCGCGATGTCCTTGGCCTGCGTTTCGGCGATGCGGACCTCGGCCTTCAGTTTCGTGGGATCGGCGACGCGGGCGAGATTGTTGCCCGGCTGGACCTGGGCGCCGACTTCGATCGGGAGGGCCGCGGTGCCGAGGGCGGACACGACGCCGGGAGTACTGGCGCGAACCTGCAGGGCGTCGAGTTCCTCGTGGCGCAGTTTGGCCAGCGAGGCCAGGCGCTCCACTTCGGCTTCCTGGACCGCGAGCTGGGGCTTGATCGATTCCTTGGCGAAGACATAGCGCTTCTGCTCGATGGTGTTCTGGGCGTCCGCAACGTCGGCGATCACCTTTGAGCGCTTGAGTTCGAGCGGCGCAACAAGGCCGTCCTTGAAGAGGGATTCGTTGACCTCGGCCTGCAGGCGGGCCTGCTCGAACGTGGACTTGGCGGCGGCGGCGGTCGACTCCGAGGCGAGCAGCTGGCTTTCCAGCGTGACATTCAAATTGGTCAGTTGCGCCTGGGCGGCCTTCAGTTGCGAATCGGCGTTGTCCGCGGCCGAGACGACGTCGGGATTGCTGAGGACCAGGATCAGGCTGCCCGGCTGGACCTCGGCGCCGGGACGAAGGATGATCTTGTCGACCCGTCCCTGCGTGCGGGCGGCGATCCACCGGATTTCCTCGGGAACCAAGGTGCCCAGTCCGCGCACCTGGCGGATCATCGGCCCGCGTTTAACGACGTCGCTCCAGATGATGTTGCGATCGACCGTCGGCGCGGCGGGCTTCAGGCGCGCCACCGCGAATGTGATGCTCGCGAGGGCGACAACCCCGACCACCGCGTAAATGATGCGCTTCTTTCGTTTCTCTTTCGCGGCGTTGGGGCGAGGAATATCCATGGGCTATTGTCCTCAGTATCGCAGTGCTCATGCCAAATGCGACGTAAGCTGTAAGTGGCGGGAGGGGAACATCTAGCGTGCAGTTTATAGCTTCAGGCTTGAGGCGATTTAGAGCGAAGCCGGGAAGTGATGGTCCCAA
>DASYDZ010000157.1:0-7340 GCA_036499305.1 Candidatus Didemnitutus sp.
CTCGATCACGCGGGATGTCGCCAGGATGACATTCTCCATCGCGGCGGCGCCGACCGCCGGGGCGCCGGGGGCGGCGAAACTGAAGCTGCGCGTGAAGGCGCTGATCATCATGAGGTGGCCGCCGAAAAGGAAAAAGAGCACTATCGCCAGGGCGCCGACGAACGCCGCCAGGGGCTCCGAAGACATTTCCGGCGTCCCGAGCCCGGGCGTCGCAGCGAGACCCACTTCCGAGGACATCATCCGGCCCGCCATTTCCACCGCCGAAAACGCCATCCGGCCGATAAAGCCAAGGGCCAGTCCGAGCAGCACCTCTCCCCCGAGCACAAAGACAAAACCCCAGACGTCGGGGGGCAGCGAGGCAGAGGGAACGATTCCGGACACGATCGAGGCCAGAAGGCCGGCGAGCGCCACCCGGACGATGACCGGCGGCGAGTGATTGGCCAGCATCGGGAGCTGCAGGACGACCCCGAGTGCCCGCAGGAAAACCATCATCCAGGTCAGGAGGTATCCCAGGCTCATGAGCGGGTCGGCCAAGTGCCGGGTGACGAGTGCTGGGCGACGAACCGCGGGAGCGGGATTTTGACCACGGATTTCACGGAGCACACGGATTCAATCGCGGCGTAAAGCCGCTCCTACAGTTGGTCGCGCGGCCGCCGGTGTTCTCTTTGCGTGTTTCACGGGCAGCTTCCGGCTTTCTGCGCTCTCTTGCCGCCCACAGATCGTCAATGCGCGAGGGCCGCCATCCGCGTCAGGCTCGCGATCGCAAATTCCGTCAGCGACCGCAGCAGCCAGGGCGTCAGGATCAGCGCCAGGCCCGCGAGCGCGAACAGCTTGGGTACAAACGTGAGCGTGGTCTCCTGCATCGAGGTGACGGACTGGACCAGGCTGGCCGCGAGGCCGACGACGAGCAGCACGATCAGGAACGGCGCCACCATGTACAGGGCGGTCATAACGGTGGTCTTGAAGAGGTCGATCGCGATCTCGGGATTCATGGTGTGGTCAGTTGAGGAAGCTTTGCACGAGCGACTTGACGATGAGGTGCCAGCCGTCGACGAGGACGAAGAGGAGCAGCTTGAAGGGCAGCGACACGACGTTCGGCGGCATCATCATCATGCCGAGCGCCATCAGGATGGACGACACAAGGAAATCGATTATGAGAAAGGGAAGGAAAAGCAGGAAACCCATTTGAAACGACGTCTGGAGCTCGCTGATGACGAAGGCCGGGATGACGATGCGCATCGGCAGATCCTTGACGGCCGTCGGGCCGTAGCCGCCCAGCTCGAGAAAATACTCGAGGTCGCGGGTGCGCGTCTGCTTGAGCATGAAGTCCCGCAGCGGACCGGTCGCGCGATCCATCGCGTCGGACGATGTGATCTGGCCGGCGAGGTAGGGCTTGAGCGCGTCCTTGTGCACGCGGTCGATGACCGGGCCCATGATGAAGAACGTGAGGAAAAGGGAGAGTCCGATGATGATCTGGTTCGACGGCGCGCTCGGGACGCCGAGAGCGGTGCGCACGAAGCCGAGCACGATGACGATGCGCGTGAAGCTGGTCATCAGCAGCACCAGCGACGGCGCGACCGTCAGCAGCGTCATCAGGAGGACGATCTGCACGGCGACGCTCATCTGCGCCGGGCGCTCGGAGCCCTCGAGGTTGATCGAGAGGCGCAGCGGTTCCGCGGGCTTGGCCGGAGCCGCGGAGGCCGCGGGGGCCGGAAGCTGCGACCCGAGCACCGCGTTGCCAGGAGCGGCATCCTGGGCCGAAACGGCGGCCGGGAAAAACACCACCAGCGCAGCGGCGGCGGCGAGGAAAAGGAGACGGAATGTCTTCACGACGTCCGGGGGGAACCCGCGCCATCCAGGTTGGCCAGCATGTCGATCCGGCCCGGGCAGACGCCGATCAGAAATTTCTTCCCTTCGTAGTCGGCCACGACCAGGTACTGGCGGTTGCCCAGGGAACGCGTTTCCGCGACGGCCAGCTTGCGCGCCTCGCGCTGGGTCAGACCGCCGGTCAGGCGGCGCTGGCGCCAGAGCAGCCACCCGCCCACGCCCGCCGCAAGAACGCCGAAGACCAGGAGGGAGCCGCTATAACTGTCGGTGCGCGGCGCGACGGCGGCATCGGTCGCGGCCGGACTGCGCGGGTAGAGCATCTTCTCCTCGGCGGAAGCCGCGGAAAAAAGGGCCAGGCCCAGGCCGACGGCGAGAACGAGACGCCTCATGACTTGGCGCTGCCGACGAGTTCGGTGATCTTGATGCCGAAGTTGTCCTCGACGACGACGACCTCGCCATAGGCGACGAGCTTGTCGTTGACGTAGAGACCCACCGGGTCGCTGGCGTGCTGGTTGAGCTGCACGACCGAGCCCGGCGAGAGTTCGAGGACGTCACGCATCGGCAACTGGCAGGAGCCGAGCTGCACGGTGACCTTCACCGTCACGTCGAGAACGATATCAAGAGTCTTTTCTTCCATCATGGCTGGAGGGGGCTGGAGGGGGCGGGAGTTTCCGTCGTGGACGGGATCTTATGAGTAATCTGGATGGCGACCCGGTCGGTATCGAGGCCGACGGTGCCGACAAATTTGGCCGTCCCGTTCAGGAGCACGCGGGCATCCTGGAGGAGCGTGGCGGGCATCTCGACCACGTCGCCCACGCGGAGGCACGTGACTTCGCGCAGGGTCAGGCTGAGGGCGTTCCATTCGGCGCGCACGGGCATCGCGATATGGTCGTAAGTCTTCTGCCAGGTGGCGCGCTTTTCGGTCGGGGCGACCGCGGCATCGCGGTGGCGCCGCGCCTGCATCTTCTTCACGAGCGGCTCGATCGTATAGTACGGCACGCCAATCTGCATCTGCTCGGAGCAGTCGCCGAAATTCACCTCGAGCGTGAGCGCAAGGATGATGGCGTCCTTCGGGGAAGTCTGCAGGAAACGGCCGTTGTTCTCGTGGCCGATGAGCACGGCGTGCAGGTCCTGCTCCGTCTTCCACTGGCCGCACCATTCCTCGAGGATGATTCCGATGACGTCCTCCAGGAGGGCGACCTCGATCTCGGTGAGGTAGCGCTCGGCCTTGACCGAGTGGCCGCGGCCACCGAGCAGGCGGTCGGCGATGGTCAGCGCCAGGCGCGGGTTGATGTCGAGCACGCAGACGCCGACGAGCGGCTCGGTCTTGAACAGGCAGATGTGGGTCGGGCTCGGGAGCGACTCGGTGAACTTCGAATAGGTGACCGTGGTGAGCTTGGCCATCTTGAGGCCGAACTCCATGCGCAGGAAAAGCGAGAGACGCGCGCTGAGGTAGCGGATGAAATCCTCGTGCAGCAGGCGGAGCCGGCGCAATTCGACCTCCGAGAGGAACACCGGATTCCGGAAATCGTAGGCTTCGACCTTGCTTCCGTCCTTGGCGTCGCCGCGCTTGCCGTCCGCGTGGATGAGAAGCGCGCGGGGGGCGGCCTGTTCGGCGCTCTGCGCGAGCAGCTTGTCGATCTCGGATTGATCGAGGAAATCGGACGCGGGCTTGGACGGATCGTCGGCCATGGGACGTTTACTGGATGACGAAGTCGGAGAAATAGACCTGGTCCACGACGCGCTTGCCGAACGCCTGGTTGTAGGTGGCGGTCAGTTTTTCGCGGAGGACGTTCTTGGCGCCGGGCTCCTCAAGATCGCTGAGCGTGAGCGACGAAAGGACGTTCAGCGTGAGGTCGGTGAACTTCGGCTTCTGCTCCTCGAACTGCGCCTTCAGATTGGCGCCCTTGTCGGCGGCGGTGACGACAAAGGTCGTCTTCAAATAACGGGTTCCCATGGTGCCGGCGAGGTTCACCACGATGTTGTTGAACTCGTACGTGCCGGCATCCTTCGCGCCTTCCTTGCCATCCTTGCCGTCCTTGGCCTTCTCGGCCGGAGCAGCCGGGGCTTCGGTCAAGGCGGCGGGCGGTGCGGCCAGCTTTTTCTGGAGGCGCGGCAGCACGACGAACTCGCCGACCGCGAAACTTGCGGCCGGCGCGAGAACGATGGCGAGGATCGCGGGCAGCCAGGACTTGAGCATCGAGCCGCCGCCGGATGGAGCCGGGGTGGTCTCGGCCGGCGCGGCCGCCTTGTCGGCGGGCGCGGCGGCTTCCTTTGCTTCGGTTTTGGCGGCCATGGCGGGCGGGAGTCAGACGGGGCTCAGCGGGTCTTCAGGTTGACGACGTCCTCGAGCACGGTGTCGGAAACCGTGATCAGGCGGGAGCCGGCCTGGAAGCTGCGCTGGGCGGTGATGAGATCGGAGAACTGCTGGGTCAGGTCGACGTTCGACTGCTCGAGCGTGCCCGACTGGATGTTGGCCAGCCCGCTGGTGCCCGGATCATTGCTGCCGGCGAGGATGCCGCCGCCGGCAGGACCCGCGGCGGTCAGGCCGGAATAGAGGTTGCCGCCCTGGCGCATGAGCGCCGAGGTGTCGCTGAAGTTCTGCAGCTCCACGCGATTCGTCGTGGCCGAGGTGCCGTCCGAGTAGAATTCGACGACGTTGCCGCCGGTGTCGATGCTGATGGACTGCAGGCTCGTTCCGCTGGGCACGTTCTGGCCGACCTGGATGTCGCCCACCGTGGTGCCGAGGGGCGTCGAACTGCTGCCACCGACCAGGCCCTGCACGCGCATGCCGGCCTGCGTCACGAGATAGCCGTTGTCGTCGATGCGGAACTGGCCGTCGCGCGTGGCGAACGTCTGCCCGCCGGTCGCGTCCTTCACGATGAAGAAGCCGTTGCCGGCCAGACCGAGATCGGTCGAGTTGCCGGTGCTGTTGAGCGCACCCTGCGAGAAATTCGTGGCGATGCCGTCGAGTTGGACGCCGGTGCCGACCTGGATGCCCGCCTGGCTGGATTGGGTGCCGTTCGACGGAGAAGAGCTGCGCAGCGTGTTGCTGAAGCTCTCGGCGAAGCTGGCGGACGAGCCTTTGTAGCCCGTCGTGTTGACGTTCGCGATGTTGTTGCCGATGACGTCGAGCGCCTTGCTGAAGGTCGTCAGCGCGCTGACGCCGGTGGTGAGAGTGCCGATGAGGGCCATGAGTTCGTTGGGTTGAGTTTCGTGAGGCCCCGGAATCAGGGCGTGGTCGGGGAGGAATTGGTGGAGGTCGACGACGTGTCGGTGCCGGAGGTGGCCGTCGTGGAGCCGGTCGGCGTCGTGGACGAGGTCGTCGCGGGCTCGATGCGCTTGACGGTCGAAAAGTCGTAGGTGGTGCCGTTGATGACGAGGCCCGGCGCTGTGCCGGAGTTGTCGAGGGCGGTCACGAGACCGGTGACCGTGTTGCCATTCGCGTCCTCGACGGTGACGGTCCGGCCGATGTAGCCCGTGCCCGTCATCATCATCTGCTGCTGGCTGAGCTGCGTCATCTGCTGCAGCGAGGTGAATTGCGCGGTCTGCGCGATGAAAGCCGTGTCGTCCATCGGCTGCATCGGATCCTGCTGCTGGAACTGCACGGAGAGGAGTTTCAGAAAATCGTCCTCCCCGAGCGACTGCGTCGGCGTGCGCGCCGCGGTCGTCTGGGAGGTCGTGAGATTGGCGAGATTCGCCGCGGTGGAGGTGGCGGAGGAAACGGGCATGGGAGGTCAGGCCACGGCGGCCAGATGGAGGGAGGTGTGGAGAGGTCCGGTCATCCGCATCGGATGCCCGCTGGTGTCCGCCGGGGCGGATTCCCCGGTGAACGCCGACGCCGCCGGGAGAATGAGCTGGGCGGCGGAATGCTGCTGGGAGAAGTCGCGCTGGGACGAATTGCCCTGCGCGCCCGAACCGAGCTGCTGGTCGGAACTGCCGTTCGACGAAAAGGTGGGGGCAACCAGACGGAGGCCGGTGTCGCCGTTTCCGCCGGCCACGCCACGCCATTCGGTGGCCAGCGCGTTGCGCAACTCGGCCGAATCCGTGCTGAACTGTGTGTGAACCTCGTCGCCGCGCATCGCAACGCGGACGGAGAGGTCGTCGGAACCGAATTTGAAGTGAAGATTGACAACCCCATTGGCGCTCGGACGGATGTCCTGGGCGTTGACCACATTGAGAACCGTCGTCACGGCGCGGTGCGCGAGCGGGGCGCCGGAGCTTCCATCATTTTCTTCGCGCGATGGGGCCGAGACCTCCGTCGACTGACCCCGGGGATGAACCGAAAATACCGATTCCATCGGATTCGCGGGATTGCGCCGGTCGGTGGAGAAGTCGGACATGATGCGTGCCGGTTTAGCACCGTCGATGCCAGATTCGCTTTTCGCATTCTTAAACGATTGATTGGAAAGTACTTGAAAATCTTTTTTCGTCACACTCTGAACCGAAACGCGGCGGTTTGATATTGAGGCGACCGAACCGGCAAGATTTTCCACGGTTTGGTCTTCACCCGGGAGCGAAGCCCCCTGGTCGTTTCCGCCCGCGGTGGTCGTCGCCGCGACCGAGCTCACCGCCTCGAGGGGCATTTGCACCGTGATCGACAGTGGTGCCGCAGAATCGCTGGCGGACGGAACCGGCTCTCCGGACGCGGATTCGGCGGCCTTCATCGAATGGCCGAAAAGTCGGCCGAGTTCCGCCGACAAAGCCTGGCGAACGGTCGTCCGTGAGTCGGCACCCGAACCGGCGGGCCAGGCGGTGGGCAGCTTGACCGTAACTGAATCGTCGCCGGTCGAAATGGTCGCCTGAATAAATGAATTGGTGGCAGGATCGGCTGACGGCCCGGCAGCCCCTTTCTCCGGGACGACGGCGCGGACGATCGGGCCGCCCCACCCCATGAGGCGCGGCATTTCCACGGCGAACCCTGCAACCCCAGTCGTTTTTCCCTCGGCCATTCCCGCAAGGTTGGACGACTCGCCAGCCTCGGACCCGGATATGCCCGGAAGCGGGCCGGCCGCCGGTATCGTGCTCTGAACCGAGACCAGCAGAGGGGCGAGAAGCGCCGCTACGGTCTCGATCTGATCGCGGCTCAGCTTCGACCGCTCACCCGACTTGGTGGCGGAGCCGGATTTGGCTGGCTTGGTCGCCGACGTCGAATGAACTGGCGTCGATCGCGCGTCGGTCGCAACGGAAAGGATGTGGTCCGTGATACCGGCCGTTTGCGCCGGGATCTCTTTTGGCGCGGCGAGGCCGGGAAGACAGGCCGCGAAGCTGGTCGACAGGCCGGCACCGCCCGCGGACGACCCGAAGATCGTGGCGAAGGCGTCGACGAGTGACGGAGCGGAAGCGCTGGCGCCGGAGGCGGTGGACGCCGTGGCGGACGGAGGCAATGAGGGAATGGAAGTAGGCATGCATGACTTCCATCCGTGGAAATTGGCCGCGCCGTCCGTGGCGCCTGGTGGTCGGACTAGGAGTTGTTGGCGGTCTTGGTCGCCTTGAGGAGGCGGATCTTTTCC
>DASYDZ010000158.1:0-18495 GCA_036499305.1 Candidatus Didemnitutus sp.
CCGTGGGCAATATTCAGGGATCTTTGCCTTGCTCCTGTGACAATCCTCTCGGGATCATTTTTCGCGTTCCTTCGTGTATTTCGTGGGCAACCCTCCGGAATCTGTCAAAGCATCGAGGGCCCAAGAATCGCCTGCCAGCAGGCTCCTACACCGGACCGCTCCCAGATCGGCCATAATCCCTTTCCGTGTTCTCCGTGTGTTCCGTGGGCAATATTCAGGGATCTTTGCCTTGCTCCTGTGACAATCCTCTCGGGATCATTTTTCGCGTTCCTTCGTGTATTTCGTGGGCAACCCTCCGGAATCGCCTCCGATTTCACACGCGCGAATCGCCTGCAAGCAGGCTCCTACATCAGACCAACCCAGAATTCCGTTCCGTGTTCTCCGTGTGTTTCGCGGGCAACGCTCGGGGATCATTGCGCCTCGCCCAATGCATCACTTCCCGCCTTCGTTCAACCGCGTGAGCGCGGCCTCGTATTCCTGGTCGGAAAGCACGCCCTTGGTGTGAAGGTCGTCCAGGGAGCGCCTGGCCAGCCGCTTCCTCGCGGCGTCAAAATCGGCGTCCGTCAGCACGCCGCTGCGATGCAATTCCTCGAGCTTGGTCAGGTCGCCCACGTCCGTCGGGGCGACGGGGGCGGCCGTCGAGGCGGAAGAGAGCGCCGGCGAACGGATGTCCGCGAGCGCGGGATCGCCGGGCGCGAGCGCCTTGAACGTGAGGCGTGCCTTGGCGAAATTTCCGATGATGAGGCCGGCTTTGATCTCCTCCACCGACAGTTCCTTCATTTCCCGGCCGAGGTGGTGACAGTATTCCTGGGCATCCGCACGCGCGCGGACGACGAGTTTGGCCGTGTCCCGGAAAAAGAAGGCCTTCGCTCCGCGGGTGATGACGTAGGTGTCGTTGCCGAGCGCGACGATGGGCGGAGCCGGATCGTCAGGTCCCGCGTGTGCGAGCGGCAGGCAGGCGAGCAACGGCATCAAGATCGCGAACCAGCCGATTGCAGGCAGCTTGCCGGGAGATCTGGGGTGCATTCCCCACGAAGCCACGGCGACCGGGACGAGGCAAGCGCAAGCCGAACGCCATTGGATCCTCACCCCCACTTTCAGCACTCAGATTGTAGGAGCGGGTTTACCCCGCGATTTCCAGTTCGATCGCGGCATAAAGCCGCTCCTACAACAATCCAAGCCGGAGCAAGCCCCGGCGCATCGGACCCAAGGCGAATGAATTGTTTCCCGGATGGCCACACCGCCCCGAACCGTCCAGGGAGCGCCGACAGACGGCATGAGCGCGGCGCGGGAAGTGCGAAATCTGCTCGGCGACGGCGCCCATGATCGCCATGCTCACGTGCCGTCCGGAATTTTCGTTAAACACCCCCCGCCATGAAATCACTGCACCGATTGTTCCTGCTGCTTCTCATCTTTGTCGTTTCCCTGCCTCCGGTCTTCGCGGAGATCGAAAGAAAGCAGGATACCCTGAGCCTGGATTTTCCGCACGAAGGGCGCCGCTCCGTCCTGCGTCAGGTGGCCGACCTGTTTGAATTGAATCTCGTGATCCCCAATGCTTTTCCGGACGACAAGATGAGCATCAAGCTTCGGGACGTCACCTGGCGCCGGATTTTCGAGACGTGCCTCATCGGGACCGGCTATGTTTATGTCGCTCGGGGCAACATCATCTGGATCCTGCCGCCGGACAGCAAACTCGGGGAGTTTGGCCAGATGCGCGACCGGCTCGATCGCGAGTCAGAAGAGACTTTTCAACTGCGGAAGCTCGTCGCTCTTCTCACCCGCTCCGAAGCTCCGACCCTCACCGAAAAGCAACGGGGCCTGATCAAGGCCTTCCTGGACAACCAGGAGAGCTCCGCCTACGACCTGCTGGAAAAGCTGGAATTGGAGCCCCAAAAAACGCCGGCCGCCGTCGTCAAATAGCGGCTCCTCGTCGAGAATCAGGGAGCGCCCTGATTTGAATTTATTTTCACGGGTAGCCACCGAGAGAAAGAGTTCGGGCTTGGCCGGTTGCTCCGCGCCCTCTGCGGTTTCCTCTAAGAGTGCCTTGTTTGACCATTGGCTATCTGGTCTCCGGTTTGAAATCAGGACGCCACCGAAAATCGTTGGACTTGTCGCGACAGGCATTCATAACATGTCGACCTAAACCCCTCAAGCCGACGTCGGCTCACACCACCTCCCCGGACTCCTAAAATGAAGCCTTCGCGATCTTTTTTTGCGGTCATGATCCTGGCCTTTTTGGTCACTTTTGCGGTATCCCCCGTAAATGCGGGCAGCTTGGGCAATGGCGCGACCCAACGTCTGAAACTGGTGGTCGATTCGGTGGACCGGGCGAGCGGTACCATCGTGCTCAAGAGCATGGTCGATAACTCGATTCGCACGTACAAGATCAACGCATCCACTCGAGTCACCGTGGGTCGGGTCAAAGGAGGCCTTGACCAAATCGAAGTTGGGCAGAAGGTCGCCAATTTACACGCGGGCGGTGCTCAGCCTCCCCTGACCTTGGACCTTCTGATGCTTTCTCCAGCCGTCGCCGAGCCGGCCTCGCCCGCAGGCAAATAGGCGCTAGGAATCCAGGAAGCGGTCGGGCCTCGCCAGGGACGATCTGACTTTTTTGGTCAGATTTCCACAACCATGTCTGGAATGAATCCCGTCTTTTCCGGGTCGGCGGCAGTTTGCTAACCGAGCGCCCGGATTTTGGTTCACTCGTAGGCGAAATTGAGGCGCCAATAAGCGCGGGGCGGGCTTGCCTCGAAAAAACGAACCCCAAAGTTAGCCACTTCTTCTGGGCGGATCGATGGGACATCGATTCCTACCTTCCGATCCGTCTACTCGCTCCTCGATTCTCGCTTCTTCAAAAGCTGGAGGTGCGGGGCGGAATCGGCGGCCTACGCGGTGATTGCACCGCCAAATTGACCGCTACCCAGAGTGAACCAAGCCTAATGTAACTACTCCCGAACTGCTTTTTCCGGCTGTTTGGTGTCCGTTTAGAGGATAGCTAAGTTGTTTCCACCGCGATTCCATCGCGCGCGGCTGGAGGCAAATTTTACGCCTCGAACGAAGTCATTTCAATCGGGACTATTGATTCTCGCTCATGGTTGGACGAGGGGCTAGTTTTTCGAAATGGCAAAAAGCCTGGAATACGAGCGACGCACATATGGCGGGAAGCAAGTCTATGTCTTCGATGACCATTCTGTGGCGATCCTGCCTTGGGCGGAGATCCGAAGGGAGCGCGCTGCGCCGGTGCTGTTGACGTTGGACTATCACGCCGACACTTGCGCAGCATTTAACCGGTATGCTTGGACGCAGTATAATGATCTGGACCAAGAAGGCCGGCGCGACGCGCTGCGCGATGAATTGCTCCAGAGCATGGACTATCGCGATCCCGATACGCTGCTCAAGGTGTTACCCCACCTTGATCACGAGGAGCATATCTGGGCCGCACGCTTCACGGGAATGATCTCCGCGGCTCTCGTTGTCTGGGCCAGAGGAGCGGCACCCGACTGGTCGCACGAATACCGGGATCACTTGAACGGTCGGTTGCGGGTCATGCCAGCTCGCCCGCATCACTTTGCGCGGCCACACGCGGAGATCTTCCATCTAAACGTGAACGACTACGTGGACGATAATCCAGATCAAGTGATTGAAACGCCGTTTCTCGAGGGGGTCGTGGCTGAAGCCGATGACATGCTCGCATCAATTGATCAGAACAGGTTGCTGACGGCAGACTACATTCTCGATATCGATCTGGATTATTTTCGGAGGCATCGGGCGCTGGCGCCGGTGCAGCCGGAAACCTTTCGCAAGCTGCTACGGAATGCCGTTGCCATCACGATAGCACGGGAACCGCGTTGGGTAAGGCACACCCGCCTCGACGCGGACATGGAGGCGGACACATCCCTCACTGCCCTGGAGAAACTATTGGTCGAGGCCTTGGGCGAGCGTGAATGATGAGATAGACTTCTTTAAAGGGCCATCGCACCTAACTGGATTCGGCCGCGATCGTGCAAATCAGAGTTCAGCCTTGGTCGGCTTATCCGTTGCCGAAGCGGGCTCGTTCTTGCGGGCCGCGGATCGGAGCTCCGTAATCATTTGCTGGTGGGCAGTCCAGAGTTCCAACACAGCTGCATCAAGTCGCTGATCTATCCGGTCGGCCGAGAACCCGGCGCCGAGTTGGGCAGTCATTTGGGCAAGCAATTCGGACCGCTTGCCCATCAGCCGAATCTCAAAGCCGGCGAACCAGTCACGCGGAATGTCCGACATGGGCGGGCGGCTGATATATTCGATCTCATAAGAGAAAAAGCCATACCGGCTCTTGTTCAGGCCGGTCACACGCGCGAGGTCGCGCTGGACCGCCACAAAGTCTCCAGGCGCGGCAATCTGCTCCGAGGCAGAGCGCACCAGCTTCTTGGTTTCATCGTTCCCGTTGGTGAGCCTGGTGATTTGCTGGATGGTCGGGTCGTCCGACATCCGCAGGATATCCGCGCAGCGCGAGATGATCGTCAGTGCAAGGAGCACACAACGATTGCCGTGCATAATCAGGTCGTCCTTGGAGAAAGCCCAATTCGTTTCCTGAGGAGAGAAATGGATGGAGCGGGAAAAGCTATAGGCGTGAGTGTAGCTCTTACCGGCGACGACGAACTCCGTCGGCTGAAGCAAATCCAACGCCGCCTTGTAGCGTGTGCGGAACGATGACAGCCGAGGCGGCGTTGTGACCCAGGAATCCTCGGCCGGCTTTGGCGCCTTTAGATACCAGCGCTGCGCAATCTCGAGCTTCGGCTCATTGCGCCTGATCTGGGCGAGGAAATCCGCAATACTGGCATCGGTGTTGCGGTTCGTGAAGCCGAAGAACTCCTGCCGGTCCTTTTGGTGGTCTATGTAGTCGATCAATTCTCGGATGAGAAAATAGTCCCGATAAAAGGCCTCGGCATCCGTCGCGCTGAACATCACCAACTCGACCAGGACCTCCACCAGCTTGCGGCACCGGAGATTCTGGGCGTCCACCGTCTCTTCCATCACCATGCGGAGGATCTGCTCACCGTCCGGACTCTCGATCATCTTCGTGCCGTTGTCCGTCATGAATTCCTTCCAGTGGACGAGCGAAATCGCTCCCTTCTGGGCCTCGTCCAACACGCGATAAAGGAAATAACCGCGAACATTGGCGGTCGCGGTCGGTGCGACCCGGCGGAACATGGTTTCACTCACCCCAAGTTTCTTCCGCAGCACATTGGCACCCCGGAGTACGATGCCATTACAGGCATCCCAAAATTCCAGAAATCCTTCACGTGAATCACTGGGTGGTGTCGGTACGGAAGCAGGCACGAAGCAGAACTACCGCAGCCAACATGGTTTGGGAAGAATCAAAGGACGACTGGATTCGGGCTGGTAAGAAACAGAAAACCACGAAAAATTTGACTAGGTTTGGGGAAAGGCGCGTTGTGCGGACATGGCCGGGCGCCGTCATCACATCCTTCCGCGGTTTCTCCTAAAGGGCTTCGCCAAGGAAGTCCGGGGCGACCAAATCTACGCTTGGGAATACGCCAAGGGACGCAACCCGCTGCCCACAAATATCAACAACGTGGGTGTCGAGGTTGACTTCTACGGCGGCCCGACCGACGCAGTGCAGGCGGATGCGGCTATCACCGAACTGGAGCAGACCTATGGCCCGCTCGTGGACGGACTGCGGGCCAGCGCCCCGGGACCCGTGCGTGATCTGCAGGTGGCATCCTTCGTGGCCCACCTCTCCAGCCGCACCAAGAACCTTCGACTGGCCTTTCAGGAAAGCGCCGACCAATTGCTGGAGGAATTAGGCATCATGCTGAGCGACGAGGACCGCCTCGTCGAGGTGCTCCGCCCTAACATCGTCAACGAAACTTACCTCCGGCAGGAAGTGCTCAAGCACGTCCCGCAGAAGCTGACGCCAGCGCAGGAGCGGCAATTGCTGCCGATGATGCGCACGCTGGCCGAGCAGTTCCTGCGTGAGAACAAGGGCCAGATCGTCCGCCAGATGGCCGGCGCCATCCAGCTGTTCCGCGGCGCCATCGCGCAGGCCGCGGCCAAGGGCCAGAACCAGGCCTTGCTCAAGTTCGACGGCGAGACGCCCAAGGCGAAATTGTGGGAGCAACTCCACTGGCGGACGGAGACGATGGCGGAGCCTTTGTTGCTCGGCGATTCCGGCTGCCTGTTCGCGCTCAAAGGCGATCCGCAACTGCATCCCTATCCCGAGGACCCGAAGAACATCGCCATCCTCTACCTCCCGCTCACCAAGCAACTCCTACTCATCGGCTCGGCCCGCAAGGACGAACCGGCTGCGGACACCGTCACGCTTAATGAGGCGGCGGCACTCTGTAGCCGGTATTTTTATGCCAGCGCCCTCGGGCCGGAGCAGCATGGCCATCTCCAGCCACTGATCGGAACTCGCGCCGTGTTCTTCAGCCGGGACCGCATCGCCGAAATCACCCGCGAATGCTTCGGGGAAATGGGCCAGCCGCCGGCCCAAGCCAAATTCGGTTAACACAGGGCCCGCTCGGCCAGCGTCGGGAGCCGACGCGAAGCAAGGCCGTGCGTCCGGAGGACAAATCCAGCCCCACCTCTACTCACCCCTCAACAGCCCTCCGAAAACGCCACGAAACCCTTCAAATCGTGGTCGCCGGAACGTCCGCTTGAATCCATCATTCTGAGCTATGTCCGACCATCCCACCAGCCCCGCCGCCACCGGAGACCGTGGCGGGAGCTTTGAACAGCTGGTGGACGTCTGTTATCTCTCTTACCTGGTGACCCAAGGAACTCCTCCCTTCATGCGCGGCGGCTCTTTGGAGGAAGTGCATCTCCAAGCGGAACACCAGGGCTGGGCCACCGATGACCTCGTCTTGGTCGGCACGGTCGCGGGGCACAAGCGGAAGGTGGCGATGCAGGCCAAGAGCGCCCTGACCCTCACCTCCGAGAATAAGGAGTGCCTGCAGGTCTTCGCCGACGCTTGGAAGGACTTCAACAACCCCAGGATTTTCGACCCGAAGCACGACGGCATCGTGCTAGTCTGCGGGCCCCTGCCGGTGGCGACCTACCGCCGTTGGCGGATCATGCTCGACGCGGCCCAGGCTGCCCTCGACGCCGCCGACTGGCTGCGCCGCCTCGCGCTCCCCAGCTATCTCGGACAGGGCGCGGCCGAAGCGATGGCAACCCTGCGCGCGCTCCTCGACGCCGCCAACGCCGCACCGGTCACGGACTCCCAACTCTGGGAATTCGCGAAGGTTTTCGATTTCCAGTGGCTTGACCTCTTGGAAACAGGCAGCGCAACCGAGGCGGCGGTGCGTTCGCTGCTCGCCATCACCGCCACGGCCGGCGCCCTGAGCCCCGCCGACGCCGCCGCCCGCAGCTGGGGCGACCTGCTTGCCATCGTGCTGGCGAAGGGCCCGACGATCGCCGCGAGCTACGACTACGCCAAACTTCCGGCCGACTTGCGGCAGCGCCATGACAAGGCTCCCAGCATTACCGCTGCCACGCGCGCGGCGGTCGCCGCGCATTCTGTGATCGTGGAACGCGGGGTGCGGACCACCATCGGCGGCAAACTGGCGCTCGCCCGCACCGACCTCGTCGCCACAGTGCAAGCGGCGTGGGAGGAGCACCGCATCCTCTGCGTCAGCGGCCCGGCCGGCTCGGGCAAGTCTGGTGTCGCCAAGGTTGTGTTCGACCGCATGAAGCCGCAGGGCCTCGCCGTGGCGTTCCGGGCCGAGAGTTTCGGGGTGCCGCACCTAAACGACGTCTTCGCGCCGCACGGGTTCACCACCGAGCAGTTGCAGGCCCTCGTCGCGCTGCATCCCCGCAAATGGATCTGGGTGGAAAGCGTGGAGCGCCTCCTCGAAAAATCCGAGCGTCACGCCTTTCTCGACCTCCTGCGCCTCGCCGCCGAGGACCCGGGCATCCGGCTGATCCTGACCTGCCGCGACTATCAGGTGGAAGCGGTCCGCTCCGCGACCTTCGGCGCCGAGGGGCTGGATTTTGTGCACGTGGCCGTGCCGGGCCTGACCGACGCGGAACTGGCGGAGGCCGCCCGGCAGATGCCGGCGCTCGCCGCGCCGCTGGGCGTGCCCCGGCTGCGCGAGCTGTTTCGCAACCTGTTCATCCTGGAAAAAGCCGCCGGTCTCGACTGGGCCGCGGGCGGCTCCCTGCCGCAAAACGAGCGGGAATTCCGGGCCAAGGTTTGGCGCGAGGTGATCCGGCGTGACGACCGGCCGGCCGGCGGGACGCCGCAGAAGCGTGCGACCACGTTCATCGAAATCGCGATGCGCCGCGCGCAGAAGCTCGAAGCCTTTGTCGAGGCCGGCGACCTCGATCCCGACGTGCTCCGGCAACTGAAGGACGACGGGCTTACGGTTTCACCCCCGAACGACGAAGCTTGGGTCGCGACGGCTCACGACGTGTTGGAGGACTGGGCGCTCCTCGAGTGGCTGACCCAGCAGTGGCGGCGCCACGAGACCGACATTCCGGGATTCCTGGCCCAGATCGGCACCTTCCCCGCGTTGCGCCGCGCCTACCGTCGTTGGCTTACCGAATGGTTCGACGCGGACCCGGCCGCGGCGGATCGTTTCGTCCTGGGCGTGCTGGCGAGTTCCGCCGCGGCCCACTGGCGCGACGACACCCTGGCCGCCACGTTGCTGTCCTCGACCGCGGCCGGGTTTATCACCCGCAACGAGGCAACCTTGGTCGCCAACAATCTCGCTCTCCTGCGGCAGTGCATCCACCTCGTGCGGATGGCCTGCAAGACGAGTCAGCCGTGGCTGCAGGACCGGGCGGCGACCAGCGTAGTCCCGTTGATGCCGGAGGGCTCGGCCTGGGGCGCCATCGTGGATCTGGCCTACAAACATCTCAGCTCCTTCGGAGCCGCCGACCACCCGCTGCTCGCCGGATTGCTGGCGGATTGGTCGCTTTCGGTCACCTTCGCGCAGCCTTATCCCGCCGGTGCCGACTCTGCCGCGCAAATGGCCCATCGGTTGATGCCAGCCGACGAGGACTACGGGTTTCGTTCGGACGAATTGAACCAAGTGCTGGCCGCCGTCATGCTCAAGGTGCCGAAGCCGGTGGAGAAGGAACTGCACGAGCGCGTGCGCGCCAGTGCGGAAGACGACCGGTGGGACCGGCATCGGCCCGGACTGGCGGGTCACCTCCTCAATCACCACAAGGCGGCCGCCGTCGCCCGTGACTACCCGGGTCTGGTGATTGAATCCTTCGAGGCCTATATGGGCCTGAATCCGCCGGAGGAACCGGCAAAGCACAGCTACCGCCGTCGCGAAGTGGTAGAAGCCTTCGGGCTGCCCGCCAGGCTGGAATTTGAGGATCACGCGAAGAGCGCTTACAGCGGGCCGTTCCTCAATCTCCTCACTTATCACCCCGCCAAAGGCCTCGACCTGATCATCCGGATGATGAACTTCTGCGCCGACGCCTATGGCGGCCCGGACCACCATATCGAATTCGTCGAGAAGCCGGTGCCGATCACTCTCCAACTGTCAGACGGCACCGAGGTCGAGCAATGGGCCAACAGCCGTCTCTGGCTGATGTATCGCGGCACCTCGGTCGCCCCCAGCGTGCTGTGCTCCGCGCTCATGGCATTGGAGGAGTGGCTGTTCCGCCTCGCGGAGTCGAATCCGAGCGAGCTCGAAGGCATACTGCTCGACCTGATCCGGCGCAGCAACAACGTCGCCGTGACCGCCGTCGTCGCCAGTGTGGCCATGGCCCATCCCAACACGGCGGGAACCGCGGCGGTCGCGCTGTTCACCTGCCCGCCGTTTTTCCATCTCGACCGCGCGCGGTTCGTGTCGGACGGCAGCAACCACGACAAAATCCTCGGGGAAGCCTTCCCGCCGCAAGATGCCGAGCACGCGATTTTCGCGCTGGAGCGGAACCAATCGCACGAAAAGACCCACCGGCGGGAAAATTTGGAATCACTGTCCGTGTGGCTCCAGCTGGGTCCGCAGCGGGCGGCCGTGCATAAGCTGCTGGACGACTATCAGGCGGAACTGCCGCCGGCCGCCGAACAGGACGACGAGGTCAAGCTGTGGCGGCTGCTCCTGCATCGGATCGACCTGCGGAACTTCGCAGTGGCGCAAACCCTGCCGGATGGCCGCAAGTTGATCCAATCAACCGCGCCGGCCAGCGATGTGCAGGCCGTGGTCGAGCAACATCGGCCGCAGATGGAGCGCACCAACCAGCGGCTGGGCCTCTGGCTGTGGGCCACGCAGTGCTGGGAGAAAAAGGTCGACGGTTCCAGCGACCCAAAGGATTGGCCGGCCCGCCTCGTGGAGGCCCAGCAAATGGCGTCCGAGCAGGGTGAAGGCCGGATTGAGGAGCGATTGGAGGACTCCGCCGTGCCGCAGGTCGCCGCGATTTGCATCCGGGACCATTGGGATGAACTGACCCCGGAACAGCGCGACTGGTGTGTGGCCTGTGTCTGCCACAGTGCCGCCGAAGGTGGGGACAATCACGACCGGGTTGGCAACATGATGCGCGGCACGCTTGATCTCAACCGGGTGGCGGCGGAAGTTCTAGCGGTCCTGCTCAACAAGGCCCTGCCCGCGCCACAACGCACCCAGGTGCTCGGCAGCCTGGCGATGGCGTTGACCCATCCCGAAGACCGGCTGCGGACCCTCACGGCTCATGCCGTGGGCCGCCACCTCTGGGAGACCGACCCGGCGCTGGTGTGGAGCTGCGTCGGTGCGCTCGTGCACGAGGCGGGCTTACTGAAGGCTGCGCGCCAACGGGAGTCTGAAATCCCCTTTACCGAACGCCCCCCATGGGAGCAAAGCGGACAGGCGGCCGCGGCGGTGGCACGCACGCTGATCACGAAGAGCCAGCCGGTGGACCGTGACCAGTTGCTCGGCTTCCCGCTCGGCGACGGCTCGGCCCACACCTTGATGCCCTCGATCATGGGTCTCCTCGTGCAGGCGCTCCCGACCGACCCGCTCGCCATTGCGTTCTTCGAACATGTGGCGACCACGCTGGCCCGCGCGTGGCGCGACGAGATGGAGAACGGCCGCCGCAATTCACAGTCCAAATTCGACGACGACGCGGAAGGGCTCGACTATGAGAAGGAGGTCATGTTGTCCGGGCACCTCGCCCAGTTCCTCCTCGATCTTGCTGCCACGGAGGCGCTCCGGGTGGCGGCCCCCGTCCTGGATGCCGCGCTGGTCCACGCAAAACTGGGCGCCGGCTTTCTCGGGCGCCTGATCAGCGCCCAGGACCGGCGGAAGCCGACGCCAGCCTTCTGGGCGCTCTGGCAGGCTCTCGTGGACCGCGTGTTCGCCGCGATCGCCAAAAAATCCTCGCAGCCGCTCCCGCGCGCGCTGCCGGACCTGCTTGAGCAGATTTTCCTCGGAGTGGACTGGAAACGCGACGCGCGCGACTGGCCCCCGCTGGCGGGCGAAGCCCACCGCGTGGAAACGGTGTTCACGCGCTTTGCACCGCACCCGTCCGTCATCGAGCATTACGTGGGGTTCCTGCGCCGGATCGGCTTCTCGCGCTTACTGCCGGCGGCGCTCGTCCCGCTCGGCGGGCGCGTGGCCACAAAACCGGCGGCCGAATTGCTCACGCCCTATTCGGTAAAGGCCCTCGAGGAAATTCTAGGCCGGTTCATCTATTCCGACCCCAGCAAGCTCAAGGCCACGCCGGAAATGCGGGCCGCGGTGTTGGTGCTCCTCAACGCCTGCATCGAGATGGGTTCTTCGGTCTGCTACCGGCAACGCGACGATTTCCTGACGCCGTCGGTCGCGAAGTAGCCGAGCTGTCAGCCCCCGAAATCCCGGATCAGGTGATCTTGTGCCTCCTTAGGTCGGTTTAGCCCAAAGGTCGCCCAAACCTCCTCAAAGAATGGCGTGAGATATTCCGGGATAGATTTGGAACCATTGAAGGCCTTGCTCCAAACGACATTGTCCTGGAGTGCGAGCCTTGCGGCGCGCACGCCCAGACCGATCTTGCAGTCCTTGATGCCCCGCAGGCTCGCCTCGACCCGCCAGGGCAGGCCAGATTGGGTCATGCTGCGAATATTTGGGTGACTGGCCGCAACCGATTGCGGGGAGAGTTGAGCGCGAGTCGTTCGGTCACTTGATCGCCAAGGGATCAAGTACGGCCTTCTTAAACCACCCGGGCACTAGATTAACCTTCAGCTCCAGGCTTTTCCCGTCGGTAACCTCCGCCAGCCACGTGTGGGCGCCTTTGCCGCCGGAGTTGTCGAAAATGTAAGCCCGGTCCGTGGCGCGCACTGCGGCGGGAAGCAGTTCGAGCGAACGATAGTACCGCGAAATGATCTTATCTTCGGGAACCGTGTGTCCTCCCAAGCTTACGCGGTTGCGCACGCGCGAGACATTAATTTCGGGATCGTCCGTTGCGATGAAGTAGAGATACGTGCGATAACCTGCCTGCCGTGCCATGCCCAGGAAGTCTACCTTGCTGGGGTGCGACATGACCGTCTCGAACGTAAACGACACTTTGTCCGCGACGAGCTTGTGCCGGAAGAAATCGACTGCGACCGAGGCCCAATAGGAATTCACGCCGATGCCTGGGAACTCCAATCGGCCACCGGCGAAAGTGAGTTGTTGGGCAGCCGTCTGAAGATTGCTCTCAGCGAGAAGCCGTGAGGCGTGGAAAAAGGAGAGTATTTCGTCCGCGGTTGTGATCACTCCGTAGTCCTCGGGTTTGAGCGCACCTGATTTCTTGATGCTCGCTTCGATCTCATCCGGGTTGAGATACGGGCCGAGCAGTTCCGGAGGCAGGACAGACTTCAAGGTGCTTTTGCCGGAACCATTCGGTCCGGCAAACATGCGCAGGCGCGGCGCGGCCGCTTTCACTAAATTGCGAACCTCTGCCCCGAAACCACCACCTGGGGTGGCGGCACCGTCTTGATCCGCACCTTACGACCATCAGGAAATACCTCGAAGAGCACGCCATCCTCCGTCTGGAGCACGCTTTTCCCCGACGCCAGCGTCTGCTGCCGAGCCGTGTCGAAGGCCTGCCCCGAAAGGGCGGGCACGGCGGCTTCTAGCTGATTGATCGCGTCCTCGGACATATCCCGTAACCTACCAACGTATATAACACGGTCAACTGACAACCTTGGAAACGTCGGTGCCGCGAGTCGCCCCCCCCCCGGCGTGCTTTGGGGCGTGACCCCCGAAAGCCCTGCCTTGCGTCTAGGTGTTGCCCGGACTGATCAGACGTTGACGGAGTTCCTTTTCCGCTATGGCGCGTTCCCGCGCCCGGCCGAGACGGAGGGCATCGACCAAGGCAAGCAGGTCGTAGAGTGCCGGGTCGCGGCGGGCCGCGTGGGGGACGCTGGAGTAGAGTGGCTTCACGGAGGAACCCTGCACCTGACCTTCGGGGTCGGGCCAGACCGGAGGGATTTGCTCCCCGGCGCTGATCTTTCCTGCCATGGCAGGCGCCGCCCAAGCGGTCGGGAGTCCGCGGGTAACTTCGCGGGTCCGCGCCGGAAAGGCATAGGGCACGCCATGAACCAGAAAATTACGCAGGGCCTCGCGTCGAACTTCTTGGGTCTCAGGATCGAGGAGCCGGGCTTCGCCCAGCCGCCGCACGGCGGCATGGACCTCCGAAGCGCTCATGCCGAGGTCGGCGGCGAGGTCCGCATAACTGGGCCGGGGCGCCACAGCCAGAGCGAGCTTGAGCGCCACAACAATGTCCTGTGGCTTGGTAAACATTGGAATACGCTATTCGCGAATAGCGAACGGTCAAGCTTCAGCTAGGCACCGTCGACCAATTTCCTAATGCCTTTGGGCACAGTCCTTAACTTATCTGAAGTCATGAAATTGTGCCTGATTCCGCGCGATGAGAGCAGTTAACTCCAGCCATGCAGCCACGCCCCAACAGTCTCGCCGAGATCGCTCGTGAGTCCTCCGCGTGGGAGGACTTCGGCCGGCACGTGCGCGACTTCCTACATGAGTGGAATCGAGCGAGACGGGAAGGACGGGACCTGGCGGCAATGCTCGGAGAAGAGCCACCCCTTCTGGCGACCGCGTTCCCTCAGGGAGACGTCTGCGACGCGTTTCTTGCCGCGCTGGGGGAACACCTCGCAGAACAATCGGCCATCGCTGTACCGGATTGGGTTCATGAGTCTGACAGGCGTTTGGCCGAGCCATGGTACCCAGCCGAAGGCGAGGTGTTGCGGGAGGAATACAAGCGCGAGGCGCTGCGACCGTTTCGCGAAAGGAATCTGTTCGTCCCTGCGTCCGCGCTCGCCGTGGCTTGAAAAATCTCTTTACTGACCCGCATGAAGAAAGCCTCCGTCAGTGACCTCACGCGTCATTGCGCGAGGCTTTTGCGTTGGGTCGAACGCGGGGAAGAAGTCGAAATCACGCGTCGGGGCCACCTCGCCGCGAGGCTCGTACCAACCGCACCGGAGCCCGAAATCGACTGGAATCGCAGCGTTGCGCTTACCCGTGAGCCTTGGTCGCGCACCCTCACGGGCTGAAAGCGCACGGATCTTGGCGCAATCGCAGGGGAAATAGAGGCGCCGACAAGCGCGGTGATGATTGCTTTCTTCCACGAATTGGCCCGAGCCCCGAGGGTGTTTGGGGCGCATCTTGCCACCTCAATTCCGCTAGTCTTCAGCTGCGTTTAGCCATGTTGGTTTTCGTGGGTCGTCCGCCTCTTTTTTTACTACAGACGCAAGGCCCTAACGATTTCGTAGGGTTCGCGCGCCGGCCCAAAGCATGGCGGCCCCGACGCGCCGGTCCGTGGATTTTCCGGGACCTTGATCGAGCGACTTACGCAACGACGAAGTCGTTAGGCGAAGCATTAGTGGTCAATCTTCTGCAGGTTTGGTGGCTGGAAGACTCTCCCTAATGGACACGAAAGCAGAAGGTGGAACGCGTTGTCCCTAACGCGTTGGTTTGGGAGAATTGAGGAAAGCGCCTTGGGGACAAGTCGCTCCACCTGTTCTGGGGCCCTGCCGGCGAGAACGGCCTTACGCCTCGACCAGCGTGCGCGCGACCAGTTGGTTCAGGCTCTCTCCGCGCAGGAGCGCCTTCAGGGCAGCGCGCTGGTGCAGGGCGGGAGAAACACGCACGATGAATTGGCCGCTGTACTTTTTCCCGGCGGTCGGAGGAGGAAGGGGCTGACCGTTCTTTTCGATGTTAACGATCCACTCGGAAACAACGTCGCAAAGTTCCTTGTAAACCTTGGCTTCGTCGTCGCCGTGAACGCCGCCGGCAAAGAGTCCCGGGCAGCGACCGATATACACTTGGTCGGTTTCGGACCATTCCACGAATTTGATGTAGCGCGCCGCCTTGGTGGCGGCACTGGTATTGACGGATTTGCGGGTCCTCATGATTTTTCGGGTTCGGATTCGGATTTTGAAGGGGTCAAGGCTTGTCTGCACCCGGTGGCGTCCACGCCTCGGCAATGGCAATCGCCGCCTCGATGTCCCGTTGCTGATAGGGCTTGGCTTCACCTTTATGCACGGAAACGGTAAGGCGGTGGCCACACGGATGCTCGTAGTTGCGATGGCTGCCCTTACCGCCGCGGTTGATGAAACCGGCGCGAGCCAGCGCGGCGAGGAGGACAACCAGCTTCTTCGGCATGCTGATATCAAAGCGATACTGGCCTGTATGACAAGGTGAATTCCCCGGGCAGCGTCAGATACCCGAAAGCGCCTCGGGGACAAGTCGCTCCACCTAACGCAAGCATCGTGCCGAGTCGCCAATGTGGAAATTGGCGACCACCTTGGCGGGGTCAGCGGCCCCGCTCTACAGTTGGGATTTAACCTGTACCCGACGCAGGCAGCGGAATCACGGGCGCGGCGGCCGCGTTCCTCTCGTAGTCCTCCAGCGGCGGCAACCGGGCCCTGCGGACCCGGCTACACCGTGGGTGGTCGTGCCATCCGAAGCCAACTACCGCCTCCGCGTCATCGCTCAGTGCGGGTAAACCAAACCATCAACCCAATCATACCCCTCCCCAATCTTTGGTGTAGACCCTACCTTCCGATCCGTCTACTCGCTCCTCGCTCCTCGATTCTCGCTCCTTCAAAAGATGGAGGTGCGGGGCGGAATCGAACCGCCGAATAGAGCTTTTGCAGAGCTCGGCCTTACCACTTGGCTACCGCACCGGATCACCCAAAGAGCGCGCAAATTGGGTCAATTATTTCGGGGGCGCAAGAACCGAAATTCCCCGGAGCTCAAAGGGCCCGACCCCTTGCCCGCCAGGGACTACGGTACGATCGGCCGACGGGGTCCGAGGGAGCTGCCCGCCGGAAAACGAGAGCGGACCAGACCGCGCTGACCGCGAACCGCCGTTGCGGCGCGCTGTCCTCAATTTCATGACCCCGATCTTCGCGCATCGGCGCCCGGTGTTGCTGTCTGCCGTCGGCGGCCGGCGCCCGTGCGGCCCCTTCCGCCCGGGAGGTGCGTGGTGACGCACTGGACCGCCAAGCGCTGGGCCACGCTGTTTTACGGCGCGGGCAAGGCATGCCTCACGGACAATGTGTTCAAGCACTCCGCCGCGGTCAGTTTCTACACGCTGTTCTCGCTCGCGCCGATCACCATCATCGCTTTGACGGTCGCCGGATTATTTCTCGGCAGGCCGGCCGCGACGCAGCAGTTCCAGCAGGAGATGAGCGCCATGATCGGTCCCGCCAGCGCGGGAATCATCCAGTCCGCCGCCGCGGCCAGCGAGGCGCACCAAAAAGGCGGCGCATCCACGATCATCGGCATCGCCATGCTGGTCGTCGGCGCGACCTCCGTCTTCGGCCAGTTGCAGGACGCCCTCAACTCGATCTGGGGCGTCCAACCGCGCCATGACCGGCATAGTTGGGTCGTGATCATCATCCGCCGACTGCTGTCCTTTGCCATGGTCCTGACCGTCGGTTTTCTGCTGCTGGTTTCGCTGGTCCTGACGACCGCCCTCGTGGCCATCCTCTCCCATTTTCAGGGCAACCTGCTCGCCTCCCCGGGCACGCTCAAGTTCGCCGACATCACGCTTGGCCTGGGCGTGATCACCCTGTTGTTCGCACTCCTGTTCAAGGTCCTGCCCGACGTGAAGCTGGCCCTGCGCGAGGTCTGGCTGGGCGCGTTCCTGACCGCGCTGCTGTTCACGGCGGGCCGGTACCTGATCGCGCTTTACCTCAGTCATTCCAAGATCGCATCGATCTACGGCACCGCGGGCTCGCTCGTGGCCCTTCTCATCTGGATCTATTATTCGTGCGTCATCCTGCTCTACGGCGTCGAAGTCACCCGCGCCTATCGCCAGGCCACCGCGCATAGTGTCGAGCCGATCGCCAGCGCGCGGCTGATCCGCGAGCAGGCGCCCCCATCGTCCCGGCGCCGCACGGTCCGCGCGCACTAGAGCAGTTTCTAATTAGATAGTCTCAGGAGGTTGTGTGGTATAATGGTGCTCCATGGAGGCAAAACCATGAGACCATTGAGTGAGGATTTGCGGCGCCGGATCATCGAGGCCAAGCAGGCCGGTGAAGGCACCGGTGAAGTGGGCCTGCGCTTCAAGGTGAGCCGCAAGAGCGTGGCGCGGCTCTGGAAGCAGTATTCGATCTGCGGACACCTGCGGCCGAAGCAGATTGGAGGCTACCGCCGGTCACGATTGGCCCGCCACGCCCAGACGCTCAAGCGTTGGATTCGCCAGCAGGCCGACCTGATTTTGGCCGAGATGCGGCAGCGCTGCCTGGAGCAACTCGGCGTGCAGATCGGCCAAACCGCCCTGTGGCACCAACTCGACCGGTTGGGCCTGAGCTATAGAAAAAACGACGCACGCCGCCGAGCAGAACCGGCCTGACGTCGCGGCGGCCCGCAAGTGGTGGCGGCGCCACCAATCCGAGTGGGATCCCGACCGGTTGGTCTTCATCGACGAGACGGCGCTGAATACCAAGATGGCGCGACTGTACGGCCGCAGCGTTCGCGGCCAGCGCTGCCTGGGCTCCGTGCCGCACGGCCACTGGCAGACCTCGACCTTCATCGCCGCGTTACGCCAGAACCGGATCGAGGCTCCGTTTCTGATCGAGGGCTCCGCGAACATGGAAGTCTTGGCCGCCTCATTGGCCAGGTGCTCTGTCCCGAGCTTCACCCCGACGACGTCGTGATCCTCGACAACCTCTGCATCCACAAAACTCCGGCCATCGTCCGATTGGTCGAGGCGAAAGGCGCCACTGTCCGCTACCTCCCGGCCTACAGTCCGGACCTCAATCCCATCGAAATGGCCTTCGCCAAGCTCAAGAGCCACCTCCGCCATGCCGCCGCCCGCACTCTGCCTGATCTCCAGAGCGCTGTCGCCACCAGTCTCGCCCTCTTCGAATCCGTCCACTGCGAGGGCTTTTTTCGTCATGCCCGATATGGGACTATCTCAATAGAAATAGCTCTAGTATCCCGTAACGTCTATAGTTGCGGATAGAGGCGAAGGAGTTTGATGCGTGCATCCTCAGTGGTGAAGCGCCAGTTCACCGGGGCGCCGCGATGGTTGCGGTCGGATTGCCAGGCGGCGATTTCCGTTCGCATTTCT
>DASYDZ010000159.1:0-1659 GCA_036499305.1 Candidatus Didemnitutus sp.
ACGACCGATCCGCTCATCGCGGGATTGGTCATCGGGGGCACCAGCACGCGGACCATCCTGTTGCGGGCCATCGGCCCGGGCCTTGCGCCGTTCGGCGTTTCGACCGGCATCCCCCATCCGTCGATGCGGCTCTACGATGGCAACGGGGATGTCGTGAGCGAAAACGCGGGCTGGGGTGGCAGCGCCGCGCTGAGCGCCGTGTTCAACCAGGTCGGCGCCTTTGCCCTCGATCCCAACAGCGCTGATGCGGCCATGCTGGTGACGCTGGCTCCCGGACGGTACTCCGTCGTGGTGACCGATGCCACAGCAGCCACGGGCGTGGCCTTGGCTGAGGTTTACGATACCGGCACGGATACTTCCGCCTCCGCTCCGCGGCTCGTGAACATTTCATCGCGGGCCACGGCAAATTCCGGCGATACCACCCTCATCGGCGGCTTTGTGATCAGCGGGCCTTCGAGCAAACGCGTGCTCATCCGCGGCGTCGGCCCGACGCTGGCCAATTACGGCGTGACCGCCCCAATGGCCGACCCGATCCTGAATCTCTACGACGGCAGCAACAACCTGATCGCCCAAAACGATAACTGGGAGACACCCATCACCCTCACGTCCGCGCAGCCAGGCGCGAGCGCGGCCGACATCAACGCGGCCATCCTGCAGGCAGGTTCATTTGCCTTCAGCTCCGGCAGCAAGGATGCGGCGATCATCGTGACCCTGGCCCCCGGCATTTACTCGGCGCAGGTCAAGAGCACGACGAGCACCGACGGCACCGCGCTCGTGGAGATTTACGAACTGCCGTAAACAGCGGGTCTGATCGCAGAGAAAAACCGATCCGAGTTCAGCGAATTCGGATCGGGATCGTCATGAGACCGCGAGTCAGAGCACGGCTTCAGACGAGGCCAGGCTACCAGGTGTCGCTGCGGAACGGAGCGGCGGGAAGGCCGGAACCGTTGTATAAGTTCGCCCCGGGACTATCGCTCCACGCGTAACGCACGGCGACGGGTTGCGGTACTTCCCGCGCGGTCACGATCAGCGTGCCGCGATCGATCCGGGCGGTGGCGGGAAAGAACCGTCGGTCGACGCCCGCGATTTCCAGCGATTGCACCGGTTTGTCGTAGGAAATCAGGCCGTCGACGGCATGGCTGAAATAGATGCGAAGCGCGGAGCCTTCGCGGACGGCGCGGTCAAAAACCGGCCCGCTGAAATCGCCGGGCAGGCCATACACCTCGGATTTCGCAATGAGCGCCAGCCGGCGTCCCACCTCCTGTTTGTTGTGGTAGTGAATGTCGTTCGCCTCGCCGACGTCGATCGTCACGGCCATGCCGGTTGCCGGCAGCCGCAGCGCGGCAGCTTGGGCCTCACGGATGGCGGCCCATCCACGGTGGGACGGATCATTGGGCGGAAGGTAGTTGGCCAGCTGCACGAAATAAAAAGGCAGGTCCGTCCGACCCCAACCTGCGCGCCACGAGCGGATCATGGCCGGGAAAAGTGCGGCGTATTCCTGCGGTCGCGGCCAGTTGGATTCGCCCTGGTACCAGATAATGCCGCGCAAGCCGTAGGGCTGCAGCGGCGCGATCATGGCGTTGAACAAGCCGCTGAGCGCGTAGGGCGTGCCGGGCCCGACCGGCGCGCTTGGCCAGGGCACAGGATTCTTAGTCTTGG
>DASYDZ010000160.1:0-22821 GCA_036499305.1 Candidatus Didemnitutus sp.
CGTAGGGATAATAATAGAGCAGATCAGCCCGCGCGGCCTGGGCCCAGGCCGTCGCCTCCGTGGAATCCAGCTTGAGGGCGCGCTCGCACAGCTCGCTGGCCGCATCCAGCTTCTCCCGGGAAAGACCGCCGAGGTCCATGATGGCCCGGGCGCGGGCCACGAGGGATTGCGCCTCCGTGAGGGGCGCCGCCGCCTTCGGTGCCGGGGACACGGGCGGTTTCCCGTCGCCGTGGCGTCGAAACAGAGTGAAGCCCAAGACGATGATCACGAGCACTGCCGATGCCAGCACCGGTCGCAGCCAGCGCGGCGAACCGCGACGCGCGGGTGCCGGCGCGATCGGGTCGTGATCGGACGTCCGGGGCGGAATTGACGGGCGCGACGCCGATTCCGCCGGCGCGGGCTGAAGCAGTTTCCTCACGCGCTCGGCAAACGCAGGCGTGATGGCGCCGTCCGGCAATCGCATCCACTGCACGGCGACGAACGAATCCGGCACATCGGCGTCGGCGTCCGGCGTCTCGTCCACGCAGACCGGCACGAGGAACGCGCGGTTCCGCCCCATCAGGTGCGTGCGCTGGTCCGCGAGCCGCCATTCGAGCCGGAAGTAACCCTCGGGACGGTTCTGCGTGTGATTCGAAATGATCGGAATGAACAATGCGCACTCCTTGATCTGACGCCGGATCTTCTGGTCCCACGCATCCCCGCCGCGCAGCTCGCTCTGGTCGAACCACACCTCGACTCCGGCCGCTCGCAACGCCTCGCAGATGCGTTTCGCCGCCTCCGCGTCCTGCGAAGCGTAGCTGAGGAAAACGGCCTGGGTCGTGGTGCTCACAGGGGCCGGGCGGATTCCGGCTTTGGTCCGTCGAACGGCTTGGCTCCCGGGGGCAGGGTATCGCGCAGCAGCGCCCCGAAGCGCGGGTCGGCCCGCAGCGGATCGAAATCAGGATCGAACCGGGCATCGGCGTGCAGTTGCCGCCAGCCGGCACCGCGCGCTTTCAATGCCGTGGTCAGGAAAGCGAGCACCGCTTCGCGATGGCCGAGGCGCAGCAGGATTCCGCAATTCCTCCGGGTGACCTGGTCGGCTGGCGCGCCCGTGAGCTGCGCGGAGAGCCGGAGGGTTGTTTCCGCGGCGGCGTTTTCATCCAGACAGGCGAGCAATTCGGCTTTCTGCCGCAGCAGCTCGGGATCGTTGGCCGCCCCGGCCAGCTTCTTCTCCACCACCCCGAGCGCCACCTGCCAGTCCGCCCGCGCGGCTTCCGGCCGGCCGGCCATTTCGTGCGCCCGTCCGGACAGGAGCGCCTTGGGTCCGCGGAAGTCCTGAATGGAAAAGTACTCCACGGGCAGCGCGCTGAGGATGCCGATCACCTCGTCCGGATGCCGGTCACGCAGGGCGAATCGCACGGCGTTGAACGCCGGACCTTCGTTGAGCATTTCGCTGGCCGGCACTTCGCGATAAATTGTCCGGGCGGCCGGCAGATCCTCGCGATACACCTCGGCCAGGATGGCTTTCAACGTGATCATGCTCGACGGCCGCCCCTTCTTGAGCGATCGCTCCGTCGCCTCCTCGGCCCGGGCAAAGTCTTCGCCGTAGTAGGCGGACCACGCCGCGCCGCCCGGGGATCCGATCCGTTCGAAGTAGTCCGCGGACGCTTCGAAGTGACCCTCCGCCCGGCTCACGACGGCGAGCTGGGAAAGCACAACGTTGTCGTCGGGACGCTCTTTGAGCAAGGCGAGCAATTGGGCTTCCGCATCGGCCCGCATGGCGTCGCTCGTCGCGATACTCGCAAGCACGTTGGCCCTGATCACCCGGGCCGCGAACAGATCGGGGGCCAGGGCGACCGCGCGCGCGGCATGACTCATCGCCCGTTCGCGGCGGGCGGCGGAGGGATCATAGGCACACAGGATGAAACGACGGTCAATCTCGGCGGCGATGATCCACAACTCGGGATCGGTCGGATCGAGCGTGAGGGCGCGATCGCTGAGGGCTTCGGCGGTGTCCAATTGCTCCCGCGAGGGGGTGCCCAGCCGGACCGGCTCGAAGGCCCGGCGGCCGAGCTGCCGGGCCTCGGAGAGCGGCGGCGGGGAGGAAGCGGCGGGCGAAGAACGGGAATCGGGAATGTCGGAAACCGATTTTTTCCACGGCTGCCACCGCAGGCCGGCCAGGACGACGATCCCCACCACGCCTGAGGCGAGGAGAAGACGCCGCCATCGCGGCGATCGGGTGTTTTGGGTCCGAGCGGATTCCGCCGGACGGATTGACCCCGGCGAATCTTCCCGCGGGTGGTCGGATCCAACGGGCTCGCCACCAAGCAGTCGTTTGATGTGTTCGCCAAAAACGGGTGGCGTCTCGCCGGCGGGCAGCTTCGTCCACTGCACCTCGGTGAACGAGTCCGGCACCTGGGCATCGGCCTCGCGGGTGGGGTCGATGACCACCGGCAAAAGGAACGGCCGGCCCTTCGCCATCAGATGGGTGCGCTGGTCGGCCAGCCGCCACTCCAGGCGGAAATAGCCTTCGGTGCGCCCCTGGGTCGCGGCGGAGATGACGGGAATCAGCAGCGCGCACTCCCTGATCTGTTTCCGGATCTTCTGGTCCCACGCGTCTCCGCCCACCAGTTCGCTCTGGTCGAACCACACCTCCACGCCGGCCGTGCGCAGCGCCTCGCAGATCCTGCGCGCCGCCTCCGCATCCTGCGAGGCGTAGGAAAGGAACACGGCCTTGGTCGACTCACTCACAGCGGGCGGGCCGATTTCAGGATTTCCTCGAAGCGCGGGTCGTCCTTCAGGCGCGACCAGGTCGGATCCGCCCGCAGGTCATTCGGTGAACGGCCGCATGGACCGCTCATCATCTGCCGGAGGCAGGCGATCGCGTCATCGCGGCGTCCGACGACGATGTCGACCGCGCCCTGCAGGGACCGGAGGTTGCTCGCGTCGTAGACATCATGGGCGGATGCATCATCCATCGCCGCCCGGGCATCGGCCACGGCCTCCGCCTCGCGGTTCGACCAGGCCTCCGCCATGGCGATCCTCATCCGGGCCCAGGGCACCTGCCGGGCCGTCCACGTTCCGGCGCGAAAATAGCCGATGGCTTCATCGGCAAAACGCCGCGCTGCCTCACGGTCGCCGCGCAAATAGGCCAGGTACGCCCGAAAGAGCACCGTTGGATTGTTGATGATGTTGTTGCTGCCCTCGGGCATGGTCGAATGAGGGAGATTCGCGAGCGCCTGGTCCGCCTCCGCATAGTCATGGCGCAGCAGGTCGGCCTCCAGGATGTGGACGGCGCCGTCGGGGTCAGTGGCGTCGCGGGGCAGCGCCACCAGCGCGCGCGCAAAGGCGGCCACGTTGCCTTCGAGGGCGAATTCGGCGTCGGCCCGGCTGCGCAGCATGCCGCTGTTTTCCGGAAAATAAGGCAGGTAGCGGATGTTCGCACGGCGCACGTCCTCCCAACGGCGCAGATCCGCCAGGTACCCCACCCAGTTGGAGACCGGCGCCAGGTCCCGCGGATTCAGCGCCACCGAGCGCTCGAAATAGCCGAGCGATTCCGTCCAGTCGCCCAGCCGGCGATGGGCGATGGCGAGCCAGAAAAACAACTGGGCGTCGTTGGGCAGCCCGGCCTCGGCGATATGGAATTCGCCCAGCGCCTTCCGCCAGTCGCGCTCGACCCGGTAGTGATAGGCGCCGACCGCGAGGTGCGTTTCGGGCGCGTCCGGGGCGAGGCGAACCGCGGCGTCGACCGCCGCCTTCATTTTCTCCGCGCGAGCTGGAGTCGGGTCGAGAAACCCGAACCAATACATGAGGGAATGCACGAGGGCGACCTGCGACTGGGCCAGCCCGAACGACGGGTCTTTCGCAACGGCCTGCTCGTACAACCCGACGATGCGCTCGTAGTCCCCGATCGCGCCGTTTTCCCCCGCCTCTTCCTGCAACGCCCGGGCCCGCAGGAAAAGGTTGTAGGCTTCCTGATTATCCGTGGGACGGCGCTCCATGAGCGATTTTTCGTCCGGTGTCAGCGTCGCCTTGAGCGCCGCCGCGATCTTTTGGGCGAGGCTGGCCTGCAGGGCAAAGATGTCGCTGGCGTCGCCGTTGAAAGTATCGGCCCAGAGATGTTCGTCGGTGCGCGCGTCGATGAGCTGGGCGTTCAGGTGCACCTTGTTCCCGGCGCGCTGCACGCTGCCCTCGAGGATCGTGGCGACGCCGAGTTCGCCCGCGATCCTCTTCAGGTTGCGCCCTTCCGGATTCTTGTAGGCCATCACGGAGGTCCGCGAAATCACCTTCAGGTCGTGGATCTTCGCGAGGGCCGTGATGACCTCGTCGTGCATGCCATCGACAAAGAATTCATTGTCCTTTTCCGCGCTCATGTTCGCAAACGGAAGCACGGCGATCGACTTGTCGGAGAGCGGCGCAGGAAGTGAGGGTGCGGGTGAAAGTGAAAGTGAAGGTGATGTCGCGGCCGGGACTGACGGTGGGATGGAAGTCGGCGCGTTGGACTTGCGTGAAACATACAGTGCGGTCGCGATGCCGACGACGACGGCGAAGCCCGCGCCCAACGTCCAGCCGGGCGGATTTTTCTTCTGTCGGGCGGGATCTCCGATTCCCGCCTTCGTCCCGAGCGGCGGGAGATGAAAATCCCGCCCTGCCACCGGACCCGGCCCGGCCAGCAGGCGCCTGATCTGCTCAACGAAAGCGGGCGTCGGCAGGGCCCCGGGCAGGCGCGTCCATTGCACCTTCATGAACTCGGCGGGCACCAGTGATCCCCCCTCGCGCGTGTCGTCCACGACGATCGGGGCGAGAAACGTCAATCCCTCGGCCATCAGGTGCGTTTGCTCCACCGCGAGTTTCCATTCGAGCCGGAAGTATCCCTTGCCCCGCTCCTGCGTGTGCTGCGAAATGACCGGAAGGAACAGCGCGCAATCGCTGATCTGCCGGCGGATTTTCGCGTCCCATGCATCGCCCCCGCGCAGTTCGTTCTCGTCGAACCAGACTTCGAGGCCGGAAGCGCGCAAGGCCTCGGCAATGCGCCGGGCCGCCGTCGCGTCTTCGCGGGCGTAGCTCAAAAAGACGGCGTGGTTCGCGGCGCTCATCCGTCAGTCGATCGGGGCGTTGTTCCGGGGATCCTTGAGGAGCGCCTGGAAGCGCGGATCATCGCGCAGCGGCCGCCAGGCCACGTCCCGCGGATCGCCATGGACATCGGTGCCGTAGGGCACCTGCAGCAGGCGCGCAAACTCCGCGAGCGCCTCCTCCTTTTCGCCCGCCCACGCAAGGATGATGGCCCGGCTGCGGCTCTGGGCCGGTCCGGCGACGGCATCGGTTGACTCGGGGACTAGTTCGCGGAGCTTCGCCGCGGCGGCCAGGGCGGCGGTCCGGTGGCCGAGAACCACCTCGGATTGGCCGAGCATGGTCCACAGGAGCGAATTCGCGGGCTGCATCTTGAGCTGGGCCTGCAGCTCGGGAAGGAGATCCGTCATGAGCTTTTTTGCCCCGGCTTCGTCGCCGGCGCCCAGCGTGTCGGTGGCCACGAAAAAATCCGACTGCCATTTCGGCGCGTCCGGGATGCCGGGCTCGGTGAGGTCGCTCCGGAGCGCCTCGGCGTAGTTGCCCTGCAGTCGGCACAACTGTTTGTGAATCTCCCGGACGATGGGCTCCTCTCCCGGTTTGGGCTTGAGACGCGCAAACCATTCCTCGAGCTCGTGCAGCGATCCGGTGCGCGCGAACGAAAGGCTGTAGAGCGAACCCTGCGAATTGAGGTTGTCGGGACTCAGCGCCAGGACCTCCCGGCCTTCCTTTTCCGCCTCGTCATACTGGCGCATCGCCGTGAAATGGCCGAACAGGGCGCTGCGGTAGCGGAGATTGTGCGGATCGAGTTCGGCCGCGCGGCGGAGATTCGCCACCGCGTCGGACCAGCGGCCCTGCCGCCGGTAGATGAGCCCGAGGGATCCGTAAGGGTCTGCGGCGTTGGGCTGGAGTTGCCGCAGCCGCTCGTACTGTTCTGCTGCATGGGTGTAATCGCGGTAGCCGTAGTAAAAGTAGTCGCCGCGGTACTCGATGACCACAGGGTCGTCCGGCGCCAGGCGCACCGCGGTCTCGATCGCCGATCGCGCCTTGTCGAGGCGGTCGGACGTGGCGTCGAACTCGTTGAAGCGCTGCGAGGCGTGGATGGCGGCGAGCTGCGCCCAGGCCTCGGCAAAACCCGGGTCGAGCTGGACCGCCTCCAGGAGGTCGGCCTCCACCTTTTCGAAGCTGACGATGCCGTTGGTCTGATAATCCCGGCGGGCCTTGACGTACAGGTCGTACGCGCGCGGATTCTCCGTCGGCTTGCGGTCGAGGAGCGTCTTCTCCGCCGGTGAGATTGCCGTCTGCAGCGCGCTCGCGATCGCCTGCGCCAGCTCGCTCTGGATCGCAAACACGTCGGTGATGTCGCGATCGTAGGCCTTGGCCCAGACGTGCTCGTCGGTCGCCGCCTTGATCAACTGGCCCGTCACGCGCACCCTGTTGCCCGCCCGGCGCACGCTGCCCTCCAGCACGTAGGCCACGTTCAGCTCGCGGGCGATCTCGCCGATCGACTTGGTCGTGCCCTTGTACTGCATGGCCGAGGTGCGCGACACCACGTGCAGGTCGCGGATGAACGACAGGTTCGTGAGCACATCCTCGTGCACGCCGTCGGCGAAGAACGCGTTGGCGTCCTTCTCCTCGCTCATGTTTTCGAAGGGAAGCACCGCGACGGACTTCGGGTTGACCGCGGGCGCGGGTGAAACCGCCGGAGCCGCAGCCACGTCCGCCGATCCCGGCTTTTCCGATTTTTGGATCTTTTCGGCAATCGCCTCCGCGGCCTGGATCGCCTTCGCGATGTCCTCCGGCTGGCGCCGCGGCCGGAAAACGCAGTAGCCGATCGTGACGAGAAAAAAGATGACGACGATCCACGTGAGCAGCGACGGGCCGGATTTTTTCGCCGTTGGAGACGACGGTAAAATCGGCGGGGCGGAGGCCGGTAGCGGCGAAGCGGTCACCGGACGCGTGGCGCTGCCCCCGCGCCGGGGCAATTCGAGCATGCGCTGGACCTGGGTGATGAAATCCGGCGACGGCGCTCCGCCGGGCAGGCGGGTCCACTGCACGCGCATGAACTCGTCCGGCACCATGGCCTCGTCCTCGCGGGTGGCGTCGACCACGACCGGCATGAGAAAGGGCAGGCCGGCCGCCATGTCGTGCGTGCGCTCCGAACCCAGCTTCCACTCGCGCCGGAAATAGCCCTCGCCGCGCGCCTGCGTCGTCGCCGAGATCACCGGCATGAACAGCGCGCAGTCGCGGATCTGGGAGCGGATTTTTTGATCCCAGGAATCTCCCCCGCGCAGCTCCGCCTGGTCGAACCAGACCTCGATGCCGAAGGTGCGGAGCGCGTCGGCGATGCGCTGCACCGCCGGCGCGTCCTCGCGGGCATAGCTCAGGAAGACGGCTTTCGGCGGCCCGGACATGATCAGATCATCGGTTCGTTGTTTTTCAAATCGTGCACGAGCTGCTCGAAACGCGGATCGCCGTGAAGGGGGAGCCACAACAGGCTGTACCGTGCGGAATAAATATTCTCGCCAAAGGGCGTACGCAGCAGGCGGGCCAGCTCGGCGATCGCCGCGTCCTTGTCCCCGATCCAGGCCAGAATGCCGCCCCGGAACAGGCTCAGGGTCGGGCCGCTGACCGCGTCGTTTGACTCGGGCACCTGAGCCACCCCCTTTTGTGCCGCGTCGCGCGCCTCGGCCTTCCGGTCGAGCAGCGCGTAGGCCATCCCCAGAGTTTCCCACATGCCCGCGGACGGCTTGGTCTTCAGATCCGCCAGCGCGCTGATCACGACTTCCTCCGCGCGCCGGCGGGCGGTGGCGTGATCGCCCGCCGCCTCGTAGGTATAGGCCGCAAAAACGTCCTCCTGCTGACGGGAGATGATTCCCGAGTCCGTGTAACGCTGGAGCTGGTCGAGACGGATGACTTCAGGCCAGTCGCCCTTGCTCCCGGCCCAGGTCTTCTTCTGAAAGACCAGCATGTGTTCCTGACCCGCCGGCGCCTTGGCCTGGGCAAACCACGTGTCCGCCGCCTGGACGTCGCCGCTCTCCGCAAACCGGGCCGTGACCAACACCGCGAGCTGGCTGACGTCATCGGGCGTCAGGGCCAGGACCCGATCCTGAAGCGCCTTTGCCTCGGCGTACAGATTCAGCGACTGAGCGGTCTGCTGGGCCGAATACAGGTAGCGCAGGTCGTGGGGATCGAGCTCGATGGCGCGACGGAACTCGACCATGCACTCCTTGAAACGACCCTGACGCCGGTGGATGAGTGCGAGCGAGCCGAAGACAACGGCGTCGTTCGGGCGGAGGATCGCCAGCCGCCGGTATTGCTCGGCCGCGCGCGTGTAGTCGCGAAAGGCGTAGTAGTAATAGTCGCCGTAATTCTCGATCACCGCCGGATCGTCGGGCGCGAGGCGCACGGCGGTCTCGATCGACGTCCGCGCGCGCTCCAACCGGGCCGGAGCGGTATCGACCTCGTTGAAAAACATGTAGGCGTCGTGTCGGGCCAGTTCCCCCCACGCGATGGCGAAATGCGGATCGAGTTTCACCGCCCGAAGGAGGAGGTCGGAAACCTGCTGATCGGACACCGATTCGTCGTTCGCCGACTGCGCCATCTGGTGAGCTTTCTGGTAGGCATCGTAGGCGACGAGGCTGTCGGTCGGCCGCCGCTCGATCAGTTGCCTTTCCTCCGGAGAGATCGCGGCCGCCAGCGCCTGCGCGATCGCCTGCGAAAGCTCGCCCTGGATCGCGAAGACGTCGGTGAGATCGCGATCGTATGATTTCGCCCAGACGTGCTCGTCGGTGGACGCCTTGATGAGCTGGCCCGTGACGCGCACCTTGTTGCCCGCGCGCCGCACGCTGCCCTCGAGGATATAGGCCACGCCGAGTTCCTGGGCGATCTGCTTGATGGATTTTGTCGTGTTCCGGTACTGCATCACGGACGTGCGCGAGACCACGTGCAGGTCGCGAATCAGAGAGAGATTGGTGAGCAGGTCCTCGTGGACACCGTCGGCAAAGAAAGCGCTGGCATCCTTCTCCTCGCTCATGTTCTCGAACGGCAGCACCGCGACGGATTTCTCCTCCACGTGCGCGGCCGCGGGCACCGCCGGGACGATGGTCGCCGGGGCCGGGGCGGTGGCCGGGGCGGCCTGCGCCGTCGGAATCGCGTCGTGCCGCGGCCGCAGGATCACCACGGCGACGCCGGCGGCGAGGATCAGCATCACGCCCCACGCCCAGGCGGGAAAGCCCGACTTTTTCGGTGCGGCCCGCATCGGAGCCGAGCTGTGGGTGGGGGCCGCCGTGGCCGGACGGGAACGGCCCGTCGGCTTGGCGGGCGTCTCGAGAATCTGTTTCACGAGGATGACGAACTCGGGCGACGGCGCGCCTGACATCCGGGTCCACTGCACTTTCAGAAACTCGTCCGGCACCAGCGCCTCGTCCTCGGGTGTCTCGTCGATCACCACGGGCAGCAGAAACGTACGGCCCGAGGCCATGTCGTGCGTCCGGTCCACCGCCATCCGCCATTCGCGCCGGAAATAGCCCTCGTTGCGCGCCTGGGTGGTGGCCGAGATGACCGCCACGAAGAGTGCGCAGTCCCTTATCTGCGTGCGGATCTTCTGGTCCCACGCGTCGCCGCCGCGCAATTCGTTCTGATCGAACCAGACCTCCATGCCAAACGCCCTCAGGGCATCGGCGATGCGCCGGGCCGCCGGTGCGTCCTCGCGGGCGTAGCTGAGGAAGATCGCCCGGGGCGACTGGGACGGAGCGGATTCCGACATGGTTGGTTTGAATTTATGGCGTCCGCGGAAGGGCCTTGCCAGCACAAAGGCCTGGCGGGCAAAACGGAAGTTCATTGGCACGAGCCCCGAGCCCTCTTTTCCGAATGGCTGATGCGGGGCGGGAAATCCCGCTCTGCAACCGTGACGCGACCCGGAAATGCCGCCTTATGAGTCTGTGCGCGCGGAAGCGATCCAGCCCTTCAATTCAACCGCGCTTTTCAGGAGGGCGGCTTCGGAAGTCAGGCCGGTCATGGCCGCGGCGGCCTCGTCGAGATGCGTTTTCCGCGCCTTGAGTCCGTCGGCCCCGTCGGGATCGGTCATGGATTCGACGAGGAGCGCCCGGGCGAGCTGCAATCGGAAGGTGGTGCCGGAGGCGCCCGCCGCCTGCTGTTTTTGATAATAGGCGACCACCGACCCGATGACCGGGCGCGCATCGCCCGCCTTGCCTTCGGCGACCAGAATATGAGCCTTGAGCAGGCGGAACTGCGCGCTGTCGTCGGACGTCGGTACCGTCGTGGCGGCATCCTTGTCCGGCCCGAGCAGACGGTTCGCCGCCCGCTCGGCCTCATCCAGTTTCGATAGTCGCAGACCCGACTCGGCCACCGTGACCAGGTTCATGTTCACGGCAAAGGGCTTCAGCGTGTCGTCGGGCCGGTTGGGAATGGCATCGAGGCGCCGGAGCGAGGCGGAGGCCGCGGCCAGGGCGCCGGCCTGGTCGCCAAACATCATCTGCACGCGCGCCTGGACGCAGGCGACGTTTTCATCCGCTGATTTCTTCCAGACGGCGGCGAGCTCGGAATCACCGAGGAAGATGCGGCCCGTGCGGGCCATCTCGGCCACCGCGGCCTCGGCCCGGTCGCGCCGCCCCTGCAGAGCCTCGGTGATCGCGACCGCCCGCCAGGCACTCGGGACGGAGCGATTGAGACCCGTGGCGTTGCGGCCGTCGCGCTCGACGTCCGCCGAATAGCGCTGCGCCGCGACGGCATCGTTGATCTTGCCGCGTTCGAAAAGGATATCGGCCGTCTGCTGCCGCTGCGTCGAAAGCATCTCCCAGCCCCAGGCATCACTGGGATTGAAGCGCACGTAGTCGTTGATCGCGCGTTCCGCCTCCTGCGCAAAAGCCAGCGCCTGGATGTACGTGTAGCGGCGCAGCGCGATGTCGGCGAGGAGGTTCGGGGCGTAGCAGCGATCCTCCATCGCGCGCAGGAAACCGGGCCGCTTGGCAATGACGCGATCGGCCACGTCGTCCACCTCGCGTTCGAGTTTTTCCGCCTCGTCGAGCCGGCCGAGGGCCAGCGCCTGCCGCGCCTCGGAATCGCCGACGTCCGCGTAGGCCGCCGCCGCGCTCAGGTCGGAGGCATTGCCCGCTCCCAGAGTGGCCAGGATCCGCCGGGCCTCCTCGCAGGTGGCGAGGCCCTTTTCCGGTGGTTGTGTGTGGCTCAGGAGGTTCAGGATGTCGGCGTAGACGAGCTTGGACCGTCGCGAGCCTTCGGGGCGGGTGGCAAATGGACGCAGGGTGGCGACCGCCTTCTCGAGCAGCGGCGCGTTCTGGATCGCGTCACTCGTGATGTCGGGAAAATAAGCCAGCGCATAGCCGATCGCGCATTCCTCGCTCGTGTCGCCGTCGGCGCGGAGTTTCTCGAAAATCACGCGCGCCTCCGCATAGATCGGCTCGGACGCCTTGGTGTCGCCGCGCTGCAGCGTCGCCGACGCCTGCCGGACGAGGGCCATGCCGCGGTTGCGGAGGCTCAGCGGGGTCCGCAGCTCCGCCGGCAGGCCGTCGTAGTAGCCCACCGCGCGCTGCGCGAGCCGTCCGATGATCTCGACGCGGCCGGTCGGAGCAAGTTCGTCGTAGAAATCCTCGAGCAGAAATCCGACCAGGTTCTCCGCTTCGCCGCGGGCACTTTCCGCCAGGCGCTTGGCCGCCTCCGCCTGGGCGTCGGCCGCGCGCGCACGGCGCAGGCCGATCCAGCCGAAGACCGCGCTGCCCGCGGCCGCGAGCATCGCGACGGCGCAAACGGCAGCCACGGCGCGCGCGCGCACGAGGGCCCGGCGGGTTGCGGCCTCGCGCGCCCGCTGCTCCCCCAGTTGGCGCTCGGCGAGATCGCGCGCCTCGCGTTCGTGGCGCACGGACCGGCTGGCGACCACGACCCCGCAAAGCACGTCATGGGTCAGCTCGACCCGGCGCATGTCGAGCCGCTCCTCGACGCGCAGGAGGCGCCGGGAAACCAGTTCCGCGAGCGAGCCGGACGGGGCGCCGGCGGCGACAAAGGCCTTGCGCACGCGTTCCTCCGCGATGCTCTCGCGATAGCCGGAATCCGTCAGCATCTCGTCCTCGATGAAGCGGCGCACCCCGGGTTTCTGGTCGGCCAGCGCCCGTTCATAGAATTCCTGCAGGATTGTCTCGCGCGAGCCCGCCAGCAGATCGGCGGTGATCTCGGCCTGGCCGCGTGCCAGCCGGGTGTTGTTCAGTTCGCGGCAGACGAGGCTGAGCAGCGAGGGCTCGACCTCGGCGCGCGCCAGGTCGGTGCCGCCGGCGACGAATTGCACGATCTGGCCGGCCACTTCCTCGGACACGAGACTTGGCGCGGCCGAGCGAACGGCGGCCACCGCCTGCGGCCCGGTGAAACGCGCGAGGCGCACGCGATTCTGGGTCACGGACGGCATCGTGCCCTTCAGTCCCTCGAGGTGGGCGAGATAGTCTTCGCGCAGCGCGATCAGCACGCGATAGTCGGCCCGGGCGAAGTCAAAGCCGGCGGCATCCACTTCATCGCGATCGATGCGCGCCTCCAGTTCCGCCGGCGGCCGGTTTTCGACGAGGTTGGAGAGATCGGCCAGAAATTCCTTCGCGCGCTGGCGGCCGGCATCGTCTGTCTGGGCCAGCGTGAAGATCTCCTCGAACTGGTCGAAGATCAGCAGCGGCGTCAGCACATTGCCCTCGTGGTCGCGCAGGGTGTCGTCGCGATGGTGGAGAAACTCCCAAAGCGACTCGCCCTCGATCGTTCCGCCCGTCCGCGTCCAGGAGCCGGCGGCCGACGTCGTCCGAAAAACCTCGCGTTTGATCTGCTCGGCGGGGGGCGGCGACTTGGGATCGTAGTCGATGCGGACGTAGACCGGGCAGAATCCCTCCGGGCGGAGCCGCGGGACGAGGCCGGCACGCAGCAGCGAGGTCTTGCCGTGGCCGGACTGGCCGAACAGGATCGTCAGCAGCTTGCGCTGCACGCGGCGCGCGAGCTCCGCGGCATCGTCATCGCGGCCGTGAAAGAAGGCGCGCGTGTCCTCGGTGTACGAAGCCAGGCCCAGCCACGGATGCTGGGAGTCGACGGCCGCGGTGGCCGAGAGCGGCGGAGCGGAATCGGCGGTCATGTCGGCGGCGTGTTCAGCAGCGTCTTCAGGCGGTTCGCGAAATCCACGCTGACGATGCCATCGGGCACGCGGGTGAAATGCAGGGCCTTGAAGCGGTCCGGCACGACGGCGTCGGCCTCGCGGGTGTCGTCGATGCACACCGGCAGGATGAAGACGGCGCCCTCGGCGATGTTGCGCGCCCGGTCGACGGCGAAGCTCCACTCGCGGCGGAAGTACGCCTCGTGGCGCCGCTGGGTGTTGGCCGAGATGATCGGGACGAAGAACGCGCAACGCGAAATGTTGCGGGTGATCTTGCGGTCGTAGTTGTCGCCGCCCTCGAGGCGTTCGAGATCGAACCACGTGATGACCCCCGCGGCGTCGAGTCCGTTCTTGATCCGCTGGACCGCCGCCAGGTCCTCGCGGGCATAGCTGATGAACACCGCGTTCTCGGGCATCTCGCGCGCCGGCGGCAGGAAACGCATCGGGTTGGTGCCACCCGCCGGCGTCGTTGCCGGGGCGCGGCGCGCCAGCCAGCGGCGGTGCAGCTCGCCGACAAACGCCTCCGCGCCGCCGTAGACGCGGGTGCGCACACTGACCTGCTGCAGGAACGAAACGAGGCGCGCGTCGCCCGCGGAGTGATTGTCCGCCAGGATCTCGCCCACGTCGCGCGGGTCCGAAAGGCGCCGGCGCTTCACCATGCGGAGGAAAAGTCGCGCGAGCCAGTTGGAGAAATCGCTGCCGATGACGAGCAGATGGCTGTGCTCGAGTTCGTGGAAGAGCTTTTCCGGCGTCAGGTGCTCGCTCTGCAGCGCGCAGACGAACTCGAGCATGTCCTCGTCGGAGATCACGTAGGTCGGAGAAGCCGAGAGCCGGCCGAGGAGATGGTAGACGACGGGACGCTGAAGCTGGTCGCGCTCGACCGAGAGATCCGTCACGCGGTTCGGCGCGTAGGCGAGCACCTCCGTGGTTTGCACGCCATCGAAGCGCGCGGAGTTGATCGCCTGCTCGAGCAACGGATCGAAGGTCGTGGTGACGTACAGGTCGAAGTCGGTGATTTCGGCGAGCTGCTGCAGGGCCCGGGGCGCGGCGAAGTTGGCCTCGCGCATGATCGACCGCAGCCGGGTGTAGGCCTCCTCGCGACGACCGCGATGCCCGAGATAACGGCAGACCACGTCGTTGAGTTCCAGGGGCAGCGGCAGCCCGCGCGTTTCGACCGCCAGTCGCGCCGCGAGCCGCTCCGCCAGCCAGGCGTACAATGCGCGCGGACCGGATTCCGTTTCGACCACGAGCAACTCGGGGCCGATGATCGGGATGACCCGCTTTTCCTCGATGTAGTTCAGCAGGTCGTCCCACGAGTCGTCGTCGAACGGCAGGGCGTCGACGGGCGCCTCGGGGAGGGAGGTGGATTCGGAGCTCATGGCGCGAAAGGGAATGGCTTAATAAAGAGGAGCGTTGTTCTTCGGATCGTTGATCGGGGCGACAAAGCGCGGATCGGTCCGAAGCACGGCGAATGCCGCCGTTGCGGGCCACCTGTGCCCGCAGCGTGGACGGCGCGCGGACTGGGCGTCTGATCCGGCATAAAGCACGAGGCTATTGCCAGTTAAGCTTAGGCCTTGCCAGCATAATCCCGCACTGGCACCCGTTGAATCCACCCGCGCCGGGATCGATGTCTTCCTCCGAATCCACCGCCAGCCAGCTCCCCCTTTTTCACGTGGTGGGCTTTTCGGGTCATCGCCAGCTTGGCGATCCGGCGGCCGTCGCCCGGGCGATGACGGAGACGCTCGAGGGGCTGCGCCGCGAGGCGGACAGCGAATGGGTCGCGCTTTCCTCCGTCGCGATGGGCGCCGACCAGCTTTTCGTCAACCAGGCGCGGCGCCTGGGGCTTTCGTGGCACGCCATCCTGCCGCTGCCGCGTGCCGAGTTCTCCAGGGATTTCACCGAGGCGGAATGGGGAACGGTCGAGGCGACCCTGGCGGGGGCCGAGAACATCCGCGTCATCACTGAAAACGGCTCGCGGGATGACGCGTATCTCGACTGCGGCATGGAGACGGTGAACGGCTGCGACGTGCTCCTCGCCGTGTGGGACGGCGATCCGGCCCGCGGCAAGGGCGGCACGGCCGACGTGGTCGAGTACGCGCGGTCGCTGAAGAAACCGATCGTCATCATCGACGCGAACACCCAGGTGGCGCGCCGGGAGAACTTCGCGCTGTTCCACCGCAAGGATTCGAGCCTCGCCTACCTGAACGGCCTGCCCGCCGCGCGGATGGGATGGGGCGAAAATCCGTTCAAGGCGCCCGACCACATCTTCGCCTTCCAGCAGAAGGCCGACTATGCGGCGAGCCATGGCGCACCGCAGTTCCGGCGCCTGATCATCTCGACCGTGATGCTGCACCTCATGGCGACGATCATCGCGGCGGCGGGGGTGTCGTTCGACATGCACTTCGCCGCCCTTCCGTGGGTGAAGCTCCTTTGCCTGTCCGGGGCCCTGGTCGTGGCGCTGGTGCTGCGCCATCATCACGAGCACCACAATTGGGTGCGCTGCCGCCTGGCGGCCGAGTTCTGTCGCTCGGCGCTGGCCACGTGGGGACTCCCACGCGCGGCGCCGCTGTTCCAGGATCTGGACCTGCCCGGTGTCACGGGCCTGACGCGGGCGCTGCACATCCTCCACAGCCGGTCCGCCAGCGCGCAGCCCGTGCCGATGACGGATTTCAAGGCCATCTACCTCGCCAAGCGCATCGATGACCAGCTCTCGTATTACCAGCGCCAGGAAAACACGGCCCTCCCGCAGCACAGCCGGCTCAAGATCGGATTCTGGGTGGCCACGATCCTCGCGCTGGTTTGCACCGCCGTATACGCGCTTTGCTATACGATCGATGCCGAGGTGCCGCACTGGTTCGAATCCATCGTTTTCTACTTCCTGCCCATCGCGCTGCCGTTCGTCGCCGCCACTTTCATCTCCTTCATTTCGATCAACGACCTCCAGCGGCGCGTCGCCCGCTACCGCGAGATGCGCGCCATGCTTGAGGAAAGCCGCCAGCAGGTGGCGTTTTGCCAGACGTGGAACAGCCTCGAGCGCATCGTGCTCAAGACCGAGCGCGCGCTCCTGCAGGAAGTGCTCGAATGGCATTCGATCACGAGCTTCGCGGAGTCGCACTGAAGAAGAAGGAGCGAGCATCGAGGAGCGAGCATACCCGAAGCTTTAGGCCCAAAGCTTTAAGCGGTAAGCAAGATAACCTGATGACTTTTTGGGCACTTTTTCTGGACTTCGGTTTCCGAACCCCGTTGATCGCCTTTCAAATATCTCAACCTGACATTCCGAGAGCGTGCACGCGCTTGCCGTCTGGCAATCGCCACTCGTAAATCGTCTCTCGTAAATTCCCTGCCGGTGCCGCAAATCCTCTACACCGTCCGCACGACCTGTCCGAGTGTTCAAGTGCGCGGACGTTATCTCTCGTGGCTGGTGCCCGATCACGTGCTGGCGGTGAAAGCGGGCGGCGCAACCGGCGTGCGAGTCGTGCTGATCGACCTGCCCGATCCCGCCGGCGCCGCCGCGCTCGAGGTGCAATACGCCTTCCCGTCGCGCCGTGCGTTCGAAAACTACGTTCGCGAACATGCACCCGCCTTGCGAGCGGATGTGCTCAAGCATTTCCCGCCAGAATCGGGAGTTCGTTCGGAACGTCAGGTGGCGGAGATCGCGGCGGAACTCTGAAACGGAAGTACGCCGTTGAATGGTTAAGGTTTGGGGTCGAAAGACCGGCCCGGGCCGACCTCCGTTCGTCGCCCATGGTGCCGACTTGTGATTAGAATCAAAATGGCGGGATTGGGAAATCCCGCCCTACATTCGGGGTCTGGTGACCCCGGCTTCAATCTCACCGGAAGGCGTGCCCGCTGACTTCCCTACTCGCTGCTCACCACTCGCTACTCGCTGCTTCTTATCAAAAACGATACTTGATATAGCCTTCCGCCCGCAGCGGCAGCTCCGGCAGGATGAGGATGCTAGACGTGTAGGCGTCGCCGTTGTGGATCCAGTTGCGCTGGTTCGTCAGGTTGAGGATGTCCACGTCGAACAGCCACGGACCATGCGCGAAGGAGAACGAGGCGTTGAGCGTGTACTGGGCCGGGAGGTGCCACTGGTCGTCGATGTTGCCGCGCTGGCGGCTCTGCCACTGGCCGTCGAGCCCGGCGCCGAAGCCATTCGCCCAGCGATAGCGAATGCTGCCATTGAGCATCACGTGCGAGAATCCGACCAGCGGCCAATCGCCCACGGGCACCTGGTTGTCGAATGGACTGTAGCTGTCGTCGCCCGTGCCGAGGCCGCCCGGTCCGCGACCCGCCACGTAGCCGGCATAAATATCGCGTCCGCCCAACTGGTACGGAGCCGAGTTCAGATACTTTCCGTCCTGGAAGGTCGCATTGAATGTCGCACTCAGCCGTGTGTCCGGCTGGTAGACGGCCTCGAGCTCGATGCCGCGGACCTCGATGTCCTGGTGGACATCCCCGAGGCCGGTGCGCGAGCGCTTCTGGTCGAATGCGTCCGCCGCGAAAAACAGCTTGTTCGCCGCGAGGCTGTACTTGGCGCCGGCCTCAATGAGTTCACTGCGATTGCGCAGATCATTCGGATCGATCGTCCCGTCCGGCTGCAGGCTGATGCCGCCACCGCCGAGGTTGCCGTGCAGCGAGGTCGTCGACTGCGCGGTCAGGTAATAGCTCGAGGTCGGCGTCGCGCGAAACAGCAGGCTCGCGTCGCCCGAACCCGCATTGGCCTCGGCCGTGGCGCTGGCCGGCGTCGTGCCCGCGGGCGGCAGCGGATCGCGGGCCTGCGCGTAGAACGAGTCGAAGCGCGCGCCCCAAAGCAGGTGCAGTCGCTTCGTGAGCGCCATGTCATCCTGGAGGAACGCGGCGGGATTCCAGACGCGCGAGTCGCCCGTCTCGGGCGTCGGCACATAGGGATCGAGCGGCGAGAAGAATTCGTATCCGCCGGGTCCCGGCGTCCCGGGAAAATACGAACTCGGGAACTGGGCCGCCTGGTCGAAGATCCGGGAGGGATCGGTGATGTCGAAGTTGTAGAGATATTCGTTCGTGTAGTTTTCGTACGAGAGCACCGCCTGCAGGCGCATGGCGGCGCCGGTCACGATCGACTGGCTCACGCCGAGCGCGTCGGTCTTGAGATGAAATTCCGTGCGATTCTCGAAGGTGTTCTGGCGGACAAACTCGAGGTAGGCCGTCGCGTAGACGCGCTCGCGGTTCACGTGCTCCACAAACGTGCGGTTGATCACCGAGAAGTCCGGCGAGACCTCGAGCGTCGCGATGAGCTGCGCGTTCGCGACGTGCGCCTCGGCGAAATCGCCCTTCGACAACAGCGTGGCGTCCCAGGGCAGCTTGACGGCCTCGGTCGCGGGAATCGGGCCGGGATTGTACGGGTCGTCGGCCGACAAGCCCGTGTAATAGAGATCGTGGTCGATCAGATCCTGGTTCACCCGATTCACGCCGAGCGTTTCATTCGTGTTCTGCCCCATCCACTGGGTGTTGAAGTCGAGCTTGAGTCCCGGCCGCGGTTTCCAGGTCAGGGCGGCATAAAGGTCCTCGCGATCGTCCTGGTCGCCATTGCGCTGATAGAACGTGTCGCCGCCCTTGCCCTCGTAGCTGACGCGCCACGCAAGCTGGTTGTTGATCGGCGCGGTCGTGTCGATCTGGACGCTCTCGTTCAGGTAGGACAACCCATCCACCGTCAACGTCCCCAGCCGCGCCGTCACGGTGGTGGCGGGCGTGAACTGCGGCTCCTTGGTCTGGTAATTGACGTAGCCGCCGGTGAGATAGCCGGCGCCGAACACCGCCGAGCCCGCGCCGCGCACGACATCGACCGCCTCGACGCCGTTGAACGACGGCAGGAAACCGTAGAGATTGTTCGTGCGGCGCTGGCCGTTGACGTAGGCCTCCGCCACGTCGCCGCGGATGTACGGCACGGTCAGTTCGCCGTAGCTCGAGGGCGCATAGGCTCCGGGGCTGTATTCGAGAATGTCCGCCAGGCCGTGGATGGCGCGCTCGTTGACCAGGCCGGCGGTGATCGTCGAAACGCCGCGAGGCGTATCGAGCGGCCCGCGATCGTCGCCCATCACCGAGCTGGTCTCACGGGTGAGCGGGTTAAACGACTGGTCGAGCGGGACGCCCTCGACGACGTAGCGTTCGAGCGTGGTGACTTCGTCGCCGGGGGCCGCCTTCGCAGGATCTCCGCCGGAATCGTCCGCGGCGGCAAAGGCCCGCGCCGAAGCACAGGACGAGAGGAGCAGGAGAAGCGGAAGACGGGGGAACAGTGGCATGCAGGGGGTGCCCGTTTCCCAACACGGTCCGTCGGCAAAGGAAGGCGGGCACCGTGCTCGCTCTGTTTCCTTCGCCGGCATGATCCGTCTCAGGTTCGAAGGGTCGAGCGGCCGTGCGCGCCGCAATCTCAGTCCTCCGCGGAGGACACCCCTACAGGCTGCGGACCAACAAAGCCCCCTTCCCCGCCCCGTCAACTGCGCGCTGCGTCACCTCCATAAACATGAAGGGGCCGCCCTTTCAGGCAGCCCCTGCATGACCTAACACCAAGCAAACCGTAAGAACTACAAACAATGTTCGTTGAGGAACGACGCACTGATGTCGTTAGGATAGACGCGACCCGCTCAAAAACGTTGAATTTTTCTTGGGGAAAATTTGTGAATAAGTTGTCAAGGATTGGCCTCGGCTTGGATGCTGGGAGCCAATAACTTACGCGAGGGTTGGTTCCGGATCAGCGCGCTTTGGCGCCCACCCACTGCATTGTTTTGTTCAAATCTTGATTCCCATCCGCGCACAAGAACGTGCGTTCCGACTTCGTCCTTTGGCATGCGAGCATTGCGATCGAGGCCGCGACCCTGCTCGACGCCCAGGAAAACCTGCGCGCCGACGCGACGAAGCTGGCGAGTTTTCTCCGCCAGCACGGATTGAACGATTTCAGCATGTCGCCGCCGCAAATCCAGGAACTGCTGGCCAAGCGGCATCACAAGGAGGACGACACGACGGAGAATTTCGGCAATTACCCTTCGACAAACCCGAGGCGGGCTTACCGACACAGTCTGCCGGCCCGCACGAAGCCTGGGCGGCCTTCCCGCGCGGTAATCCGTTAGTGCGCGACCGATTCGATGTCATCGCGGGGCGGGAAACAAGTCGTGGAAATGCGGGTCTTGAACAATAGATGCCCTTCGACCGCGGAAGACCCGTTCTTCGGCACACCTTCTTCACGGGGATAATTTTGCTGTCGTCTCATGCGCGAGCCGATTCCCCCAAGGCAAGCGAGCCGGTCCCAGGACAAAGCGTCCGAACTTCAGTTTTGTCGCCGGCGACCTTGGGATTTAAGTTTGAAAGCGTCCCGCCGAAGCCGGCCCAGCTTTCCATCCCGAGGACATCGATTCTTTCTCCCGGCTATTATGGAGAGACCGTCCATCTGCCGCCATTCGTCGTGCACCCCCGGCAGGACATCCCCGAGGAAAAGGAAATGCTCACGGATTTTGGACGACTTCAGTTCGCGCGCAAAAAATTTATTTCCCCTCTCTATCGCGTGACATTCGGCCCCTTGGCCCAGATCGGCGCCTATTATCTCAACTTCCTGAGCATTCTCAATGGCTGGCATCCCAACGATGCGGAAGCCATGGCTCTTTATCGCGAATCGGAGCGACTGCAAATCCTGACGAACTTTGACGACCTCCGCCGAATCGAGGAGCTCGGCGAGCCTGGCACATCCGACGAATTCAAACAAATGCGCGCCCGAATTCGGCGCACGGGAATTGACGCATTATATTGGGATCCTTCGGCCGGAGCGTCGGGAATTCATATTGGGGCAGTCAAACGTTAGCCTCGTGGTCTCCACGGGCATTCCAATCCAACGGCCCCGGTTCAATTCCATGCGCACGTTTCCGCGATGTACTTGACGCATTCGTTGCCAAAGCAGAGCACGACAGTGCTGATCAGGACTAGACGCTGAATTGTGGCGCGATGCGCCGTCCCGCGCCACCAGTGCCGAGGGCAACAACGACACGTCGACGGCGGACAAGACCATCACGGCCACCGTCAGCGCGACATTCGCGCTGGAATGAGGCGGAGGTGGAACGCGTTGTCCCCAACGCGTCTGGCCGGAACGATGCAGGAGGTGGGCGTCGGTTTCCATACCGACGCCTCGGTCGCCGATGTGGAGATCGGCGACAACCAACGGTCCTGTCCATCCTGGAGCAAAACCAGCTTCCATGGCATCGTCCCGGTTTGGGGGCAGGCACCCCACCCCATCCTACAAATGAATCTCCGCGGGCAGGACCTTGCCCGCATTTTCGCGAACCGGCGTGCGCTTGAGCGGATAGCGAAAGCGCTCGCCCTCGTAGTTGCGAAAAACCACCTCGTCGTCGTCGATTTTCTCCACGTAATCCGGATTGATCGGCACCTTTCCGCCGCCGCCGGGTGCGTCGATGACGTATTGCGGGATGGCGTAACCCGTCGTGTGGCCGCGGAGCGCCCGGATGATCTCAAGGCCCTTGCGCACATCGACCATGAAGTGCGAGCCGCCCGTGATGAGATCCATCTGGTAAAGATAGTATGGGCGAACCCGCATCCGCAGCAGGCGATGAACCAGCGCCTTCATCACCTCGGCATCATCGTTCACGCCGCGCAACAGCACGCTCTGGTTGCCCAGCGGCACGCCGGCAAAGGACAGCCGCTCACAGGCATCCTTCAGCTCCCGCGTCGCCTCGCGCGGGTGATTCACGTGGATGCTCATCCAGATCGGCCCGTGTTTTTTGAAGATCTCGCAGAGCTCCGGCGTGATGCGCTGGGGCAGGAACACCGGGATGCGCGAGCCAATCCGGATGAATTCAACATGCGGAATCGCACGCAGGCGCCCGAGGAGGTGATCGAGTTTCCTGTCCGAAAGCAGCAGCGGGTCGCCGCCGGACAACAGGACGTCGCGCACCTCGGAATGCGCCTCGATGTAGCGCAGCGCCTGTTCGTATTCCGGGTGGAAATTGTAGTCCTGGGCGTTGCTGACGAGCCGGCTCCGCGTGCAATAACGGCAGTAGGCCGCGCACCGGTCGGTCACCAGAAAAAGCACGCGGTCCGGATAGCGGTGCACCAGGCCCGGTACCGGCGAGTGGCCGTCCTCGTCGAGCGAGTCGAGCCGTTCCTCCTCCGAGACCACCATCTCCTCGCCGCGCGGGATAACCTGGCGGCGAATCGGACAATGGGGGTCCTGGCGATCGATCAGGTTGAAAAAATACGGCGTGATCGCGAGGGCCAGCTTCTGGTTGGCGTGCTCGCAGCCGGCGCGCTCCTCCGGCGTCAGAGTCAGGTAACGTTCGAGCTGCGCCACCGTCGTGACGCGGTTCTTGAGCTGCCAGGTCCAATCGCGCCACTCGGCTTCCGGAACGTGCTGCCAAAGCCCCTGGCCTTCGAACCAGGCGGCGCGGTCTTCGGTGAAGGGCATGATGTTCCCCGAGATTTAACCGGGATGCCGGGAGTGTCAAATGGCGCTGCAGTGGGGGATTGCCCGGCTCCCCCCGCCGAAAAACGGGGCTTAACGCTTTCTTAACGCCGATGGGACACCTCTTGATTAGGTCCCGCCGGGCCCCGGCGCTAGGATGGGCCACCGCCAGGGAAGGCGGTCC
>DASYDZ010000161.1:0-6221 GCA_036499305.1 Candidatus Didemnitutus sp.
CGGCCGGTGTGGCAGAACGGGACGCCGCAATCCATGCAGCGCGCGCCCTGCTGGCGGAGTTTCTTCTCCTCCATGTGGTGGTGAAACTCCTTCCAATCGCGCACCCGCTCGACGGGCGTGCGATCGACAGGCTGCTCGCGCAGGTACTCGATGAATCCGGTTGGTTTACCCATGGTGTGGCAGGAAAAGTAGAGAGTAGCGGGTAGCGGGTAGTGAGTAGCAAACGGCGGGAAACGAAGAGAGCGAAATCGGGATTTCTGGGTTCATATGCTCATTACTCGCTCCTCGATGCTCGCTACTTTGGTTGATCAATTTCCTCCCACGCGCGACAAATCGCGGGCGTTTTCCTCAAAGGCGGCCATGACGGCCTCATCGCCCGTGAGGCCCTGGGTCTGGGCACGCTCGATGCAGGCGAGCATCCGCTTGTAGTCCTTGGGGAGGATCTTGACGAATTTCGGCACCATCTTGTCCCACGCCGCCAGCACGTCGCGGGCGCGCGGGCTTTTCGTGTAGGCGAGATGCTTTTCGATGAGGGCCTTGACCTCGGCGATCTCGCTGGCGGTCTCGAGCTTCTCGACGCCCACCATCTGCGGATTGACCCGCTTGGCGAAGTCGCCGGTCTCGTCGAGCACGTAGGCGACGCCGCCCGACATGCCCGCGCCGAAATTCCGTCCGGCCGGTCCAATGACGACGACGCGTCCGCCGGTCATGTATTCGCAGCCGTTGTCGCCGATGGCCTCGACGACCGCATTGACGCCGCTGTTGCGGACGCCGAAGCGCTCGCCGGCCACGCCGCGAATGTAAACCTCGCCGGCCGTCGCGCCGTAAAGCGCGACATTGCCGACAATCATGTTCTCCTCGGCCTTGAAGGTCGCGGACGGCGACGGAGCGACGATGATCTTGCCGCCCGAAAGTCCCTTGCCGACGTAGTCGTTGGCGTCGCCCTCGATGGAGAATGTCATGCCGTGGGTCATGAAGGCACCGAAGCTCTGGCCGGCGGATCCCTTGAAGCGGATCTGGATGGTGTCCTCGGGGAGGCCCTTGGCGCCATGTTTCTTGGTGATCTCGCCGCTGGTGATCGTGCCGACAACGCGGTGGATGTTGCGGATCGGCATTTCGGCGACGACCTTCTCGCCGCGCTGGATGGCCGGCTCGCAGAGGCCGAGCAGGGTCGTGACGTCGAGCGACCGGTCGATGCCGTGATCCTGCTTTATCTGGCAGAAGCGGCCGACTTCCGGTCCCGCGTCGGGCTGATAGAGGATGTTCGAGAAATCGAGACCCTTCGCCTTCCAGTGCTCGATGGCCTTGCGGCCCTCGAGGCGGTCGGTGCGGCCCACCATCTCCTCGATCGTGCGGAAGCCGAGCGAGGCCATGATCTCACGCATGTCGTCCGCAATGAAGCGCATGAAGTTGACGACGTGTTCCGGCTTGCCGGTGTACTTGGCGCGCAGCTTCGGATCCTGCGTGGCGACGCCGGCGGGGCAGGTGTTGAGATGGCAGACGCGCATCATGATGCAGCCGGTGGCCACGAGCGGAGCCGTCGCGAAGCCGAACTCCTCCGCGCCGAGCAGCGCGGCGATGACCACGTCGCGGCCGGTCTTGAGCTGGCCGTCGGTCTCGACCGCGATGCGGGAGCGCAGGTTGTTCAGCACGAGCGTCTGGTGCGTCTCGGCCAGGCCGAGTTCCCAGGGCAGCCCCGCATGCTGCAGCGAGGTCTGGGGCGAGGCGCCCGTGCCGCCATCGTAACCCGAGATGAGCACGACGTCGGCATGCGCCTTGGCCACGCCGGCGGCGACGGTGCCGACGCCGACCTCGGCCACGAGCTTCACGCTGATGCGCGCGTTGCGGTTGCCGTTCTTGAGGTCGTGGATCAGCTCCGCGAGATCCTCGATGGAATAGATGTCGTGATGCGGCGGCGGTGAGATGAGGCCCACGCCCGCGGTCGTGTGCCGCGTCTTGGCGATCCACGGATAGACCTTGGTGCCGGGCAACTGGCCGCCCTCGCCGGGCTTGGCGCCCTGCGCCATCTTGATCTGGAGCTCGCGCGCGTTGACGAGGTATTCGCTCGTGACGCCGAAGCGGCCCGAGGCGACCTGCTTGATCGCGGAATTCTTGGAGTCACCATTCGGGAGCGGGATGTAGCGATCCGGATCCTCGCCGCCCTCGCCGGTGTTCGACTTGCCGCCGATGCGGTTCATCGCGATCGCGAGGGTTTCGTGCGCCTCCTTCGAAATGGAGCCGTACGACATCGCGCCGGTCTTGAAGCGCTTCATGATCGCCTCGGCCGGTTCGACTTCGGAAAGCGGGATCGCCGTGCCCGACTTGAACTGCAGCAGGCTGCGCAGCGTGCAAAGCGCCTTCGACTGGTCATTGATCAACTGGGCATACTCCCGGTACGCCGCCCCATTGTTGGTCCGGACCGCCTTCTGCAGCTTGTGAATCGACTCCGGCGTGAACAGGTGGGCCTCGCCGCTCGAGCGCCACTGATAAAGTCCGCCGACCGGCAGCACATGCCCGTTGACCGCACGCTCCGGATAGGCGGCGCGGTGCCGCATCAGGACCTCCTGGGCGATGACGTCGAGGCCGATGCCGCCGACGCGGGACGGCGTCCAGGTGAAGTACTGGTCCACGACGTCCTGCCGCAGACCGAGCGCCTCGAACACCTGGGCGCCGCGATAGCTCTGGATCGCGGAGATGCCCATTTTGGACATGACCTTGATGACGCCCTTCGACCCCGCCTTCACCAGGTTGTAGCAGGCGGTCTTGTGATCGATGTTGGGCAGTTCGCCCTCGCGGATCATGTCGTCGATCGTCTCGAACGCGAGATACGGGTTGATGGCGCTGCAGCCGTAGCCGATGAGCAGCGAGAAGTGATGCACCTCGCGGGCCTCGCCCGTCTCGAGGACCAGCGACACCCGTGTGCGCAAGCCCTCGCGGATCAGGTAGTGGTGCAGTCCGGCGATGGCGAGCAGCGCCGGGATGGGTGCATAATCGCGCGTGACGCCGCGATCGCTGAGGATGATCACGTTGACCTCCTCCTCCTCGATCATGCGGCGGGCCATGATGGAGAGCTCCTCCATCGACTTCGCGAGGCCCTTCTCGCCGCGCGTGACGCGGAAAAGGATCGGCAGCACGCCGGTGCGCAGGCCCGGCAGGTTCGTGCGCCGGATCTTCGCGAACTCCTCGTTGGTGAGGATCGGCCACTTCAACTCCACGCGGCGGCACGCGGCCGGCTGCGGGTTGAGCAAATTGCCTTCCGAGCCCAGGCGGGTCTCGGCCGACGTGATGATCTCCTCGCGGATGCAGTCGATCGGCGGATTCGTGACCTGCGCGAAGAGCTGCTTGAAATAATCGTAGAGGAGGCGCGGCTTGTTGGACAGCACGGCGAGGGCCGCGTCATTGCCCATCGAGCCGATGGCCTCGACGCCGTCGCGGGCCATTGGCGTGATGACGATGCGCTGGTCCTCGTAGGAGTAACCGAAGGCGATCTGGCGCTGGAGCAACGTGGCGTGGTCGGGCGGCTCGACCGGCGATGCCTCCGGCAGGTCGCTCAGATGGACGAGGTGCTGGTTGATCCATTCCCGGTACGGGCGCGCGCCGCAAATCTCGCGCTTGATCTCCTCGTCCTCGATGATGCGGCCCTTTTCGGTGTCGACCAGGAACATGCGGCCGGGCTGCAGGCGGCCCTTGGTGAGGATTTCCTCCGGCGGGATCTCGAGCACCCCGGCCTCCGAAGCCATGATGACCAGGCCGGACTTGGTGACATAGTAGCGCGACGGGCGCAGGCCGTTGCGGTCGAGGATGGCGCCCATCTGGCGGCCGTCGGTGAACGCAATCGAGGCGGGTCCGTCCCACGGCTCCATCAGGCAGGAATGATATTGGTAGAACGCCCGGCGGTCCGGATCCATCGACTCGTGGTGCGACCACGGCTCCGGAATCATCATCATCATCGCGTGCGCCAGCGGTCGGCCGGCGAGCACCAGCAGTTCGAGGGTGTTGTCGAACATCGACGAATCGCTGCCGTTCGGGTTCACGATCGGCAGGATGCGCTTGATGTCCTCGCCGAAGAGATCGCTTTCGAACAGCGCCTCGCGCGCGTGCATCCAGTTGATGTTGCCGCGGAGGGTGTTGATCTCGCCGTTGTGCGCGAGGTAGCGGTACGGGTGCGCGCGCTCCCAGCTCGGAAAGGTGTTCGTGCTGAAACGCGAATGCACCAGCGACATGGCGGTTTCCACGAGCGGATTCCGCAGGTCGGGATAATATTCGTCGAGCTGCTCGGTCGTGAGCATGCCCTTGTAGACGAGCGTCTTCGTCGAGAGGCTGGCGACGTACCAGTACTCCGCGCCGTCCATGGTGGACGTGCGGACCTCGGAATACGCGCGCTTGCGGACGACGTAGAGCTTGCGTTCGAACGCGAGGTCGTCGGCCGTGGCCGGTCCGCGTCCGACGAACACCTGGCGCATGAACGGCTCGGACGAGCGCGCCGAGTCGCCCAGCGAGGCGCTGTTCGTCGGCACGGTGCGCCAGCCCAGGAACGTCAGGCCCTCGGACTGGATGATCTGCTCGAACTTCTCCTCGATCTTGCGCCGGATCGTCGGGTTGCGGGGCAGGAAGATGATGCCGCAGCCGTATTCGCCCGCCGGCGGCAGCGTGAACCGGGCGGTGCGGCAGACCTCCGCGAGGAAATTATGCGGCATCTGGATGAGCACGCCGGCGCCGTCGCCGGTGTTGACCTCGGCGCCGCTCGCACCGCGATGGTCGAGGTTGCGCAGCACCTGCAGTCCGTCCGCGAGGATCTTGTGCGACTTGCGACCCTTGATATCGACCACGAAGCCGACGCCGCACGCGTCGTGTTCAAACCAGGGATCGTAGAGGCCCTGCTTGCGGGGCCATCCGGGCCGCGACGGGGCGGCGCTCGAGGTGGGGAGCTGATGGGACATGGCTGGCTGGGAAAGAGGTTGGATGATCCGGGTTACGCCCGCGCGCCGTCGGCGAAAAACGCGCCACCGGTCTCCGCGGGAATGGCGGGGCTCAAGGCGTCAGGGGCAAGGCGTAACGGCATAGCTGGAATCATGGTTAAGCAATAGATGTACCCTTGGCGCGTCTGCGTCGTGACATAGTCGCAAGTATTAGGAATCAAGGTGTGCATTTGGCATGCCGGATCAGCCCTGTTCGGGCTTGGCGGCCGGATAACTGCCAAGCCATTTCACGAGCGGGCACTGGCGACGAAGGTGCCTGAGCGCCGCCTGCATCGCGGGATCGTCGTAGTGGCCGGTCACGTCGAGGAAGAAAATGTAGTCCCACGGCCGCAGCCGGCTCGGACGGGATTCGATGCGGGTGAGGTTCAGCTTGCGGCGATCGAACGGCTGCAGCGCACGGAGAAGTGAACCCGGCTCATGGTGCAATGACACCAGGAGGCTGGTCTTGTCCTGTCCGTCCCCGACCATGCCCGACGCCTCGCGTCCGAGGATGCCGAAGCGCGAGGTGTTGTTCTTCTGGTCCTGGATATGCTCGGCCTGGATCGGCACGCGGTAGCGTTCGGCCGCAAGCCGCGGCGCGACCGCGGCCGCGCCCTTTTCCTTCGCCGCGTGCTGGACGCCCAGCGCGGTGCTGTCGACATCGACCAGCAGCGCGTGCGGCAGGTGCCGCTGCAGCCACCGGCGGCACTGGGCCAGCGCCTGGTCCTTGGAATAAACCTTGCGGATCTTCGCCAGCGGCTCGCGCGAGATCAGCGCGTGGTCGATCGAAAGCTGCACCTCGGCCACGATCTTGAGCGGCGTCTCGACAAACAGGTCGAGCGAGTCGCGCACCGAGCCCTCGGTTGAATTCTCCACGGGCACGACGCCGTAATCGGCCTCGCCCTTCTCCACCGCCGCAAACACGTCGGCCAGCGCCTGCATCGGGCGGTAATCGACGCTCGCACCGAACTTCCGCAGCGCGGCCTGATGCGTGTTGGTCGCCTCCGGCCCGAGATACGCGATGACGAGCGGCTTCTCGAGGGCGAGAGCGGCCGACATGATCTCGCGGTAGATCGCCAGGACGGCCGCGGGCTTGAGCGGGCCGGCGTTCGCCGCCAGCACGCGCCGCAGCACCTGCGCCTCGCGCTCCGCCACGTAGATGCGGCCGCGCGCGCCACGCTTCAGCTCGCCGATCTTCTGCGCGAGCCTGAGCCGGGCGTTGAGGAGGGCGACGACCCTCTGGTCGAGGCCGTCGATCGCGGT
>DASYDZ010000162.1:0-5367 GCA_036499305.1 Candidatus Didemnitutus sp.
CGCGACGATCGACTTGCCGCCCGTCTCGACCGCCTGGCGCAGCTTGCGAATCTCGCTGGCATGCAGCAGGAGCTGCCGGGGCCGCCGCGGCGCGTGTTGGGTCGGACCGCCATGCGAGTACTCCTCGATGTAGGCGCCGTACAGCCAGAGGCCGTTCTTTTCGATCCGCGCGAAGGCATCGGACACCTGGGCCTTGCCGGCCCGGATCGCCTTCACCTCCGTGCCCGCCAGCTTGATGCCCGCCTCGAACTTGTCGTGAATGAAGTAATCACGGAATGCCTTCGGATTGCGCATTTCCGTGTAGCGAGGGGACTCTTTGGGCTTGGCACTCATCGCTCGGGCCCAGGATTAATGCGACCGACGCGCGTGTCCCGCAAACAAAAGAAGCGCGGCCGTGCGCCGCGCTCCGGATAAGACAGGAAACGGAGGCCGGTCAGACGAGCTCGAAGCTGATCTTGCCCTCAATGATCTCGCGCAGGGCGATGTCCTCGGGGCTCAGCTTTTCGAGGGACTCCACCAGCGGACGGCTGCCGCGGCGCAGCTGCTTGACGCGGCGGGACACGACGTTGATCAGGATGTTAGGATCCTGGATGATTTTCTGAGCGTCCTTGATGTATTCGTCTCTCATGGGCCTGTTAAAAAATGAAACGCTAACGGGTAAGTTCCGTCCACGGAGGGTCAAGGGCTAAATCGGACCGGTTTTCACGTTGCGAAGGCGCTCCTTTGAGCGAGAATTGCCCCATGCTCGTGGCCTGGACCACTGTCGCCAGCCGAACCGAGGCCGACCGGCTCGGCCAAGGCGCGGTCGCGGCCCGGCTGGCCGCATGCGCGCAGGTGGAGGGACCTGTTTTCTCGCATTATATCTGGCACGGAAAGCAGGAGCGGACCGAGGAATACCGGATCTGCTTTAAGTGCTTGTCGGCCAATGCCTCCGAATTGGAGTCGTGGGTTCTGTCCCATCATCCTTATGAGACGCCGGAGTGGATCGCCGTCGCGGCCGAACACGTGGGCGAAAAATACTTGTCATGGGCGGAGGCGAACTCTACATCCCGACCCTTTCCCACCTCGAATCAACCTTAAGCGAGACCCTTTCCATGTCCCAGCACAACAGCCTCAAAGCCCACGGCGGACTCGTCGTGAAACGCAACGTCCTCAAGCGCTTTGAGCGCGTCGAGATCCTGAAGAAGCGCGGACAGTGGAAGGACGGCGATCGCGTTCAGGGGCTGCGCAAGACCAAGCCCGACGTTTGATCGGTCGCTTTACGGGCGGCCCTGGCCGTCAACCCCGGCCCGCCGCTTTTCGAGATCTTCGGCAGGCCTGACCGCCTGCCTTTTTCATGCACCTGCTCAAAGAGCTCAGCGACTGGTATGCCCGCTCCCTCGAGTCCGGCGGCTATCCGCTCATCGTGCTGCTCATGTTCATCGAGAGCACATTCCTGCCGCTGCCGAGCGAGGTGATCATTCCGCCCGCCGCGCATCTCGCGCACAGCCAGGGTAACCTGAGTGTCACCGGCGTCATCATTGCCGGCACCCTCGGTTCCTGGCTGGGAGCGACGACGATGTACTGGATCGCGCGCCTGGCGGGCCGTCCGCTGGTCCTGAAGGTCAGCGCGGCGATCGATCAGTGGGCCGCGCGCCGCCTCGGCCGCGCGCCATTGCTGCTTAACCTCGTCCGCCACGCCATCATTACCCCGGAAAAAGTGGGCGGCGTCGAGCGCTGGTCGGCCGCCTACGGCAACTTCGGCATCTTCGCGTCCCGCCTGTTGCCGGTGGTCCGCCACCTGATCGGCATTCCCGCCGGCGTGGTGCGCATGGATTTCCGCTGGTACTCGCTCTACACGCTGCTCGGCTCGGGTCTTTGGTGCTGCGTGCTCTGCTGGCTCGGCATCGAGGCCGGCGAAAACCAGGCGCTGATGAACGGCGAGCTCCACGCCATCACGCTGTGGGCGGTCGGCATCCTGGCGGTTCTCGGTTTTGTCTACTGGTTTTTCGTCCACCGGCACATGCAGGCGGCGCGGAAATGATCCTGCGCGCGGACGCGTCCCCCTGAATTCCGCACTGAGGCGGTTGGGCGCGGGTTTCCACACCGACGCTGGGTTGAACCGGGTGGGCGTCGATTTCCATATCGACGCCAAGGATCGCCGATGGGGCATCGGCGACCACCACGGAAGCCGCTCTTTCAATGGTCAGCGGATGGCTTGGGTGACACGGAGGCAGAAACACGCGAACGGATGGAGCTCGAATGCAGTCACCGGCAAGGTTGTTTCAATCGCTTTTTTTGGGATAATCAGGATTGAAAATCACCGCGCCCGCCGAATGCTGACGGTTCGCTTTTTGCGAGTGTAGCACAATGGATAGTGTAGTGGCCTCCGAAGCCATTGATCCGGGTTCGACTCCCGGCACTCGCACCATCCGCCGCTGAAGCTTCGGATGGCACGAGCATCCACGGTGTAGCCGGGTCCGCAGGGCCCGGTTGAATACTGAAACATTCCCCGCAGCTTGCTGCGGGGTTTCCATGCGAGTTAGGACGCGGCCCGGCGTTGCCTTGCTTGGAGGGCAATGCAAGCCGCGCGTAGAATCCCCGGAGCTTGCTCCGGGGAGTAGCGCTGGCGAAAGGGCAGCGTTCAATCGAATTTTCCTATCCTGCCAGTGCCAGCGGCATACGGGCCGTTCGATGAACTCAGGGCGGGCGATGCCGCCCCGCTATACAACCTGCGGCGAATTCTCGATTCGACCAGGTCCTGACACTGCCTTCCTCTCCGAATTTCGGATTGCGCCGCCCGGACATCCGGCAACGTTGGACCGATCTGGCGCGAACCCGTCCGCGACCGGATATATTCCACCATCTCTTCCGATCCCGAAGGCTTGATCGCAATGCGACAGGCACTCTTTTTCCACTTTCTTCCGCGGTCCGCCGCGCCGCGAACACCCGAGGGCAGCACGACGCCGGTTTCCGGCGCGCCTCTCCGATGACGGCGCCGCAATTCACCGCCGCCGAGCTCACCGCCGAGGCCGAACGCCTGTTCCGTGCGCTCATCCATGTCGACTGCGTTCCCGGTCGGAAATGGGACTATGCCGAGTGCGCTCGCCTCGCCCCGCTGACCCTCGAAATCAACACCCTGAAACGGGCCCGGAATGCGATCATCCTCGCGCACTCGTATGTCGAACCGGACATCGTTTACGGCGTCAGTGACTATCGCGGTGACTCCTACTATCTGAGCCGGATGGCGCGGGACGTCCGCGCCGGGATGATCGTCTTCGCCGGAGTCGTTTTCATGGCCGAGACGGCGAAGATCCTTTCCCCGCACGCAACCGTGGTCGTCCCCGATCGCGCCTCCGGCTGCTCCCTCGCCGATTCGCTGACCGGCGCGGAACTCCGGCGACTCAAGAACCTCCATCCGGACGCCGCCGTCGTCTGTTATGTCAACAGCTCCGCCGAGGTGAAGGCCGAGTCCGACGTGTGTGTGACTTCCGGCAACGCGGCCGACATCGTCGCGGCCCTGCCGGAGCGACGCATCCTCTTCGTGCCGGACCGGCTCATGGCCGACAACCTCCGCGTCGAATTGCGCCGGCGGGGACTCGACAAGGAAATCGTTTCCTCGGACGGAACCTGCATCGTCCATGAACAATTCGTGCTGTCCGATCTCGCCCCGCTGCGCCGGCAGTTCCCCGGGGTGAGGATCGTCGCGCATCCCGAGTGCGCCCCCGACGTCGCCGCCGCTGCCGATTTCGTCGGCAACACGGAATCCATGATGCGGTACGTGCGGAAAAACCCGGCGCCCTATTTTGTGATGCTGACCGAGTGCGGACTCGTCGCCCGGGTCCAGTCGGAGGATCCGGAGAAACGCCTGGTGGGGGGATGCCGACTCTGCCCGTACATGAAAATGAACTCGCTGGAAAAAGTGCGGGATGCCCTGGTCTGTCCGCGCCCCGACCAGGTGGTGACGGTCGATGAAGCCATCCGTCTTCGCGCCGCCGCCAGCCTGGAGCGCATGTTCGAACTCGCTCCGCCCGGCGCATCGCGCCCGTGGAACCTGGCCCGCTCCGATTCATGACTGTGCTCACCCCCCGGACCGAACTGCTGATCGACCTGGCGCTGGAGGAGGATGCCGGTCTCGGCGACCTGACCAGCCGGGCCATTTTTCCCGTGCGCCACCGAAGCCGGGCCAGAATCGAAGCGCGTCAGGAACTCGTCGTCTGCGGCCTGGAGGTCGCCGCGGCGGTTTTCCGCCGGGTCGATCCCGGGTTGAAGACAACCCTGCGCGCAACCGACGGCGATCGTGTGCGGACCGGCGCGGTGCTGCTCGAAATCGCCGGGCCGACCGCCTCACTGCTCACCGCGGAGCGAACCGCGCTCAATTTCTTGCAGCGCCTCTCGGGGGTCGCGACCCTTTCCCGTCGCTTCGCAGAGGCCGTGCGCGGCACCAAGGTCCGGATTGTCGACACCCGCAAGACCACGCCGGGATATCGCGCGCTGGAGAAATACGCGGTTCGCTGCGGCGGGTGCTTCAATCACCGCTCGTCGCTGGGCGAGCACGTGCTGATCAAGGACAATCACATCGCCGCCGCCGGATCGCTGGAAGCGGCCGTCGCGCGCTGCCGCGCTGCGGCACCGCACACCGCGCGGATCGAGGTCGAGGCCGACTCGTTGCCGCAGGTCCGGGAGGCTTGCCGGGCCCGGGCCGACGTGATCCTTCTCGACAACATGAGCCCGGTGCAAATTGACGCCGCCGTCCGCATCGTCGCCGGACGGGCCCTGGTGGAGGTCTCCGGCGGAGTGCGGCTCGAAACCGTGCGGCAGCTCGCACGCCCGGGCGTCCATGTCATCAGCGCCGGGGCGCTCACCCACTCGGCGCCGGCCGCCGACCTCAGCCTGGCGCTTTCGCCTGCCGCGCGCCGCAAACGGAGCTGATGGAAACGACGACCACGGACTGCCTGGTGCTCGGTGCGGGACTCGCCGGATCGGCGTACGCGTTGCGGCTGGCCCGCGCAGGATTCACGGTCGATCTCCTTTCCGCGGGGGGCCCGTTCGAAGCGAACACCGACTGGGCCCAGGGAGGCGTCATCTTCGACGAATCGCCCGACCCGTCGCGCCTGCGGTCCGACATCCTCGAGGCCAGCGACCAGACCGCCAATCCCGTCGCCGTCGATCAGCTCGTGCGCGAGGGCCCGGACGCGCTGCGTGAGCTTCTCCTGGATGACCTCCAGATTCCGTTCGATCGCAACTCCGCCGGGGAGCTCGATCGCACGCGCGAAGGCGGTCATGCCGAGCGCCGGATCATTCACACCAAGGACGCCACCGGGCACGCGATCCTGGCCCGCGTGGCGGACCAGGTGGACCGCACTCCGGCCATCCGCCGCCATTCCG
>DASYDZ010000163.1:0-20086 GCA_036499305.1 Candidatus Didemnitutus sp.
GCGTTGGCTACATGGGTCGCCGCTTCAAGATCTACAAATTCCGCACCATGAAGGTAGGCGCGGATACCGCCGGGCACCAGGCGTACTTCAAGGAGCTCGTTGGCACCAATGCCCCGATGCAAAAGCTGGACGTCAAGGGAGACGTGCGCCTGATCCCGCTCGGCTGGCTCCTGCGCGCTTCCGGCCTCGATGAACTGCCGCAGCTCATCAACGTCATTCTCGGCGACATGAGCATCGTCGGCCCGCGTCCCTGCCTTCCGCCGGAGTACGACCTCTATCTACCCTGGCAGCGTGAGCGCTTCACGACCATGCCCGGCCTCACCGGTCTGTGGCAGGTGTCCGGCAAGAATCGCACCACCTTCGACGAGATGATCCGCCTGGACATCCGGTACGCGAAAACGAAATCGCTCTCGCTTGACCTCCAGATCATGGTCCGGACGCCGATCGCCTTGGTCCGTCAGCTTTCCGATACTCGAGTCAGCCGTCTGAGCGGCGATCAGATGATGCAGACCCGGCCGCCGATGCCCATGGCGCAGGTCGCCCGGATGGCCGAGACCGCGGGCAACCGCTAAAAATTTCGGCCCCGGGTCGAAATCTCTGCTTGGAAAATCCCGCCGGCTAGTCAGTTTTCGCAGCCTAAAGGCCTGCGATTGGACGCGTTGCAGTCTTATTCTCACGCAACTGCTGTATCCAAATAGGCGTTTATCCAAAAATCATGAGCAAACCCATCACTGTCGGCGTCGTCGGCTGCGGCTACTGGGGCCCGAATCTCATCCGCAATTTCCGTGGCCTTCCTGGCTGCCGCCTCAAAACCATCTGTGACCTGAGCGAGGATCGTCTGAAGCATCTCAAGGGACTATATTCGGAACTCGAGACGACGACCCGCTATGACGAACTGATCAAGGATCCCGAGGTTGACGCGATCATCGTCGCGACGGCCGTAAAATATCACTTCCCGCTGGCCAAGGCCGCCCTGGATGCCGGCAAGCACTGCCTGATCGAGAAACCGCTGGCGGCCTCGGTGGCGGAGTGCGAGGAGCTCATCGAGACGGCGAAGAAAAAGGGCCTGATCCTGATGGTCGGCCACACGTTTCTCTATTCGCCGCCGATTCGGAAGATCAAGGAGATCGTCGATCATGGCGACATCGGGCAACTCCGCTACATCTCCGCCCGCCGCCTGAACCTCGGCCTGTTCCAGAAGGACATCAACGTCGCGTGGGACCTCGCGCCGCACGACATCTCGATCATCCTCTATATCATGAACGAAATGCCGCACACGGTGAACTGCCGTGGCGGCGCGCACGTGACGCCGGGCATCGAGGACGTCACGACGATGAGCCTGACTTTTTCCAAGGAACGCTCGGCGATCATCCAAAGCAGCTGGCTGGACCCGAAGAAAATCCGCGAAATGACCTTTATCGGCAGCGAACGCATGATCGCCTACGACGACGTCGCGTCGCAGGAGAAAATCAAGATCTTCGATGCCAAGGTGCAGCGGCCGCCGCACTACGACTCCTTCGCCGAGTTCCACTACGCCTACCACTACGGCGACGTGTACAGCCCGTACATCAAGCAGGACGAGCCGCTGAAGCTCGAGTGCCAGCATTTCCTGGACAGCATCAAGTCCGGCAAGGCTCCGCTCTCCAGCGGCAGCAACGGCATGGACGTCGTGAAGATTCTCGAGGCCGCCTCGGCGTCACTCAAGCAACACGGAGCGCCGATCTATTTTGACCGGACCCGCAGCGGCTATTCGGCGGAACCATTTGTCACGACGACCAAGGTCGGAACGAAGCCTGGCGCCTGACCTTCCTGGCCGCGCCATGAGCGTCACGCCCTCGCCCCATCAACTGATCGCCCCCGACGTGAAAGTCGGGCAGGGCGTTCGCATCTACGGCTTCACCAACCTCTACGGTTGCGAAATCGGCGACGAGTCCAAGATCGGGACCTTCGTCGAGATTCAACGCGGGGCCAAAATCGGCCGCCGGTGCAAGATCTCGAGCCACACCTTCATCTGCGAAGGCGTGACCATCGAGGACGAGGTCTTTGTCGGACACGGGGTCATGTTCACCAACGACCTTTTCCCGCGGGCCACAAACCCCGACGGCAGCCCGCAGACGGATGCCGACTGGAAGTGCCTGCCGACACTCGTCAAGAAGGGCGTGACCATCGGGTCCGGCGCCACTTTGCTTTGCGGCATCACAATCGGTGAACGCGCGCTCATCGGCGCCGGCGCCGTGGTGACGAAGGACGTCCCGCCGGGAGCCACCGTTGTTGGAAATCCGGCGAAGCCGGTGGCACGAAAACCGAGAGACCAAGTCTGAGAATGGAGAGACGACCGATCACCGACGACCGGACGGCGGACAACAGGACGACAGACCACGGGCCGTCAAAGGAACAACCTCTGTCTTTTGATATCTGACCTCTGTTCTCTGTCTTCAGCCCTCTGATATCCGATTTCTGACTTCCGACTCTGCTCAAATCGCGCTCCTGCACCCGATCGCTGACTGCCGACCTCTGACCTCTACTTGTTGCCCTCACTCCTCGATTCTCACTCCTCTTTCTGTCTTCAGTCCTCTGACCTCTGATCCGTCCTCGCTCCCCGCTCCTCACCCATGTCCTCCGCCAAAGTTCCGTTCCTTGATCTGAAAGCCCACCACGACCCGATTCGCGCCGAGGTCATGGCCGCGATGAACGAGGTCATCGACGAAAACGCGTTTGCCGGCGGCAAATACGTCACGCGCTTCGAGAACGATTTCGCCCCGTATTGCGAAACAAAGTTCTGCATCGGCGTCGGCAACGGCACCGACTCGCTCTGGCTGACGCTGCTCGCGGCGGGCATCGGGGCCGGTCACGAGGTCATCACGGTGCCGATGACGTTCATGGCGACGACGGAGGCGATCACCTATGCCGGAGCCAAGCCGGTGTTCGTCGATATTGATCCGAATACCTACACGATGGATCCGGCCAGGATCGAGGCCGCCATCACGCCGCGCACGAAGGCGATCGTCCCGGTGCATCTTTTCGGACAATGCGCCGACATGGACCCCATCATGGCGATCGCGAAGAAGCACAATCTCTTTGTCATGGAGGATGCCGCCCAGGCCCAGGGTTCGCTCTACAAGGGACACAAGGCGGGCTCGATCGGCCACGCGGGATCGTTCAGCTTTTATCCGGGCAAGAATCTCGGCGCCTGGGGCGAGGCCGGCGCGGTCACGACCAACGATGCCGCGCTGCGCGACGGCATTGTGATGTATCGCGAGCACGGCCAGAAGAAAAAATATTTTCATGATGTCGTGGGCTGGAATGCCCGCATGGACGGCCTGCAGGGTGCCGTGCTGCGCGTGAAGCTGAAATACCTCGATCGCGCGAATGACGGCCGCCGCCGCGCCGCCGCGCTCTACCAGAAGCAGCTGGCCGGCACCCCGGCCCTGACGCTGCCGGTGGAGGCGCCCTATGCCCGGCACAATTATCACGTGTATGCCCTTCGGGTCGCCAATCGCGACGAGTTGATCCAGAAGCTCGGCGAAAAAGGCATCGGAACGGGCATCCACTATCCCGTGCCGGTGCACCTGCAGAACGCCTATGCAAACCTTGGCCACAAGAAGGGCGATTTCCCGGTGAGCGAACTTTGCGGCGATACATTCCTGTCCCTGCCGATGTTCCCCGAGCTCTCCGATGCGCAGATCGAAACCGTGACGACCGAGTTGAAGGCGCTGCTGGCTGCTCGGGGCAAGGCATAGCACCAACGGGCTCCCGCCGGGGCGCCTGTTTCCGATTTCATGGACCCCAGCGGCGTGATTGACCCGCTCGCGGTCCCCGACTGGGACGCCCGCATCGCCGCCTTTCCGGCCGCCAGTTTCTTTCATACGCAGGCATGGGCGCGCGTCCTTCGTGGCGCCTATGGATTCAAGACCCACGCCATGGTCGAGGGGCCGGCTGACCGTCCGACGGCCATTCTGCCGTTCGTCGAGGTGGATAGCCGGCTGACGGGTCGGCGCGGTGTCTCGCTTCCGTTTTCCGATGTCTGCGACATCCTGTTTCATGAGCCCGATCAGGGGCGCCGCCTGGTGGAACGAGTCATCGGGCACGGGCGCACCCGCCATTGGAAATATTGGGAGGGTCGCGGTGGTCACGACCTCTTCCCGGCCGAACCCGGATCGACGACATTCTTCGGGCACCACCTCGATCTCTCACCGGGCCACGAAGCCATTCGCCGGAACTTCGATGAATCAACCCGCCGCGCCATTCGAAAGGCCGAAAAATGCGGGGTCGTGGTCGAGTTTTCCCGGGAACTGGAGGACGTGCGCGCGTTCCATCAATTGCTCGGCCTCACGCGCCGGCGCCATGGGATGCCCGTCCAACCTTTCGAGTTCTTCCGCCAGATCCGCGAAAACGTCCTCTCCCGCGGCCTCGGCTGGGTGGCGCTGGCCCGCCATCAGGGGCGGCCGGTGGCCGGGGCGGTGTATTTTTTGCAGGGACGGGCCGCCGTCTACAAATTCGGCGCCTCGGATGAGCGCGAGCAAACGCTTCGCGGCAACAATTTGGTCATGGCCCGGGCCATTGAAAAGTTCTGCGCCGATGGCCTGATGCTGCTCGATTTCGGACGCACTTCCGCCGCCAACGATGGTCTCCGGCGGTTCAAGCTCTCGTGGGGCGCACGGGAACACCCGATCGGATATTTACGATTCCGTTACAGCGCGGGCGCGTATGTCGCGTCGCCGGATCAGTCGGCTGGGTGGCCGCAGAGGGTCTTTCGCTTTGCCCCGTTGTTCCTTTCTCGACTGGTGGGGCGTATTGTTTACAAGCATCTCTCTTAGCGCGGGCCGATCATGGAAAATCCATTTCGCAATCTAGAACCATTGTCTCCGGGCGAGATGCCGAGACAAACCCGCTCCGTCGGAGGCATACCTTCCTATGCCCCCGCGCCGCCGCCCCCGCAGGCGGGCTTCAGCCTCGGTCTCGGCGACATTTACTACGTCCTTTTCCGCCACAAGTGGAAGATCCTGATCTGCTCGATCGCCGGTTTCGCCGCTGCCGTGTGGGTCTTCAAATCCAAACCCGCGCCCTACCAGTCCGAGGCCAAGCTCTTCATCAAGTATGTCGTCGAGACCAAGGCCGTCGGCGTCCCCAACGACACGGCCAACACCTATTCCCTGGATCGCAGCGACACCCTGATGGGCTCCGAGATGGAGATCCTCGGGAGCCTCGATCTGGCCCAGCAGGTGGCCGCGTCAATCGGGCCGTCCCGGCTGCTCGCCAAATTCGGCGGGGGCGACAGCCTCGTCGGGGCCGCCAACGTGGTGAAGAACGGATTGCTGGCTGACGCCCCGATGCACGGCAATGTCCTCCGCGTGGCTTTCGAGCATCCCGACCCGCAGCTCGTTCAGCCGGTGCTGCGGCAGATCATCGAGTTCTATCTGAAAAAGCATGCCGAGATCCACCATGCGGAAGGGTTGCTCAGCGACTCTCTGATCCAGGAAACCGACAAGCTGCGGCAGCAACTGGCCGACACCGAGGCCGAGCTGCACACGGCCTACGTCAAGGCCGGTGTGATTTCACTTGAAGACACGAAGAAGACGCTGGCCGAGCAGATCGCCCGCACCCGTGACGAAATATTCAGCGCCGAAGCCGATTTGGCGGAACGGTCGTCGGTCCTGGAAACGTTCAACCGGATCGCGGGCACCGAAACCCCGGCCATCGACCGCAGCCCCGAGCCGACGCCCGAGCAGGCCACCCAGTACCGCAGCCTGGTCGCTCACCAGGAAAGCCTCCGCAAACGGGAACAGGATCTCCTCATTTTCTTCACCGAGGAGAATTCCCGCGTGAAGCAGGTTCGCGAGCAGCTCGCCGAAGCCGCCGTCCAGAGAAAAAAAATGGAGACGGATCTGCCCAAGCTCACCCGCGTGGCCATGGCATCAGCCCTGTCCCCGACGACGCCCGGCGGGTCGTTCGACCCCAAGGTCGAGGCCGCCCGGATTGCGGCAACCCAGGCAAAAATCAAGATACTCAATTCCCAGATGGACGAAATCAGGGCCGAGGCGTCGCGCGTGGAGCAGATGGATGGAACCATCTCCGAACTGCGCCGCAAGAAGGAGCTGCTGGAGGCCAACTACAAGACCCTTTCGTCCAGCCTTGAGGCGAAGCGGATCGACGACACGCTCAGCAACGGCGGAAACATCGTCGAGATCCAGTCGCCGTCCCCTCCCCTGCGCGACTGGAAAAAGACGTTCAAGCAGGTGGGCGGCTTCGCCGTCAGCGGCCTCCTCGTCGGCCTCGGTTGGGCCTTCCTCATCGAGCTTTATCTCGATCGCTCGATTCGCCGGCCGATTCATGTCGAACGCATGGCGAGGCTACCGCTGTTCCTTTCGATTCCAGTTTTGGGCAAGAATGAGCGCAAACGCCTGACCTCGGCGGCGCAGGAGCGGCTGATGCTGATGGGCCCCGATGGCGCGACGGCGCCCAGTTCCGCTCTGGCCAAAGCGGATGGCGACGTCGCCCCACTCAACGACGGCGCGCTGCTCCATCCCTTCCATGAGACGCTCCGCGACCGGTTGATCAGCTACTTCGAGAGCAAGGGCCTGACCCACAAACCCAAGCTCGTTGCGGTGACGGGCCTCGGCCGCAGCAGCGGCGTGACCACCACGGCAGCAGGTCTCGCGGCCACGCTTTCCGAAACCGGGGACGGCAACGTCCTGCTCGTGGACATGACCGTCGGCCAGGGATCCGCCCAGCAGTTCTACAAGGGCAAGGGCGTCGTCGGACTCGAGGAAGTGCTGGATGCGCGCAACCAGGCGCAGATCCAGGACAACCTCTTCGTGGTCGGAGAAAACGCGAATGGCGACAAGCTCTCCCGCATTCTCCCCCAGCGGTTCAATCGGATCGTGCCGAAGCTCAAGGCCAGCAACTTCGATTACATCATCTTCGACATGCCCCCGGTCAGCCAGCTCAGCATCACTCCCCGTCTGGCCAGTTACATGGACATGGTCCTTCTGGTGCTCGAATCGGAAAAGACCGGACAGGATGTGGTCCAGCGCGCCGTCTCGCTCCTCGCCGAATCGAAGGCCCATGTCGGAGCTGTCCTCAACAAGACAAAGAACTACGTGCCGACCCAGCTCCACGAGGAGTCGTTGGGCAACATTTGAACGCGAGGGGTGATTTAGACAATCAATCCGCTTCCGCGTTCGCTCCGCCCGGCCATCTTTGCCATTTGACGCCATCGCCGTTCGATTGAAATTTTGGGCAGCCATGCTCGCCCAGCGGTGCTACTATGCATTAAAGCCCTTTATCCCATGGCGGGTCCGGATCGCATTGCGGCGGCTCTATGTGCGCCGCCTGAGACGGCACTCGACGGCGCAGTGGCCCATTCTCGAGCGCGCCGGGCGGACGCCTCCCGGCTGGCGCGGGTGGCCCGACGGAAAAAAATTCGCCCTCGTCCTGACCCATGATGTGGAGGGGCCGGCCGGACTCCGGCAATGTCGCGAACTCGCCGCGCTGGAGATGGAGGCGGGGTTCCGCTCCTCCTTCAATTTCGTCCCCGAGGGAACCTATCGGGCGCCACCTGAATTGCGCTCCTGGCTGGGCGCCCAGGGTTTCGAGGTGGGGGTCCACGACCTCAATCATGATGGCTGGCTCTTTGGCTCGCCCGGCCGCTTTCGTTCCAAGGCCAGGCGTATCAATCATTACCTGCGCGAGTGGAAGGCGCACGGATTCCGATCGGGCTTCATGCTCCGAAATCTCGACTGGATTCACCAGCTCGAGATTGATTACGACACTTCGACGTTCGACACGGATCCATTTGAATTTCAGCCGGATGGCGCCGGGACGATATTCCCCTTCTGGATTGCCCCGCCGGGAGACGGACTCAACGGGCACTCGCACCCCCGGAACGGATATGTCGAGCTGCCCTACACGCTTCCCCAGGATTCGACCCTTTTTCTCGTCCTGCAGGAGACTTCACCACGGATCTGGATCGAGAAACTCGACTGGATTGCCGAACGCGGCGGAATGGCGCTCGTCAACGTGCACCCCGATTACCTAGACTTCAGCCACGATTCACATTCGAGCCGCCACTATCCCGTTTCCTGGTATGCCCAATTTCTCCGCCACGTGAGCGAACGTTATTCTGCTGAATTCTGGAACCCGCTGGCGCATGAACTGGCCTCCTGGCACCGCCGCGAGCACGGGCTGGTCGAACACCGTTCCAGCGAAACCCCACGCAGCGTCCATGTCTGACCGCTCTTCAGAAGGCGACGGCAGGCCGATGAATGGCCGGCGCGTCGCCGTTCTTCTCTATTCCAGCTATCCGTCGGATCCGCGCCCGCGGCGCGCCGCCGAGGCGCTGGCCGGCCTCGGCGCGACGGTCGAGGTCATTTGTCTGCGCCAGAAGCCGGACGAACCGCGGGAGGAGATTATCCGCGGGATCCATGTGCGGCGGATAACCCTAAAACATCGGCGGGGCGGAAAGCTCACATATTTCTGGCAATATTCCGCCTTCATTTTTGCCACCTTCTTCATCCTGGGATGGCGCTCGTTCCGCCGGCGGTATGACCTTGTGCACGTCCACAACATGCCCGACGTCCTGGTTGTCTCGGCCCTGCTGCCGAAATGGCGCGGCGCCCGCGTGATCCTCGACCTGCACGATCCGATGCCCGAGCTGATGATGACCATTTTCGGCGAAAAGCGGCACCGCCTCATCCGCCTGCTCCGGCGCCTCGAAAAATGGAGCATCGCCCGAGCCCACGTCGTGCTCACGGTCAACGAGACCTGCAAGAAGATCTTTTCGCAGCGGAGCTGCGCGGCCGACAAGATCACCGTCGTGATGAATTCCCCCGACGAGGGGATCTTCGCCTTCCGCCCCGCCGCCCCAGCCGCGCGACGGGGGCGGTTCTCGATCATGTATCATGGCTCGATCGTCGAGCGCCACGGGCTCGACCTGGTCGTGACCGCGCTGGAGTCCATCCGTCCGTCGTGTCCCGCCGCCGAACTGCACATCTACGGCCAGCGGACCCCCTTTCTCGACCAGGTGCTGGAGCAGGCGCGGAATTCCCCGGTTGCCGACGCGGTCCATTATCACGGCCCGAAGAATCTGGAACAAATCGTCGCGGCGATCCACGAGAGCGACGTCGGGGTCATTCCCAACCGGCGCAGCATTTTCACCGAACTCAACACACCGACGCGGATCTTCGAGTATTTATCCCAGGGACTTCCGGTCGTTGCTCCGCGCGCTCCCGGCATTCTCGATTACTTCGGACCGGACGACCTCGCCTACTTCGAGCTGGGCGACGCGCCGGACCTGGCCCGTTGTCTTCGCCGGATCCACGACGCGCCGGAGTCCGTTCCCGCCCTGGTGGAGAAAGGCCAGCAGGTCTACCTCGACCATCGCTGGACCAATGAACGGCAGCGGTTCATCGACCGGGCCGCAACCCTGCTGGGCGTGCCGCCTCCCCGGCCCCGGGCGCCGACCCCTGCGACGGCTGTCGCAAGCAGCGAAAAATGATCGGGCTCGAAGTCGGCGAAGCCGAGCGCGGGGCGGCCAGTGAATTTTTCGAGCTGTTCAAGACTCCGTGGGAGTTTGCGCGGCCCGGCTCATTTTACGAGGTGCTGATCAGGACGGCGCCGGCGGTCGGGCCGGTGCACGCCCGGCTGGTCATCGAATTCGCGCCCGCCGCAAAGCATGTGGCACCGGAACCCCTGGGGATTGTGGCGCGTTTCGGCCCGCATCGCTTCTGCCTCTATGAAGGCGTCTCCCCATTTTCGGCGGACGCCGGCAACCTGGCCGTGATCGAGGCCACCAACGAGCCCCTGACCAGGGAATCGCAGGAAGGCCCGGCCGTCCGCGTGCAGATCGGATACCGTCTTTTCGCCGAAGTCTCCACCCTGCTTCGGCGCGGCCAGCCCCCGGAACGGTCCCGGCTGCCGACGCTGGAAATCCACATCGAGCTTCTGCGGACGGTGATCACCCGCAGCGGAATTCCCCTGGTGGAGATTCCACCGATCCCGGCCGGCCACGAATTCATGGTCTGCCTCAGCCACGACATGGATCATCCGTCCCTCCGGCCGCACCTGTTCGATCACACCATGTTCGGATTGGTCCAACGCGCGACGGTCGGATCCCTGATCGCCCTGGCCAAAGGCCGGATTCCCTTCCGCCGCGCGGCCCGGAATTTTGCCACGGCGCTCGCCCTGCCGCTGGTCTATCTTCGGCTGCTTCCGGACGAATGGCTCCGCTTTGACCGCTACCTCGTCATCGAACGCGGAAAGTCGGCCACCTATTTTTTCATCCCGCGCCGGGGGTATGCCGGGAGGACACGCCAGGGAGCGGCACCGCGCAAGCGTGCCGCGCGTTACACGCTGGAATCGGTGCGCGAAAAGATCCGGCTGCTAACCGCGCACGGCAACGAGGTGGGCCTGCATGGCCTCGACGCGTGGCTGGAGGAACGCGACGGCCGGAGCGAAAGGGCGCTCGTCAGCGCACTGACCGGCCGCGAGCCTTCCGGCATCCGGATGCACTGGCTCTATTTCGATGAAGGATCGCCGGCGGCGCTGGAGTCCGCGGGATTCGGCTACGATTCCACGGTCGGGTACAACCGCACCATCGGCTTCCGGGCCGGGACGACGCAGGCTTTCCAACCGCCGGGAGTCTCGCATCTGCTCGAACTTCCGCTTCACGTCATGGACACGGCCCTGTTCTATCCGGAGTATCTGAACCTGACCGACGACCAGGCCGTGGACACGGTCGCGGAATTGGCCGGACAGTTCGCGCAGTTCGGCGGTGCGCTGACGGTCAACTGGCATGACCGCAGCATTGCCCCGGAGCGCCAGTGGGATGAGGCCTACGAGCGCATTCTTCGCCTGCTCGAAGGCCATGGCGCCTGGTTTCCGTCGTGCGGACAGGCCGTCGCGTGGTTCCGCCAGCGCCGCGAGACCAGTATCGAGGAGACGGTGCAGGCGGACGGGCGGCGCCGGATTCGAGTTAGACTGGACAAGCCCGAGCCCGGTCCCAACCTTGGACTGCGCGTGCACCGACCGCTCCCAGCCCCCTTTGACCGGCCGCTGGCCGACCGTCCCGCCGCCGGGTTCGAGGACATCGCGATCACCGGCAACTTCGAATTGTTTCTCGCATCATGAATGCCAAACCCGTCACTCTTGCCCAGATCGGTTGCGGATATTGGGGCCCCAATTTGCTCCGCAATTTTTCGGCGCTTCCCGATGTCGCCGTCAAATATGTCGTGGATGCAAGCGCGGAGAGGCGCGCTTTCGTCGAATCGAACTTCCCGCGCACGAAGGCGGTGGCCGACGTCCGCACCGTGCTGGCCGATCCGGACGTGCAGGGCGTCGTGATCGCAACCCCGGCCGGCACGCATTTCCAACTCGCGTGCGACGCCCTCCGCGCCGGCAAGCACATCTTCGTCGAGAAACCGCTCGCGACGACGGTCGCCGAGGTGGATGTGCTCGCGCGGCTCGCCGCGGACCGGAAGCTGACCGTGATGGTGGGCCACACGTTCATCTACAACTCAGCCGTGCGCTACGTGAAGAAGCTGATCGACGACGGGGCGCTCGGCGAGGTCCGCTATATCTACAGCCAGCGGCTGAATCTCGGCCGCATCCGTTCCGACATCGACGCGCTGTGGAACTTTGCGCCGCACGACATCAGCATCATCCAGTTCTGGCTCGGCGACCCCGAGCCGCAGTCCGTGGTGCGCACCGGCATGGATTTCATGCAAAAGGGCATCGAGGACGTCGTGTTCCTCAATGTGACCTACCCGCAAAAGGTCATGGCCAACATTCACGTGAGCTGGCTGGACCCCCAAAAGGTGCGCAAAATGATCGTCGTCGGCTCGCAGAAGATGGTCGTGTATGATGACGTCGCGGAGAACATGATCTCGATCTACGACAAGGGCATCGACAAGCGTGCGGTCCTCGGCGAAAACATGGACTTCGACAATCCGCAGCGACAGGAATTCAGCTACCGCAGCGGCGACATTCTCCTGCCCCAGTTCAAGACCGCCGAGCCGCTCCGGGTGGAGGCGGCGCATTATGTCGACTGCATCCGAACCGGAGCGATTCCGATGACCGGCGTGGCGCACGCGCGCAACGTGGTCGAGATCCTGGAGCGCGCCCGTCCGGTCACGGCGGGAAAATCCTGATCCGCCTTCCGATGCCGGAACCCACTTATTTCGACTGCAAGGTCGTCAACGTCACCTTCGGCCACGACGTCAAGGTCGTGCGGCCCGTCAATCTGTATGGGTGCGCGATCGGCGATGGCTGTTTTGTGGGGCCCTTTGTGGAGATTCAGAAGGATGTCACGATCGGGGCCCGCTGCCGGATCCAGTCCCATGCGTTCATCTGCGAGCTTGTGACCATTGGGGACGACTGCTTCATCTCGCACGGGGCCATGTTCATCAACGATGTCTTTGCCATCGGCGGTCCGGCCAAGGGCCGCAAGGACCTGTGGAAATCCACGCGCCTGGGCAACCGGGTAAGCATCGGGACCAATGCCACCGTCATGCCGGTGTCGGTCTGCGATGACGTGGTCGTCGGGGCGGGCTCGGTCGTGACCAAGGACATCACGGTGCCCGGCATCTACGCCGGCAACCCGGCCCGGCTGCTCCGCAAGCTCGGCTGAGGCCGGCGGTTCCCTCTTTTTTGCCGCCGGCCCGCGCGGGGCCGGCTTTTCCCCTTTTCAACGCCACCGCGGTCCTTTCTCATTCCTCCAGTCCCAATCTCTTCACCATGAAGGTTCCATTCGTCGACCTCCACGCCCAATACCTGACCATCAAGTCCGAAATCGATGCCGCCATCGCCGATGTGATCGCGCGCACGGACTTCATCCGCGGCACCCACGTGGACGCGTTTGAAAAAGCCTGGGCCGCCATGCTTGGCGTCAAGCACAGCGTGTCCTGCGCCAACGGCACGGACGCCCTCTACATCGGCATGAAGGCCCTGGGGATCAAGCCGGGCGACGAAGTCATCACGACCGCCCATTCCTGGATCGCGACCACCGAGACCATCACCCAGGCGGGCGGACGGGTCGTTTTCTGCGACACGGAAATGGACACCTTCAACCTCGATGCACGGCAGATCGAGGCGAAGATCACTCCGCGCACTGTCGGCATCATTCCCGTCCACCTTTACGGCCAGGCGTGCGACATGGACGCGATCATGGCGATCGCGCAGAAGCACAAACTGTGGGTGATCGAGGACTGCGCGCAATCGCACCTCGCGACCTGCAACGGCAGGATGGTCGGCACCCAGGGCAGGATCTCGACGTTTTCGTTCTATCCCGGCAAGAATCTGGGCGCCTATGGCGATGCGGGTGGCATCGTCACGAACGACGACAAGCTGGCCGAATGGATGGCGACCTATGCGCGCCACGGCGGCAAGGGCGAGCACATCATGGAGGGCATCAACAGCCGCATGGATGGGATCCAGGGCGCCGTCCTCTCCGTAAAGCTTCCGCATCTGAAAAAATGGACGGAGGGCCGCCAGCGGATCGCCGCAAAATACAATGAGCTTCTTCAGGGCGTCGGCGACCTCGTGCTGCCGAGGGCCGCCCCGGGCCGCGACCATGTCTATCATTTGTATGTCATTCGCACGGACCGCCGGGACGCGCTCAAGAAACACCTCGCGGACGCGGGAATAACCACCGTCCTCAACTACCCGAAGGCCCTGCCCTTCTATCCAGCGTATTCCTACCTCGGGCACAAGCCATCCGATTTCCCGGTCGCGCATGCCAACCAGTCGCGCATCCTGTCGCTGCCGATTTATCCCGAAATCACCGATGCGATGATCGCGTATGTGGCCGAAAGCATCCGGGGGTTTTTCCGCTGAGCCCGCCGAACTTTCGACCCCTCCAACCCGTCCGGCCTTGAATCCACCGACAGGCGTCCGCGACTTCATCCCGCCTTCCGCCCGGATCCTGATCACCGGGTCGAACGGATTCATCGGCGCGCGCCTGGTCGACTGTCTGCTCGCGGCGGGCCATGCCAACCTGCGCTGCTTTGTGCGCCCGTCGAGCCGGCTGGATCGCCTGCGCGCCGTGTGCGCCCGGCATGGCGCGGAGGCCACGGTTGAGATCATGTCCGGGGACCTCGTGGCCCGGGCCGATTGCGAGCGGGCGGCCGCGGGTGCGACCGTCGTCTATCATCTTGCCGCCGGCTTCGACAAATCCTTCGCCGGCTCTTTCATGAGCACGGCGCTGGCCACCCGCAATCTCATCGAGGCATCCCTTGCCACCGGAACTCTCCGGCGCTTCGTCAACATCAGCACCTTTGCCGTTTACTCGAATCGCAGCCTGCCGTGGGGCGGAGTGCTGGACGAAAACTGCCCGCTGGAGGACTCGCCGGTCGAGCGCCACGACGCCTACTGCTTCGGCAAGCTGAAACAGGACGAGCTCGTCGAACGCTATGGCCGCGAGCGGGCGCTTCCGTTCGTCACGCTCCGGCCCGGCACCGTGTTCGGTCCCGGCAAGGAAGGCCTGAGCGGGCGGGTCGGCATCGACACCTTCGGCATCTTCATCCAGGTCGGCGGATCGAACATCCTTCCGCTCACCTATGTGGACAACTGCGCGGAGGCGATCTTCCTCGCCGGCGTGACGCCCGGCATCGATGGGGAAGTCTTCAACATCGTGGACGACGAGGTCGTGACCGCCCGGGCGTTCCTGCGCTCGTACCAGCGCCAGGTGCGCTCCTTCCGCTCCGTGCGCGTCCCCTATTTCGCGGCCTACCTCCTGAGCGCGTTCTGGGAAAAGTATTCCCGCTGGTCGCGCGGCCAGCTTCCGCCCTCATTCAACCGGAGGCGATGCCGGGCCGAATGGAAGAAGACGCGTTTTTCCAACCAGCGCCTGCGCTCCCGCCTCGGCTGGCGCCCGCGGGTGAGCGTGCACGATGCGTTCGCCGCCATGGCCGCCGGCCGCGGCTCCTGACCCATGCTGCGCGTCGCGATCATCGGGTGCGGCAAGATTGCCGACCAGCATGTCCAGGCGATCAACCGGATCGCCGGCACCACTCTTGCGGCCGTCTGTGATCGCGAGCTGCTGATGGCGGAGCAACTGGCCGGGCGCGCCGGCCATCCTCCGGCCTTCGCCGACGTCGGCGCAATGCTCGCCGCGGTGCGGCCCGACGTGGTCCATATCACCACGCCGCCGCAGGGACATTTTGCGCTCGGCCGCCAGTGCCTGGAGGCCGGAAGTCACGTTTATCTCGAAAAACCGTTCACGATCACGGCCGGTGAGGCCGAGGATCTCGTGGCGCTCGCGGCCGCCCGGGGCCGGACGCTTACCGCCGGACACAACCTCCAGTTCACGCTCGAGATGCTCGAGATGCGGCGGGCCGTGCGCGAAGGATTCCTCGGTGGCAAGCCGGTCCATCTCGAAAGTCATTTCTCGTACAGCCTCGACGACGCCAGCTATGTCGGACCGATTCTCGGCGACCCGAACCACTGGGTCCGGCGGCTCCCCGGACAGCTCCTGCACAACGTCGTCAGCCACGGGATCGCGAAGCTGGCGGAGTTCCTCGACGACGACCTCGAGGTCGTGTCGGCGCACGGGCACCAAAGCCCGCGACTCCACCGAATGGGCGGGGCCGAGGTCCTCGACGAGTTGCGGGTGCACTTCCGGGACCGCACCGGCACGACCGCGTACTTCTGCTTTTCGACGCAGCTCCGGCCGGGCCAGAACCGGCTACGGATCTTCGGACCCGCCAATGCCCTGACCATCGACCATGCGACGGGCAGCCTGATCCGCCATCGCAGCCGGGGCGACAAGAGCTACCTGACCTATCTGCTTCCGCCGCTGCGGGAAGCCCGCGAGCAGTTCGCCGCCGCCTGGCGCAATGCCCGGCACCTCGCCGGACGGCGGCTTTACCAGGACGCCGGCATGCGGGAGCTGATCGAACAGTTCTATCAGTCGGCCCGGACGGGGGCTTCACCCCCCATTCCGATGAGGGAAATCGTTTTGACCGCCCGGATCATGGATGAGATTTTCCGGCAGATATATTCCGGCCGGCATTCGGCCGCGACTCCGCCGAAATCATGAAATACGTCCTCATCAGCCCCGCCCGCAACGAGGCCACATTCCTGGAGAATACGATTCTCTCGGTGTGCGCGCAGACGCTGCTGCCGGAACGCTGGGTCATCGTGGACGACGGTTCGACCGACAAGACCGGCGAGATCGCCGATTCCTACGCCGCGCGCCATCCGTGGATCGAGGTGGTGCATCGCCCGCGCAACATGGAGCGCAGCTTCGCCGGCAAGGTGCGCGCGTTCAACGCCGGCTGGGAGCGGGTCAAGGACCTCTCCTTCGACGTGCTGGGCAACCTCGACGCCGACCTGACCTTCGACCGCGAGTATCTCGAGTTCCTGATCGGCAAGTTCGCCGAGGATCCCACGCTCGGCGTGGCGGGCACGCCGTTTCTCGAGAACGGCTACGATTCCGCCCGCGACAGCTTCGAGGGCGAGAACCACGTCGCCGGCGGGTGCCAGATGTTCCGCCGCGCCTGCTTCGAGCAGATCGGCGGCTACGTGCCCAATCGCGCGGGCGGAATCGACTGGGTGGCGGTCACGACCGCCCGCATGCGCGGATGGCGCACGCGCTCGTTCCAGGAAAAACGCTTCAACCACCACCGCGTGCTCGGCACCGGCCAGCACAAGAACATCCTGGCGTCGCTGTTTTCCTACGGCGAGAAGGACTACTATCTCGGCAATTCGCCGATCTGGCAGATCTTCCGCATCCCGTATCGGATGATCAAGCGGCCAATCATCATCGGCAGCCTCGCCCTCTTCGCCGGTTATTGCTGGGCCTCGATCCGGCGCATCCCGCGGGCGGTGTCACCGGAGCTCATGAAGTTCCATCGCCGCGAGCAGATGAAGAAGCTGCGACTGCTCCTCCGCGGCATGCTGCGGATGAAGGTCGACAATTTCTCCCTGGCGACGCAGACGAACGAAAAGGCCAAATGACCGCGGTCACCACCCCGGCTTCCGCCGCGATCGACGTCGGCCCGATCCTCGAGTCCTTCGAGGAATGGCTTTCCGGATACGGGGAGACTTCGTGGGATCACCAGTCGTATTTCGCCGGCAAGGTCGGAGGTGGCGCCAAGCGCCTGTACTATCGCTCGCCCAAGGTCGGCCTCCTGGCCGTCGCCCCGATGATCCTGTCCGAGGCGGTTCTGCCCGGCGCGCGCCGCCTGTTCCATGAGCGCATCCGGTTTCCCATCGCCGACGCCCACTATGCGATGGGATTCGCGTACCGTTACGCCACGACGCGGCGGACCGAGCACCTCGAGCGCGCCGTGCATTTCCTCGAGGAATTGAAGCGCAGTCGCGCGCCCGGTTATCCCGACTATTGCTGGGGATACCCGTTCGACTGGGTGACGCGCAACGGCACGCTGGCCCGCGACACGCCGTTCATCACCACGCTGCCCTACGTCTACGAGGCCTTTTCGCAGGTGCATCAACTGCAGCCGCGGGACGAGTGGCTCGAGATCATGGCGTCGATGGCCCGGCACGCCTACTCGGCGCTGAAGCGTTTCCCCACCTCGAAGCGCGGGGCGAGCTGCGGCTACGGCCCCTACGACGACAAGGGCGGCGTGCTCAACGCCGCCGCCTACCGCTCGAACCTGCTGACCCGCGCCGCGCGTGATTTTTCCGAGCCAAAATACCGCGAGGCGGCGGAGGAAAACATCGCCTTTGTGCTCGAAAACCAGAATGCCGACGGCTCGTGGTACTATGCCACCGATGGCGTGCGCGACTTCGTCGATCACTTCCACACCTGTTTCGTGATGAAGGCGCTGGGCAAGGTCCAGACCCTCACCGGCAGCCAGGAAATCCTCGCCGCCCTGAAGCGGGGCGTCGGCTATTATCTCGCGAACCTGTTCGATGCGGAGGGGCTGCCGAAGCCGTTCTCGCGGGCACCACGCATGACCGTTTACCGGCGCGAGCTTTATGACTGCGCGGAATGCATCAACCTCTGCCTCGTGCTCCGCCGGTCCTTCCCGGAAATGGAGGCGCCGCTGGCGCGGGTCGTGCAGGACATCTCCGACCATTGGGTGAAGGCCGACGGATCGTTCCGGACCCGCCGGCTGCATCTCGGCTGGGACAACGTCCCGATGCACCGCTGGGGCCAGTCGCAGATGTTCCGCAGCCTCGCCTACTACCGCCACGATTTCGCCGGCGAGGCGGCGAATTAGCGTCCCCGGCCGCCGAACAGGATTTGCGGTCGGCATCATTCCAGCTACCAAGGCCCTCACACTCCCTCCTTCCCGCCATGTGTGGAATCACCGGCCAGTTCAATTACGCCCGCAACGAGCCCGTCGACCCCGAGACCATCCGCCGGATGGCCCGGTCGATCATTCATCGCGGCCCGGATGACGAGGGATTCTTTTTCTCCGGCTCGCTGGGACTCGGCTTTCGCCGGCTCTCGATCATCGACCTTTCGGGCGGTCATCAGCCCATGACCGATGCCGAGGAGTCCGTCTGCGTCGTTTTCAACGGCGAGATCTACAATTACAAGGAACTCCGCGCCGAACTCGAAGGCCATGGCCACAAGTTCCGGACCCATTCCGACACCGAGGTCATCGTCCACGGGTACAAGCAGTGGGGCGACGCGGTCTTCAGCCGCCTGAATGGCATGTTCGGCATCGGACTGTGGGACATCCGCCGGCGACGGCTGCTCGTCGTGCGCGATGCGATGGGAATCAAACCGATCTATTACCGCGATGAGAACGGAACCCTGAGCTTTGGCTCGGAAGTCCGCGCCGTGCGGGCCGCCTCGAGTGCACGCACCGCCGTCGATCCGGTCGCGCTCAGCCAGTTCCTCCTTTACCGTTACACGCCCTCGCCGCTCACGCTTTTCCAGGGCATCCGCAAGCTCGCTCCGGGCACGATGCTCATCGCCGAGAATGGCACCTGCCGCGAGGAGACCTGGTATCGGTTCACGCCGGAACCGTTTCGGGAGAAGATGACCGATGCCGACGCCCGCGAGCAACTGCTCGCCCTCTACCGCGGCGCGGTCAAGCGCCACCTGCTCGCCGATGTGCCGGTCGGCATCCTGCTCAGCGGCGGGCTCGACTCGGGCCTGCTCATGGGCCTCATGGACGAGGAGGGAAAGGGCTGGCACGCCTTCACCGTCGGATACGGAAGCTCGTTCGCCGACGACGAGCTGAAGGAGGCGGCCGCCACGGCGCGCCACTTCCATGCCCGGCATGTCCCAATCGAACTCGACCAGAAGCGCTTCGAGGAGACGCTGCCGCGGATCGTGGAATTCCTCGAGGAGCCGGTCGCATCGTCCTCCATCGTCCCGATGTATCACATGTGCCAGCGGGCGCGGCAGGACGTGAAGGTGGCCCTCATCGGGCAGGGGCCCGACGAATTGTTCGGCGGATACAAGCGCCATCTCGGAATCCATTATGGCACTTACTGGCGCAAACTGCCCTCGGGGGCCCGCAAGGCCATCGGCGCCGCGATCAATTCGCTTCGGCGCAACGAGACCGCCAAGCGCGGCGTCTACGCCCTCGGGATTGCCGACCGCCTCGAGCGGTACCAGCATGTCTTCTCGCTTGCCCCGGCCGGAGTCATCGACGGTTTGTTTCGCGACGGCGTCCTGCCGCCGGGACAATCCTCGAAACCGGTGCCGTACTGGCAGAGCCTGCTGCCGGAAATGCGGCACCTGGATGATCTCGGCGGTTTCCAATTGCTCGAGATGCGCTCATCCCTCCCGGACGAGCTGCTGATGTTCGGCGACAAGGTCTCGATGGCCCACAGCCTCGAGGTCCGCGTTCCCTATCTCGACCGGACCGTCGTCGAGTTCGGCCAGCGGCTCGCCTCGACGTTCAAGATCAGGAATCGCCGGGGAAAGTGGATTCACCGCGAAGTCTGCAAGAATTACCTGCCGCCCGAGATTCTCAACCGGCCCAAGCGGGGCTTTGGCGTCAATGTGGTCGACGGCTGGTTCCACTCGTCGATGGACGGCCTGCTGTCCGAACTCCTGCTCAACCCGGACTCGCGCATGTTCAAGCTGCTGCGTCCGGAACCGGTGAAAAAGCTCCTCGACGACCATCGCTCGGGCCGCGACGACAACCACAAGCTGCTGTTC